>CAYZDE010000001.1:0-61191 GCA_964477205.1 Microcaldota archaeon
ATTTTTTATTAGTACATACTTATCAGTATAATCATTTTGAAGGGAATTTAGATTTTCTGAAAACCAATTTAAATCAGTTCTAAATTGTTGTATTTGCGTTATTGTAGCATTAGACATTTTCAACACTCAGCCTCACATACTCTTTTGGTTAATGTATTTTTAATTGTGTCCTTCAAGGCGAGATCCTGCTTTTCCTTCTCTGTGGGGGGGCGGGCTTGTTGTCGGTCTCGTCCATCGGGCCCCAATGAAAGTTGTCGTTATACTTACGCGGGTTGAAGCCTTTCACGGGCCGGGCGCGCTGCCGGCTCTCGTCGGCTCGCTTCTTGAATTGCTGGTAGAGTATGAAGACGACGAGCATGGATGCGAGGGTTACTCCGAGTTCCATGGCTCCTGCAATAGAGAACACTATAACGATGATTGAGGCCGCGATGATTTCAAGAATGGCGCTCTCGGAGTACGCTTCGTTAAGTGGCACGAAATTGTTTAGGCGCTCATCGGTTTTAACCCTTAACGCGCTTTTTATAGTAGTGGAAGTGCCGTAATTCGCTTGAAAACGGCTTTTTGGATACCTTTTTAAAGGTTTTTATGCACTAATAGTTGGTCGTGAGCTTAGCTAAGGGTATTCACTTTAGTTAAGCCGTTTTTCGGTTGGTCACCATGGGTAAGTTTAAACATTTCTTATTGCCCTCCGTCTCTCTCGTTGAGGACGCTGGGAAGATTTTAAAGGAATTGAATTTGGAATCCGCCAGTAAATTCCCTAAGATTTTAGCTACGGATGCTTCCCTGGCGGAAGTTGATTGTTCCCTCGGCGACGTTATTCGCGTTGAAGGGAAGAACCCGGTGACGGGTAAGGGCGAGGTTTACTACCGCGTCGTTGTGGAGTGATTCTTAATGTACCGAGATTTAGCTAGGGCGTACTTGAAAAATAACGGTTTGGTTAAGGAGCAAGTCGACTCTTACAATCGATTCGTTAAGACCGGCTTGCAGGCGGTCGTCGACGCGCATAATTTAATCGAGCCGCAAGTCGAGGATTACGCTGTGAAGCTCGGGAAGATTCGAGTTGCCGAGCCGACCGTCGTCGAGGCGGACGGGTCGCGGCACCGGTTATTGCCTATCGAGGCGCGCCAGCGTGACTTGAGTTACACCGCCCCGCTCTTCTTGGAGATGACTCCCGTCATAAAAGGCGAGGATAAGAAAACCGAGGACGTTTACATCGGCGAGCTCCCCGTGATGCTCAAGTCCGACTTGTGTTACTTGAAGAACAAGTCCGAGGACGAACTCATTACCATGGGCGAGGATCCGATGGACACCGGGGCTTACTTCATTATTAACGGGACCGAGAAGAGCTTGATGACGCTCGAGGACTTGGCTCCGAACCGCATCCTGGTTTCCAAGGACAAGGACAAGGGGTCGGTGCAGGCGAAGGTTTTCTCGACGCGCTCTGGCTTCCGCGGCCGCTGCACGATTGACCGGAAGAAGGACGGAGCAATGGGCGTTTCCATGCCGTCGTATAACCGCTCTCTTGAAATCGTCATGATTTTGCGTGCGCTCGGGTTGTCGAGTGACGAGCGGATTCTCAACGCGTTCGCGGATGCGAAGGAAGTTAGGAATGATATTTTATTGAATTTGGAGCTGGACGAGTCCAGGAACCGCCCGACGGCAATCGCGACTATTGGAAAGCGCGCGGCTCCCGGGCAGCCCGAGGAGTATCAGTGCAAGCGCGCTGAATTATTATTAGACCGTTACTTGCTGCCGCACATCGGGGTCGAGCCCAAGGACCGCCTGGCGAAGGCGTATTACTTGTGCCGCATGACCGAGCGCGCGGTGTTCGTTGCGGCTAAGAAGAGGCCGGTCGAGGATAAGGACCATTACGCTAACAAGAGGCTGAAGGTGGCGGGGCGCTTGATGGGTGAGTTGTTCCGTTACGCGTTCCAGTTCTTCGTTAAGGACGTTGCTTACCAAACCGAGCGCGCGAACGTGCGCGGCAGGAAGATGAGCTTGTTCGCTATTGTCAGGCCGGACGCTTTGAGTGACCGCTTGAAGTATTCCATGGCTACGGGTAATTGGGTCGGCGGGCACACCGGGGTTTGCCAAGTGCTCGACCGTTATAATTACATTGCGTCGATTTCGTTCATTCGGAGGGTTACCTCGCCTTTGGCGAAGAAGCACCCTCATTACAAGGCGCGTGACTTGCACGGCACTCATTGGGGCCGATTGGACCCGAACGAGACGCCTGAAGGGCCGAATTGTGGTTTGATTCGCAATATGGCTTTGTTCTGCGAGGTTTCACCGGGCGTTGACGAATTTAAGGTTGAACGCGAAATCAAGAAGATGGGGGTCTCGATGAACTTATGAAAAAGCAAAAAGCGAGCATTTTTTTGAATGGACGATTCGTGGGCTTCCACTCTAACGGCGAGAAGTTGGCGGGCGAAGTGCGAGAGCGCCGCCGCCTCGGCGAATTGGAGTCCGGAGTGAACGTGGCGTTCTTCCGCGCGACTAACGAGATTTTTATTAACACGGATGAGGGGCGCGCGGTTAGGCCGCTTATAGTAGTAAAAGACGGCAAGCCGATGGTCACCCCGGAGCACGTGGAGCGCGTTAAGCGCGGCGAATTACAGTGGAGTGACTTGGTTAAGAACGGTTTAATAGAGTACTTGGATTCCGAGGAGGAAGAGAACGCTTTCGTGGCATTGTATGAGGACGCGCTTACCGAAGGAGGCCACACTCACTTGGAGTTGGACCCGACGGGCATCCTCGGCTACGCTTCAGCGCAGCTCCCTTTCCCGGAGTATAACATGGCTCCCCGCGTGCTCATGGCCGCGCAGCACACTAAGCAGAGCTTGGGTTTGTACGCGGCGAATTACAACTTGCGAACGGACACGCGGGCTCACTTGTTATTCTACCCGCAAAAGCCGTTGATTCAAAGCGCGGTTTATTCGATGATGCATAATGAGCGGCGCGCTAGCGGGCAGAACTTAGTGGTCGCCGTGTTTTCTTTTGACGGGTTTAACACTAACGACGCAATCGTAATGAACCGCTCTGGCATAGAGCGCGCCCTTTCGAGGAGTGCTTTCTTCCGCACTTACAAGTCGGAAGAGCGCAGGTACCCCGGCGGGCAGCGCGATAAATTCGGTGTTCCCGAGGAATTCGTCCAGAATTACTTGGGGCCGGAAGCGTACGTTCACTTGGATGAGGACGGAGTCGTTGACCCGGAAACGCCCATTGGAAAGAATGAAGTGTTAGTAGGCAAGACTTCCCCGCCGCGTTTCCTCAAGGAAATCAGCGCTCTCGACGTTGAGAGTGAGAAACGCCGCGAGTCCAGCGTTACGAGCCGCTCGAACGAGACGGGCATAGTGGACGCGGTAATTCTCAGCAAGACGACGAGCGGGAACAAGAGGATTAAGGTTCGCGTTAGGAACGTGAACGTGCCCGAGATCGGGGACAAATTCGCTTCGCGTTTCGGGCAGAAGGGAGTAATTTCTTTAGTCGTGCCGCAGCACGAGTTGCCGTTCACCAGGGACGGCATAGTACCCGACTTAATGATTAACCCGCACGCTATCCCCGGCCGTATGACCGCCGGGCACTTGCTTGAAATGCTCGGGGCCAAAGCGGCCGCGAATGTCGGCGAGGTGAAGGACGGCGCGGCGTTCTCCGGCAGCAAGCAGGAAGAGTTCGAGGTCGAGTTAGAGAAGCGCGGATTCAGGCCCACCGGAGAGGAAGTATTATACGACCCGAAGACCGGCAGGAAGTTGCGCGCTAAAGTGTTCATAGGCGTAATTTATTACCAGAGGCTGCACCATTTGGTCGGCTTGAAGCTGCACGCTCGCTCGCGCGGCCCGATGCAAATGCTCACGCACCAACCCACCGAAGGGCGTGCACGAGAGGGCGGCTTGCGCCTCGGGGAAATGGAGCGTGATTGTTTCATCGGCTTCGGTGCCGCTTCTCTCTTGAAGGAGCGCATGATTGACTCGAGTGACAAGACCGTCGAGCTCATTTGTGCGGATTGCGGGCGCATTGCGTTTTACGACCGCTTGAAGAACAAGCGCCGTTGCTCGTTCTGTGACTCGTCGAAGATAGATGAGGTAGAGATGAGTTACGCGTTCAAGTTGTTGTTGGATGAAATGTCCTCAATCGGGTTGTACCCCCAGTTGAATTTGAAGGATAAGGGTTGAGAATTTAATGGCGAGGAAGAAAGCAAAAGAGCGCTGCCTAGGCGGCTTGCACTTGGTGCTAGCCGTGGCTTTCGGCGCGTTCGTCGTTAAGGCGGGTTTGAGTTACGCGTTCGCGTGGCTAGGCTTGCTTTCGATGCCCGTGAACTTGTTGTTCCGCGTTGAAACGGCTTACTCGCTTGCTTCTTACGCGGTTTTATTGGCTGCAGGGTATTTTGTTGCAAACCACTTCGAGCCTAAGATTCGAAAGCTCTTCCTGGCTAGCGTTTCCCTTGCCTTCGTCGTGGCGTGCTTGGACTTACTCTTGCCTGCTTTGTACTCGTTCGTCCCGTTATTCGGCGGCGCTTCCTTTGACTTGATTGTTTACTCTCAACCCTTGTTTTATGTTTCTTCGTTAGTGTCCGGCGTGGTGTGGGCTTCAATCTTCACCGTGCTCGGCGCTTTATTGAATGTTTTCGTGGTGAATAAAAAGTGAAGGCGATTGACTCCATAACGTTCTCGGTGTTTTCCCCCGAGCAAGTTCGAAAGATGAGTGCGGTGAAGGTAACCGTTGCTGATACTTACGATGAGGACGGCTACCCGATTAGTAGCGGCCTTGCGGACCAGCGTTTGGGAGTCATCGACCCGGGTTTGAAGTGCAGGACTTGCGGTAACCGAATGAAGGATTGCCCGGGTCACTCCGGCCACATTGAGCTGGCGCGCCCGGTCGTTCACGCGAGCTTCGGCAAGGCCGTTTACGCTTTGTTGAAGGCGACTTGCAGGGAGTGCGGCCGAGTGCTGAACCCTAAGTCCACGATAACCAAGGTTTCACTTGCTAAGGCTTGCCCGCATTGCAGCGCAGAACAAATCAAGATTAAGTTCATTAAGCCAACGAGTTTTTACGAGGAAAAGCGCAAGCTCTTGCCGAACGAGGTGCGCGAGCGCCTCGAGCGCATCAGTGACGCAGACCTCAAGCATTTAGGCGTTGCCATTCGCCCGGAGAATCTAGTGCTCACGGCGCTGATAGTCGCTCCGGTTACCGTGCGCCCGTCCATTACCCTTGAAACCGGAGAGCGTTCCGAGGACGATTTGACTCACAAGCTCGTGGACATCCTCCGCATCAACCAGCGCCTTGAAGAAAACATTGACGCTGGCGCTCCGCAGTTAATCATCGAGGATTTGTGGGAGCTTTTGCAGTACCACGTTACCACTTACTTTAACAACGAGACTTCCGGCGTTCCCCCGGCTAGGCATCGTTCGGGCCGCCAACTCAAGACGCTATTCCAGCGGTTGAAGGGCAAGGAAGGCAGGTTCAGGTATAACTTGTCCGGCAAGCGCGTTAATTACAGCGGGCGCACCGTTGTTTCTCCGGACCCGACGCTTAGCATAAACCAACTCGGCGTTCCCGAGGAGATGGCCGCGGAGTTAACGCTCCCGATTAACGTTACGGAGTGGAACAAGAAGAGCGTTTGCGAATTCATTCGCGCCAACCCGAATAAAATTAATTACGTGATTCGCTCGGACGGCCGACGCAAGAAGATCACGTCTACGAACCTTGATGAAGTGCTCGAGGAAATCGAAGCGGGTTACCGCATCGAGCGCCAACTAACGGACGGCGATTTGGTTATCTTCAACCGCCAGCCGTCGCTCCACAGAGTGAGCATGATGTGCCATGAAGTAAAAGTGTTGCCGGGTAAGACCCTGCGCTTTAACATTTGTGATTGCAAGCCGTACAACGCGGACTTCGACGGGGATGAAATGAACATTCACGTTCCCCAGAATGAGGAGGCTCAGAGTGAGGCGGAAATCCTCATGAAAGTGCAAAATCAAATCATATCGCCTCGCGACGGCCGTTCAATTATAGGGCTTGAACTAGATCAAATCACCGGGACTTACTTGTTGACGCAGCCCGAAACGATAATCGACAAGGCGGAAGCAATCGACTTGCTTACCTTCTCCGGCATTGATGATGCTAAGAGCGCGCTAAAGTCAACGATTACCGGGTCCGAATTATATTCCCGGTTCCTACCCGAAGGATTATCAATGGAATTCGAGAATAAGGCGCACGAGAAGTGCGTCATTAAGAAAGGCAAGCTCGTGCAAGGCGTTATCGACGGTAACGCAGGCCGGGTATTATTAAAACAAATCTTCATTGAGTTCGGCCCGGATGTTGCACGGGAGTACCTTGACGGGGTGAGCCGAGCTTCATGCCGCTTCATGACTACTTACGGCTTCTCGTTGAGTTTGAACGATTACGCTTTGCCGCAAGAAGCGCTCGATGAAATCAAGGGCGTTTACGACCAAGGCATGCACGAGCTGGAGAAGCTGGTCAAGCAGCTGCGTTCCGGCCGCTTGCAACACTTACCCGGGAAGAGCCGGCGCGAGACATTTGAAGAGAAGACAATGCAGCTCCTCGAAGGGACTAGGTATCACACTTGGCAGGTAATCAAGAAGCACATTCACTTTGCGAAGGTGCCTTTCGAGAACGGCAAAATCCTTAACCATAACTCCGCAGTACTCATGGCGCAGTCCGGCGGCAAGGGCAAGTCCATTAACGTAACGCAGATGTGTGGCATGGTCGGCCAGCAAGCCGTGCGTGGAAAGCGCCCGACCAGCGGTTACCAACGCCGCTTACTATCGCACTTCAAGCAGAACGACTTAGGAGACGAGGCCCGCGGCTTCGTGCACCACTCGTTCAAGGACGGTTTGAACCCGTTCGAGTATTTCTTCCACGCTGCAGGAGGGCGTGACAGCGTAGTCGACAAGGGTGTTAACCCAGCGAAGACTGGTTACATGCAGCGCCGCCTAGTTAACGCGTTACTGGACTTCGTTGCTTGCGAGGACGGGAGCGTTCGCGACGCGGAAGGCAATCTGATACAAGTTAATTATAATAATGGAATGCACACTGCCGGCGGCAAGCTGGCTTACGGTGAGCCGGTCGGAGTTGTTGCAGCGCAGAGCATCGGCGAGCCCGGCACACAAATGACCCTCCGCACTTTCCACTACGCGGGCGTAGCCTCTCTGGCGCAACTAGGATTCACGCGCCTCGTCGAGCTGGTCGACGCACGCAAGGTTCCTAAAAAGCCCGTCATGGAAATCCACTTGAAGAGGCAGTACCATGACTGGAATAAGGCAAAGAAAGTAGCAGCTTCCATTGAAGAGATAACCCTGGATAAGATTGCTTCAATTAACGAGGACTTCGACAAGAAAGTCGTGGTAATCGAGCTCGACAAGACCGCGCTCCGCGAGCGCTCTCTCACAGAGCACCAAGTCGTCAAGCGCATCGAGGAAGTGCATCCGCAGTACAAGCAGAACGGCAACGTGATTACCATCCGCTCTAAGAAGGACACCCTCAAGAACATCCGCAAGATGACGAACGCGCTCCGTGAACTCCACTTGAAGGGCATACCCGGAATCAACCGCGCCATCCTAATCGAGGACAAGAAGAAAAAAGAGATTACGATTGGAACGGACGGCTCGAACTTCGAGGAAGTCTTAAAGCTTCCGGAAGTGAACGGCGAGTTAACGGTAACGAACGACATGCAGGAAATCAACCGCGTGCTGGGTATCGACGCCGCACGCAATTCCATGATCCTCGAGATTACGAAGGTCCTTAAAGCTCAAGCAATTCCGGTTGACCCGGCGCACATTTTACTCATCGCCGACGCGATGACCGCAGTCGGCTCAATCAAGAGCGTCGGCAGGCACGGCCTCGCAGGAAACAAAGCGTCAATCATCGCGCGCGCCGCGTTCGAAGAGACGGCGAAGCACTTAGTGAACGCCTGCATTGCAAACGATTCTGACGCGCTGACCGGAATCGCCGAGAACATCATAATCGGCCAGACCATACCTTGCGGCACTGGACAAGTTAACTTAGTGATGGACACCGGCTGAAACCAGGGCCCGCTAATTTTTTTATTTTAAAAAAAAAAGAGGGAGCGCGAGCTCCCTACTTACCTAGAAAGAGTTTTTTCACGCGGCCGGCTTTCCGCCTTCCTTTTCCTCTACGCGAATGCGGGGAATGTTTAACGGAGCGCCTAGGCCAATGCAGTACGATAAGAGCGTGCCCGTGCTGGTCGCCGAGTAATTCACGGCGGTTAACGCGTCCTCCGCGAACGAGGGAATGAGCTTCTTGTTCTCCTTCCACTCCTTTAAGACTGCCTTGCGGGACGCTTCGTCCTCTTGCGCGTAAACCACGCCTTTTATGACCATTTCGGCGACTCCCGGCTCGTACTTAATCGTGTACTCGTACTCGACTACGAGCTTGCCGCCTTCCTCGGTAACGCCTTTAACGTCCATGTTAACGCTCAAGCCCTGGGCTTGCTCTTCCTTGAGCTTCTTAGCCTGAACCGAATTCACTTTTCCTCCGATAATCAAATTAAACCACCTTTTGAGTGTTAGTCGGACTAAATAAGGATTATTCCCCTTTAAAGGCGTTTTGTCACTTGTTGGGAATTAGATTTCAAAGCGTTCGCCCGGGCGTAGAATCACCGGCTGCGTCTTAGTATGCTCTTCAACCCGGCGCGCGAAGTCTAATGGGTCGGTTTGAATGCGCTGGAAAGTATTGTAGTGCATCGGGACTACGTATTTGGCTCGCATCTTCTTTAGCGCGCTCACCGCGCCTAGGGAATCCATTGTGAAGGTGCCTCCTATTGGAAGGATGGCGAGGTCCGCGTCGATGTTGAGCATGTCGTAGTAATCGTAAGTGTCCCCGGCGAAGTAAATCGTTTTGCCGCCCGCCTTCAACAAGTAGCCCACGGGGTAAGTGCTTTGCGGGTGCTTAGCCGGCGTTACAGTCAAGTCGATTCCATTCAGAGAGAAAGAGTCGCCTTCGCGAACGCTCACCTTCAACCGCGGGTTAACGTTCTTTAAGTGGCCTAGCGTGTCTTGCGGCGCCACTATGTGCGCGAAAGTGCGCCCGCTAATCATCGTGACGTCGTAAGGGTCGCAGTGGTCGAAGTGCTCGTGGCTGATTAGTATCAAGTCGAGCTTGCGTATTTTCTCTTGCGTTGCAGCCGGCGGCACCAAGCGCCGCACTTCGCGCGGCCTGGAGACGAGCCAAGGGTCCGTTAGGACTGATTTGTTGTCCCACTTCAACAAGAATGTTGAGTGCCCTAAAAAGTTTATTTCAACCATAGTGTAATAATTATCCAGTGAAAACTGATTAATAACTCTTTATCGAGCAGTCCGAGCGTGGACTGCGAGAGAGGTGAACTCGCAAGTCCGCTCGATTCAAATGAGTGGGTACGCTTCGATTACCGGTTCCTCGTACGGGTGCGCTGCTTTAACCGCCGCGATAACGCGGCCTAATTCACTCTTAAGGCAAAACGTTTCAATGCGCTCTTCAATAACCGCCTCGTCGCGCCCGACTTCGCCTATAGCGGGGTTAGCGTTGTCCAATGGAGTGAACCTGCCAATGCCCTTGGTTGAAAAAGAGCAACCCGAATAGTTGTTTGTTGAGCCGGCTCCTGCTTCCTTTAAAGCTCTCCGTACGGCATCTGCGCTCGCTTCAGGAACGAAGGCGACTACCCCCGGCAACGCCTGTTGGCGTTGCGGGCTTCGCAAACCTCGAAGGTTTGCTTAGTTAATGAATTTACTCATTTCACTAGAAGTCCATTCCCGGAGGCATTCCGCCGGGAGCTCCTCCTTGTGCCGGAGGGTGCCCTTTGGCGGCGATGATATCATCGATTCGTAAAATCATTTCAACGACTTCACTCGCGGATTGAATGGCTTGCTTTTTTACCTTCGCGGGTTCGACGACCTTAGATGACAAGTCAGCGACCTTCGCACCGTAAACGTTCACGCCGTAATTCAAGCCTTTCTTCTCGTGCTTGGAGCGCAAGTCCACGAGAGTGTCAATCGCGTCCATTCCCGCGGACTCGGCGAGAGTACGGGGGATTATTTCGAGTGCGTCCGCAAAAGCTTGAATCGCCAGTTGCTCGCGGCCGCCAACGGCTATTGCGTGCTTGCGTAATCGCATGGCGAGCTCCATTTCAATGGCTCCTCCGCCCACGACGAATTGGCCGTCTTCAACAGCACTGGAAACCGCGCCTAAAGCATCGACAATAGCGCGTTCAGCCTCGTCAACAACGTGCTCGGTGCCCCCGCGCACGAGAATGGTAACGCTCTTGGGCTCCTTGCAGTCCTCTACGAAAACCATTTGCTCTCCGGCTATCTTGCGCTCTTCTACAACGCCCGCCTTTCCAAGGTCTTCGGCGCCCAAATCATCCAGCGTCGTGGTAATGCGCGCGCCGCTCGCCTTAGATAGCTTCTCCATGTCGCTCTTCTTTACGCGGCGAACCGTGAGCACGCCCGCCTTCGCGAGGTAGTGCTGGGCTAAGTCGTCAATTCCTTTCTGGCAGAAGAGCACGGTCGCACCGCTTTTCTTTACTTTCTCAACCATCGTTTTGAGCATTTGCTCTTCCTGCGCTAGGAAAGCAGTCATTTGCTCGGGTGAGTTAATGTTAATGCGCGCGTCCGTCTCCGTCTTCTCTATTTCAAGTGCGGTGTCCACTAAAGCGATTTTCGCTTTTTCAATGCGCTTGGGCATTCCCGGGTGAACTACTTCCTTGTCAATGAGCACTCCGTTAATGAGCGAGGTTTGGCTAACGTCACCGCCTTGCTTCTTCTCGATTTTAACAAAGTCCTTGTCTATCAAGTAGCCGTCATCACACTTCTCAGCGACTTTCTTCACGGCCGACACGACGAGGCCGGACAAATGCGCTTTAACTTCTTCTCCGGACGCGACTGTTTTCGAGCCCATGCTGATTCCCGCGATTTGCTCTAGTTTCTTTGTGTCCGAGAGCGAGACTTTCTCGCCGCACTCCGCCAAGTCCTTAATGGATTGGCGCGCCGCGTTATTGTAGCCCGCTACTATGGTAGAAGCGTGAATGTTTTGGTCGAGGAGGTCCAGGGACTTCTTCAAGAGTTCACCTGCGAGGACTACCGCGGTCGTGGTGCCGTCTCCTACTTCCTCGTCCTGCGTCTTCGCGATTTCCACCATCATCTTCGCGGCAGGGTGCTCCACGTTCATTTCTTGGAGTATGGTCGCCCCGTCATTAGTAATCACGATGTCTCCCAACTCGGAGACCATCATCTTGTCCATTCCACGGGGGCCTAGCGTGCTCTTCACGGCGCTAGCTACCGCGTGGCCAACGGCGATGTTAGTTCGCTGGGCATCCCTGCCTAGAATGCGCTGGCTGCCCTCCGGCAATACTACTACTTGTCCACCTAATTGTGTGTTCATGGTATTTACTCCACCTCAAAAATTACTTAAAATTATCTAGCTCATAAAACAGTATAATAGATTAAAATATGCCTTATTGCCTAGAATTAATACGATCTTTACCCTTTAAAGATTATCGGAGAGGTGCTTTGCATTGAAGGAATTAATCACCGCGGCTTTGCCGTACGCGAACGGGGAACTACACCTAGGGCATCTCATGAGCACTTACCTCCCCGCGGACGAGTACTCTCGTTACTGCAAACTCGTCGGGCGAGAATCGCTATTCGTTTGCGCTACCGATGAGCACGGCGCGCCCATTCAATTCAAAGCAGAGCAGGCGGGAATAGAGCCTGAAGAGTTCGTGAAGCGCTTCCGTAAGAAGCACGCCAAGGATTTCGCCAAGATGGGCGTGGAATTCGATTGCTTTTACTATACGCACTCGCCCGAAAACCACGAGTTAACCAAGGAGTTCTACGAGACGCTGAACGAGAAAGGGCTCTTTGAAGAGCGCTTGATACAGCAAACTTATTGCCCGAAGTGCGACCGCGTGCTACCCGACCGTTACGTTAAAGGCAAGTGCCCTTTTTGTGGGGCTGAAGAGCAGTACGGCGACTCTTGCGAGTCCTGCGGGAAGGCTTATTCTACAACCGATCTCATCGAGCCGAAGTGCTCCGTGTGCGGAGCCGTCCCCGAGCGCCAGGAGTCAAAGCACTTGTTCTTCAAGCTATCCGAATTCAAGCCGTTCCTTGAGGAGTGGCTAGCAAAGCCCGAATTACAATCCGACGTAGTGAATTACGTGAAGAATTGGCTCTCCGACTTGAAGGATTGGGACGTCACGCGCGACGGGCCGTACTTTGGAATCCCGATTCCGGGCAGGAAAAACCAATTCTTTTACGTGTGGTTCGACGCGCCCATCGGGTACGCCTCCTCGACGCTCGCATGGTGCAAAGCGAACAACGCGCAATTATCGGATTGGTGGCAGAACGAAGATTGCAGGATAACCCATTTCATCGGCAAGGACATCGTGTACCACCACTACCTGTTCTGGCCTACCATGCTCCACGCGCGAGGATACTCCATTCCCGCGCGCATTCCGACGCGCGGCCACTTGAACATGGCCGGGCAGAAGATGAGCAAGAGCCGCGGCCGATTCATCTTACTGGAAGACATTAAATTGCCGTCTGATTACGTGCGGTATTACCTCACCGCGATAACGCCGAATTCAACTGCGGACGTGAACTTCACTTGGGATGAATTAAAAGAAAAAGTGAACAAGGAGCTCGTGGACGCTTACGGAAATTTCGTGCACCGCTCCTTATCCTTCATAGTAAACAAGGAAGGTGGAGTAGTTCCCGCGAAAGGAGAGTCAACCGAAGAAGACAATGCATTTGAAAGGGAAACCGACGAGTTGCTCGCGCGCGTTGCAAAACAATACGACGCAGTGGACTTCAAGCGCGCCCTCGAAGAGTGCATGGCGTTCGCGGGCAAGGCGAACAAGTACTTTAATGACCGCGCCCCGTGGAAGCTCATCAAGGAATCGCCGGGCCAAGCGCAAACAGTTTTGTACAACTCGACGCGCGCGGTTTACGCCTTGAGCATTGCACTCAACCCGATTCTCCCAGAGTCAACCGCGCGTGCTTTAAGCATGCTCGGCCTTGAGGCGAAGTGGGACGCGAACGCGTTCCAACCGAAAGAATTGAAAGGCGTCGCGCCGTTATTCGAGAAGATTCAAGATGACTGAACAGTGGGAGAGAGCGAAAGTCGAGCGGGTCCACTTGGTTACTGGGGAAAATAACGAACCCGTGTGCTTTAGCGGCGGGGAGTGGGAATCTTTCTTCGGAAGGGTTTACCAAGGTCGCTTGAAGTTCGAAAGCGAAGGCGGAAAGCGCCGTAATTTGCGCGTGGCGGTTAAAGTGTTTAAGGATCAAAAGTGGGCCAATAACACTGCTGACAAATTCTCGCAGGCAATGCATGATTTTCGCAAAGCGGGAATTCCTCTGCCGAAAATGTTCATGCACCGGCTCTCCGAGGGGGACGCGAATGGTTTTCACGGAAAAGCAAAAGCAGGGGACCTAGTCAAGGTTATGGAACTGTACGGGTCGCATAAGGGCTCTAAATTAACGGATTTAGATTATTCTCCGGAAACCAACCGCCGAATAATAGAATACTCTACAAAACTCGCGAATGCCGGTTATTCAGCGGAGTGCGAGGACTTTTACAAAATGCTGCGCGGGAAGGTAAAGCCTTTTGACTTGGATTTATTTGTTGTCTTCGGGTCCAGTTTGCCATCACGGGTTCGCGCGCAAGGAGTTCTTGACCACATCAAGTCACTCGTTAAAAGCGGGAACTCAACGCATGACGAATTATTAAAGGAAGCACTCAAACACGCGAAGCCGAAGTTGAAAAGGAAAATCAAGGGTTTGACCAAGAACCCGAAGTGGGCTGAAGAAAAATATTAGAGTGCTCCGGCCGGGATTTGAACCCGGGTTACAGGATTTCCCCGACTTTTTAGTGCAGGTTTTTGCCCGCAGGTAAAAAAGTGCTGAGAGTCCTGCGTCCTATCGGCGAACCCCCTTCAAAAGAGTAGAAGGCCCTTGACCGGACTAGACGACTGGAGCAAATTTAACGAAGTTTTTCTGATGCTTTTGATTATTAAACCCTACTTCTCTTGCAAACCGAAAAACATCTTCTTTTTTGTAAATACACGCGTACGGGGTGCCGTTGCCTTTCCAAACGTGTGGTGAATAGCCTAATGTTCTTAGGGCATGAACGATATCTTCTAAGAGGCTAGGTATCCCTGATTTAATCCATAACGCTGAAAACTTATGATTCTTACTTTTAGGATACACTGAACCATCCGTATCAAAAATTCCTCTAATGCATGCCCGCATTAATTTTTTGTTTTTACGTATCCAAAAAGGAATCCGTACCCTATTCTTTTTTTTATTTCCATGTGGGAAACCAAGCGATTCGACGGTTACGAAGACATCTTTTCTTTGTACGCAAAGCCAGATGGACTTGCGTTTTTTGCTTTTTTTAATGTAAAATTTAACCAAAAAAACCTTCTCGAAAAGTGGTTTAACTATTTTAAGAAAATACGCTTCATCGTCAAACTTGTGACCGCTTATTCTCAATTGGTAGGCGGCGAATTTTTCAGAGTAGTATAAGCTTCCATCCCCTAGAATAATTCCCATTACCTCGGCCAATGACGGGTTTTTTTTTGTTTTAATCGGGATAATTTGTAATCGTTTTCCCTTGCCTTTTTCTCCTCCTTTTCTTCGCCCCCAATTGTCGGATAGCTTTGCTTCTATTTGGCTAGAATATTTTTTGTTGCTAAGCGCGTTTAATTTTTTGAATATTTTTTCAGAGAGGGTTCTTTTTTCCTTAGCTAATTCATTCTTCAAATAGCCTTCTGAAACTTCCAGTTCTTTTGCTAGCGTTTTCCAAGTCCAAGCCCGAGTTTGTTTTACGCTTACTATGAGCTCTTTTTGCTTTCCTTTTTTGATTTTTATGCGCACTAGTAGTTAAGGCTGCTTGCAAATATAAGTGTTCCTTAATCGAACTAAACTTGCTTTTATTAAATTACTTTGTTTTCACTAAGCGCGCCCATGATTTCAGCGTGAATGTCTTCCACTGAACGAATTCCTTCGTTAGCCGAGCAGTTGATTACTATCCAGCCCTCGCGCTCGGCCGCCTCAAGGTAAGCAGTCCGGCTATCATTCAAGTGTGATTCGCTCTCCTCGTTCAAGTCGCGCCCCTCGTGCTTTGCCTCGCGCCCCTCGCGCAGCTTAGCCGAAGCTTCCACGGGCAGGTCAAGGAAAACAATTGCGTCCGCCTTCGGCAAGCGGGATTCCATTTGCTTCAACCACGCGACGAACTCTACTCTTTGCTCGGCTTCGCCAAACTTACCTGCTTGATGGCCGTAACTCGCTTGCGAGTAACGGTCAATTACGAGTGTTTTTCCTTCTCTAATTTTCGCCTCGATTTCCGCTTTCTTTTGGTAGCGGTCCGCAGCGTACAACAGTGAAGCGGCTTCCGGCGTGACTTCGTCGAGCGAGCCGAGTTCGCCTTTCAAGTGCATTGCCACGAGTTTTCCGAACGGGGACTCGTAATCCGGGAAGGCTAGGTACTCCGCGCCCATTTTCTCGACGAGGAGCTTCGCTTGAGTTTTCTTGCCGGTGCCGTCGAGGCCTTCAATGACGATTATTTTTCCAGTCAATTCAAACACCAAGGAAAGAGCGGAAGAACACTGCGGTTAACGGTATCATCACGTTGTCGTCCGCCGGGAAGTCCACTGCTTCCACGATGCTCAATAAAGCAGCGTAGAATAAAGCGGTTCCCAATGGAAGGAAGAATCCCGCGGCAACGGCTCCCGCGCAGAAGAAGCCGATGACTCCTTCCCAGGTTTTCTTCTCGTTGAATGATAAGCGATGGTTTCCGGCAACGCCGGCGAGCGTTGCGAATCCGTCACCGAAAGCGAGTATTGCTATTACCGCCAGGGTGAATTCTAGTTCGGGAGAGAACAATGCTAGGAATAACGCTCCGGTGACGAACATCAAGGCGCCTTGCCCCGGGAATTTTGCGTTCTTTCGCTCGAACGCTTCCAAGAAGAAAGCGATGAAGCCCGGGCGGATGCCGATGGTCCACGAGCCGATTATGAATAACCCGAGGAAGAACACGCCCATTAGTGCGTTCACGAGGAATTCTTCGCCCGCGCCTACGCCGGCGAGTATCATCGCGAGGCCGTAGAAAACGTGTATTACTTGCCGCCTGTGCTCTAAACTCATTTCAATAACCTGTGCTTTTTGACTAATTTATTATCCTTGAAGTGCTCGAGTAATGCGTAAACCGCAAAGTAAGCGACCGCGCCCATGGCGAGCCCGGCCATCACTTGCGGCACCGAGTGCACGCCCAGCCAAACCCTGGAATACGCAACGAGAGCACTCGCGGGTATGAATAAGAATATCCAGGAGGAGCCGAGGGAAGCGACGAGGAACACGCTCGTTATAGTGGAGTGAATGGAGGGGAACCCGTAAGAGTCCGGGCACCAATCCTCGCCGGCGCAAGGCCGGTCCAAGCCGTAGAATTGTTTTGCCCCCACGGATAAGATTACGGCGAGGAACAAGGCGATCACGAACACTTTCTTGCGCTCGAACCGCGTTAAGGCAATGAGCGTGAACAATGCCAGCGCGAAGTAATAGTACACGTCAATCCAAGTGCAAAGCGAAGCGAGCAAGTCCATTAAACTAAGTCTTGGTGTAACTGTCTTTTATTCCTTTCAACCAAATTCTTTTTATTCCACGCTTACCCGTTCTTAATTCGCGCCGGTGTAGCTCAGTTGGCTAGAGCGCCAGACTCATAAAAACCGCAGCTCAAGGTCTAATGCGGCTTTGCACGGTTGTGCAACCTGGAAGTCGAGGGTTCAAATTGAAACTCTTTCCTTTGGAAAGGGCTTCGTGGAATTCCCTCCACCGGCACTCTACTTTTTATTTTCTTTTGCCCTAATTTATTTGATGATTGAAGCTCGCACCAGCGAAAGATTGGAAGCGAAACCGAAGAGCGTAGTACAGCTCGCAGTCGAACCGACCATCGGCTGTGATAATCAATGCGAGAATTGCGTTTACGGGGACGCGGTCCCAAGGGAAAAAAAGTTTTTGAGCGTTAAGACTTTAATGCGTTCTTTGGATGAGTTGCATGCCAATCACCCGCAATTAAAGCCTAAAATCATTACTCACGAGCACAGGGGTGAGCCGATAGCCAACCCAAAGTTCGAGAGGATAGTTGAATTACTACGCAGCCGCCACCCTAAAGCAGTTCAAATATTATACCACGGGTTCAGCGGCGTTGAAAGCCAGGAAGAGTTCGTACGAAAGACCCGCCACCTTGACAAAGTAGTGCTGTCGCTGGATCGCGACCATGTAGAGGCCTTGAAAAAGAGGAAAGGATTTTCCAGTGACAAAGAAGCCTTCAATGAATTAGGCAAGAGGGCATTGTGGGCCTTGCGGGCTCAAGCAATCCACAGGGAAGAGAATCCGCGGTTCAACGTGGAAATCAAGCTCGTTGGCTCGGAAGCAGAACAACGCGAATTAAAGAAAGGGTTATCGGATTCTTTGGATAAGGCTTACAGCCAATTCCTGGAATTTGATGAAGGCTCGAAAAACAAGCTGTTTCCACGGGGGCACGACTTGAATTTTTCTTCGAATAGCATCCTAAACCTGTTTCATGACGGCTTGGTCAGCTTTTTTGTCCCCGGGGCCGAAAAATGAGCGGCCGAGAGATTGGATTGGCCGAACGCGCGCGGGAACTGCACGTGCTGATAGTCGAGCCGAGCCGCGGCTGCGAACTGGGTTGTAGGCAGTGCGTTCAAGCCGCTTCGGGTGAAGTGAAGCACATGTCTGCCGCTAAGTTGAAAGCGGCAATCAATACGCTGGCCGGGCACGGGGCCGACCCGCGAATGATAATCCTCGCCGGAGCCGGTGAACCCCTAGCGCACCCGCGAGTAGGGGAATTTTCAAAAGCTTTGAAAGAGCATTTTCAGAACGCCGAGGTCTATGGGTTCTGGGGGCTGAGTGGAGTCAAGAGCGAGGAAGAATTGGAGTCCAAGATGCGCGGCCTCGACGGCTTAGTGGTTTCAGTTGACGCACACCACTTAGCGCGCTTCCTCAACCAAACCCGTGGAGGAAAGCAAGAAGAATTAAAGGCGCGAGTGCGCTCCAAGCCGACTGCGGAAGCAAAAAAAGCCCTCCGTGGAGACGTGGAAAGGCGCGCTTTTCTAACGACGCTAGGAGTGATTGACAAGTTAAAGTGGGCGCTCCGCGTTTGCAAGCGCAACAATACTGAGTTTACCTATCGGTTGACCGGCCCCGAGCACGAGCGAAAAAAAATGAAGTCGCTAGTGACGCGCGCGTTGAACGAGCATGCAATGGAAACGGGCGAACGCGTTGAACCATTGAGTTGGATTAGCAAGCGTTTTCCGCGAGGCTCGGCAAAGGGAGCAAAGCGAAGCAAGGGTAACATGAGCTTGTTTTATGACGGCTCATTCGGCCTCGGGCGCGCGCCCCACGATAGCGACTTGCAATTATGATTTCTTCCCGCGCGCGAAGTTTTTAGTGCCGCCGCCTTTAGCACCGCTTTTTTTGAGTAGCTCGATTGCATCGCGCTTGCTATTCTTCGCGGTCGTTGCAACGATGAATCCATCCATGTTAGAGAGTATTGCGTCCATTCCCTTCTCCGATAATTCAAGGGCGACTTTCTCGAGCAGCCTAGCGCCCAAAGGCAGCTCTTTTTCAATGAGTGCGCTCTTTGCTTCCCCGCACAATTCGGCGCACAAGCCCGCCGCCGCTTTCTTCTGCAGCTTCTCGAGTTGCTTGCCGCGTTCCTTCCAATCGTTGAAGAGCTTGTTTATGCCTTTAACCAAGTCCGTCTTCGGGACTTTGAGTTCAATGCAAGCATCTCGAATAAGGGCTTCCTCGTTTTGAATGAATTCCACGGCGGCCGGGCCTGCCTTGTAACGGAAGCGCGTGACTCCGTCCTGCACTTGCTCAACGCCTATTATTTTGAAGCAGCCGATTTCACTAGTATTGGACTTATGCAGTCCTCCGCACGCTTCCACGTCGATTCCATCCACGTCGATTATGCGAATGCGCTTTCCAATTGCCCCGCCTCCCTGGTAGATGCGATACGAGTATTCCTTCTCGGCGGCGCTGCGGTCCATTTCCTTGAGTTTCACTGAGTGCCCTTCGCGGATGAACTTGTTTGCGAGTGCCTCGATTTCATTTACTTGCTTCCAAGACGGCTTCTCGTAGTGCGTCACGTCAAGGTGCGCTTCATTTGAATCCTTGCGGCTGCCGCACTGCCATACGTGGTTGCCTAGCACGCTGCGCGCGCAAGCATTGAGAACGTGCGTTGCCGTGTGGTGGCTGGTTATGGCGTCGCGCCGCTCCTCGTCCACTTCCAATTCAATTGTTTCACCTTTCTTGAATTCGCCTTTAACCGAGTGAACGATTACCCCGTGTGAAATTTGAACGTCGGTCACCTGCTTCTTGTTTATGAACCCGTGGTCCGCGCATTGCCCTCCGCCTTCCGGATAGAATAGCGTTGAGTCAAGGGCTACGAGGCCGTTCTTAGCGGCAACGACCTTCGCCTTGCCCTTGAATTTGAGCGGGTGTTCGTAGTAAGCGCGCTTTGTTTTCAACGCGTTCTCGAACACGGGCTTCGCCTCGTGCTTCTTCTCCTGCATTACGTGCTTGGAAGTCACTTTGGAATAGTAATCCGTCGGGATGTTAACTTCTTTTCCCTGCTCTTTGGCAACGCGCTCGATTAATTCGGGAGTGACGCCGTGCGACTCGTATAATGTGGCCATCTTATCCGCGGTCAAATTAGACGACTTCGCCAGTATCTGCTTGGTCATTCCTCGGGCTTTCACGAGGGACTGGGCGTACTTGCGTTTTTCAACTTGGAATATCTCGTTCACGGAGGGCAGTGCCCCTGCTAATTCCGGGTAAACTTCACGCAAGTCATGCGCGTGCATTTCAAAGAGCTTCTCGAAGTCGAAGTCGAATGAGTATTCGTTCGCGAAGCCGAGTGCGCGGCGCAGTAAGACGCGCAAGTTGTAGCCGCCCGCGCTGTTTGACGGGAGCCCGCCGTCCGCTAGCGCGAATAAGAGCGAGCGCGTGTGGTCCGCAATTGCCCAAACCCCCTGCATTGGCGCTATTTCGCTTTCGAGTTCCTTCAAGTCTATGCTGAGCAGCGAAGCGATTTTCTTTTTCTCCTCTCGGAAGTCGCGCACTGCCTCGACGTCCAAGCGAGAGCTGATGCGGGCGTATTTTTCAAGCAGCTTGGAATCGTTGAGCCCTGCCTGCTTTTTCATGAATGATACGTGCCGCGGGAAAGTTGAATCGTAAATCGTGGAGTCGCCGCGGTAGTACCACAGCAACCTCTCGAAGCCCCATCCGACGTCTATCACGCGAAGAGGCAATTCTTTCTGTTTGCCATCCCAGTAGTATTGCATGAAAACGCTGTTCACTAGCTCGCTCCCGCATGAGAACGACTCGATGCACGGGCCGAACGCCGAATAATCCGGCATGCTCCAAACGTCTTCCGCGTAAGTGAGCTCTTCCTTCTTGACGCCGAGCACGTTGGTTAAGAACTCGTAATTATATTGAATGCAATCCTCGCGCCAGTAACCCTCCTTGCCGAAAGAGTGCTGGCCCGCCATCATGAACCCGCTCAAGTGCCTGCCTGTAACGCCGATATTTGCTATGTCCGGGAACCGCAGGCAAATTTGGGGAACTACCAGTGGGTTCGCGGGGTACTCGAATGCAATGCGCCCGTTCTCCCAGCGTTGGAAGTCCACTATGCTCGCAATCGTGAAGTTTAAGTCATCGCGCCAGCGGCTGATAACCGGGTAACGCGGCACGACTTCGTGGCCGTTCTTCTCGAAGAACGAAGCGAACTTTTTCCACATGGAAGCGTAAGATTCGTCGCGCGGCTTTTTTCTAAAGAAGGAGTAGTCTTCGTGCGCGGAGTCCCCGCAATTCGCTTTTTCCTCTAGCGCCCAGTAGCCCTTGCCGCACTCTTTGCACTCGAACCTTTGGAATCCTTCTTCCTTGAGTATCGGTGCGGAATAGTGCTTCGCGTAATCCTTAGCGAACGCTTTCCTCAAGTCGTCCTTAGTAACCATGAGTCAACATTCTTAGGCAATTGCTTAATTTAAAACCAATCGAGTGGGTTCTTGTTAAGCCCACGGCCTTCGCGAACCGTTCGTTCGGTTGAGTGGGTGTTGGACCCACGGCCCTTTCGAACCGTTCGTTCGGTTTAGAGAAGGTGAGGGGCCGTAGTCCACCTTTTGTTGTCCACGGCATTCGACTGAGCGGGCAATTGCCCTTGCACTCTTTACCCAGAACCGTTTCACTTGCTTTCGGGAAACGTCGCGCTTGTTCATCCTGCGCCCGAAGCAATATCGTTTCTGTTTCCGGGTTCCGGCCTTAAACCGGGGAACTCGCGTTCCTTGTACTGTCGAGTGGATGGAACTTCCTCATCGCCCCGCGTTTGACCGCTGGCGGGCAACGACAGCCGTGCACCCCCCACCTCTAATATTATCCTGCCGAACCCCCTTTTTACTCTTTTCATTTTAAAAATAGGGCTTATTAAAAAGCGGTTTTCCCAGTATTACTATCATGAAAAAGGCGTTCTTACTATTGTTCTTAGCTGCTTTCGTTGCGGCGGATTGTGTTTTTGTTTCAGTCAGCTTGCTTGATGAGGCAATCGTCGAGAAGGGAGTGCAGGCAGCTTACCCGATTACGCTTACGAATACCGGGTTGAGCAGTACGCTGGTGCGCTTGTCCGGCTATTGCCCGAGCGGAGTGGACTGCCAGTTCAACCCGTCGCCCGCGTTCGTTACCCTTACTCCTTCACAGAGCGAAACATTCAACTTGCTCGCTGACACGAATGATGCCGCCGTCGGTTTGCATTCAATTGATTTGGAAGTATCCGTCGGCTCGGTCTACACGCCTTGCTTCGAGGCCGAATTATCCTTGGAAGTACTCGCTGAACCGCAGCCGAGCGTCACGCCCGATTCGTTCACCGTAACCGTCGAGCCCGAGTCATTAAACGCCAGCGGTTGGGCCGGCGACGTCATGGAATTCACGATTAGCATAGAAAACAATGAGCCGAACACTGGTTACGCCGAACTCTCAATGGAAGGCCCATTCGCGGAAAGCACGAGTTTCAGCGCGTCGAAAGTAACTGTGCCCGCTGCTTCAACAAAAGAAGTAATCGCCCGCGTTACGATTCCCCCGGGAACTCCGGGCAGCGTTTACGCGAATGCGTTCATAGTAGAAGCGACCATCGGCGGCGCTTGCTGCGAGCAGCAATACGCCCTCCCCTTGGACGTCTGCGTTTTCGCGGACGAACTATACTTGGAAGTGCTCAACGAGCCCGTTTTATGCACGCAAGTTACGCACGAGGAGGAAACAATAATCGCGCTCGAACTCCGCAATACCGGGGAGATTTCCGGCCCGTTCCACGCTTACTTAGTCGGCTCCAACGAGGCGCTCTCCATGATGGAGCTCTCGTCCAGCTTGATTGAAATCGCCCCGGGCGACCGTGAGCCATTATTCATTAGCATACTCCCGTCGTCGAGCGCAGTCTTGGACACTTACTATTACTCGCTTAAAATCGACTACCTCGGCTACACCGTGTACGACGCGCCTTACTGCTTTACGGTATCCGGCGTCGAGGACTTCTCACTCGAATTCAATGAATCAGCAATAATCCGCCGATGTAAAATTGAAACAGTTCCGTTCACCCTAATGAACAACGGCACGCTCTTCGACGACTATGAAATAGAAGTAGAGGCAATCGACGGACTGCTCGTACAGCCGGTACCTTCTTCCTTCTCGTTATCACCGGGCCAGTCCAAGGCAATCGACTTCGTGTTCAGCACCACGCTGAACGAGGCGCCCGAACTAGGATGGCATGACCTTGGCTTTACCGTGCGTTCGCGCCGCGTAACGCAAGCGTACGAACTCCCCTTCCTGCTCGTTTCCAGTGAAGAGCAAGGAGAATCGTTCTTGTACCTGGCTCCTGCAAGCGACTTGACGCTCGTCGCGGGCGCGCACTCGGTGATAGTGTTCGCGGTTTACAATTCGGGCGGCGAGGACTTACATTATGTAGAGTTAGAGGTAGAGGGAATCGACGAACCGCATTATGCAGTTGAGACCGTCCCCCAGGACATTCCCGCGGGCGAGTCACGCAATTACGAAGTGTCATTTTATCTACCGCAAACCGAGGAATCGTTCATTGACTTATCCTTCCGCGCTTACAGTCAAGTAACGAGTGAAGCCGTGAAAGAAGATTACTCGGTTCCGATTACCCAACTCCCTGTCAACTCGCTCGGCGTCGTGGTTTCCAACGCCGCCCAAGAAGAGGAAGGCGCGTTAATCATCGAGGTAATAGTCAGCAATGCGGGGTTGACTCCGTTGAGCGGCGTGCAACCCGCGATTACCGGTTATGTTGTAGCAGCCCAGCCGGCTTACTTTGATTTGCAGCCCGGAGAATCACGCTCAATGACCCTTCGCGTGGGCGACTATTCCGGCGGCGAAGTCCAGGTTCAACTCTCTACAGCCGAAGGCGTACTATCCGAAGTTACGAGCATATCCGTCGAGCCGAAGGAAGAGTCGATCCCTTGGGCCATGATAGCAATACTTGGAATCGTTGTCGTGTTCCTTGCTTACGGGTTCATAGTCAAACGCGGAGACGACGAATGCGACTTAGTAGCGCCTGAGTTCCCGAGTGCGAAGCTCGAGGATTACGACGAAGCCTAGAAAGCGCCGTTCTCAAACATTTCCCACGTGCCTATTGCCACGGCTATTATTACCATTAATTCAGTTATTGATAATGTAAAAGTCCAATCAAACATTAGCTTCTCTTTTTATGGATTGCTTCTAAAAGATTATATTTCTTTCCCGCTTAACCATTGCATGGTATTACTTGAAATAATCTTGGCGACCTTGCTGGTCTGCTTTCTATCCTTAGTCGGCGTTGCTTCGTTTTGGGTGAAGCCGAAGTTATTGGATAAAACCGTTTTATTGCTCGTCGGATTCTCCGCTGGCGCGCTCATGGGCGGCGCGTTCCTTCACTTATTGCCGGAATCCGTCGAAGTAATCGGCGCTGAGTCGTTCGGCATAGTGTTCTTACTCAGCTTCTCATTGTTCTTCCTCCTAGAGCGCTTAGTGCACTGGCACCACTGCCACGAGAGCAAGCCGTGCAAGGTTCACGCATTCGCTTACTTGAATTTAGTCGGTGATGCCTTGCATAACTTCATGGACGGCTTGATTATTGCGGCCTCGTTCCTTGCTTCAATTCCACTTGGAATCGCGACGACCATAGCGGTAATCGCGCACGAGCTCCCTCAAGAGCTCGGCGATTTCGGAGTTCTCGTTTACGCGGGCTTCTCCAAGAAGAAGGCGCTTGCTTTCAATTTCGTGGTTTCATTAACCGCTCTCGCCGGCGCTTTAATCGGCTATTACCTTTCCGGCGCAGTAGCAGGGCTGGAATCCTACTTGCTTCCCTTTGCAGCCGGCAGTTTCGTTTACATAGCGAGCTCGGACTTGATACCCGAATTACACAAGCAAGAAGATTTAGGTAAGGCAATGCAAGCATTTGCATTGTTCCTCACCGGCTTAGCCTTCATGTACGCGGTAAAACTAGCGTTTGCTTAGATAAGCATTCCGATTAGCAGCCCCAACAGGAACGCTACGGCTATCTCATAATACTTGGCGTTTGAAGCAAAAGCGCCCAGGCCCTTGCGTACGGTCGGCGGCTCTCCGCCGTATTTTTCAGCGTGAGTTTCTTTTCTTTCCTCTTCGGTTTTCGGTATTCCGCCCGGCATTAAAATCGCCTCCTTCCTCGTCCCCTACCAAAACCGCGGCCCATTCCGCGCCCGCGGCCCTCGACGAAGTAATTTCCACCTTCAATTATTATAACCTTCCCGTTCACTATTGCGTCCGCCGCCTTGGCTTCGGCACTGGACAATAACCTTGAAAAAGTGGGCTGCGAGACGCCTACTCTTTCGGCTGCTTCACTCTGGCTCAAGCCCTCGACAAAGGCGAGGCGGAGCGCCTCGACTTCCTCAACGCGCAGCTCGACCCGTTCCAGTTGCCTCGCGGGAATTCCCGCTGGCTTGAACAAGCGAACGCGCGGCTCGCAAGAGACGCGGCGGCCTAAGCGAGGCCGGGGCACGTCACTTTTTCTCCTTCAAAGCTGCCTTAATCTCGCGAATGTCGCTTTCGATTCCGTGAAGGCGTTGGTTGAACCCGGAATCGGATTCATATCCTACTGCGAATTTTTGTACGAATCCGCGCCCGAAGCCACGGCCCATTCCGCGACCATCGCCGCGGCCGTCACGCGGCCCTACGCGCATTCCTCGGCCACCGCCTAAGCCCAATCGCGGGCTGTTCGGGTTGCCGTTCGCTCCATTGCAGGTTCCGAGCTTACGCCCGGTTAACGGGCCTTGCCCGCGGGGTCCTGTTTCATCTTCATTTGGCATATAAAATCACCTAACGAATAGGTATTCATAATAGTATTTATAGGTTTCCTTTTCGTGCACTTCTTAATGGATTTAATCACTTCATTGCTCTTGGGTGTATTGCAAGGATTGACCGAGTGGCTCCCGGTTTCTTCCAGCGGGCACCTCGCGTTAGCCCAACACTACTTCGGCGTTAGCGCGCCGATAGCGTTCGACGTATTACTCCACTTTGGAACCCTACTAGCGGTAATCGCTTACTTCCGAAAGGATATTTACGAAATGGCTTCCGATGCTTTAGCAGGAAAAATTGCTTACCCGTCTTATCTGTTATTGGCGATGATTCCAACTGCTTTAGTGGGCTTCTCGTTAAAGGGTTATTTTGAGTCCATGTTCTCGCAACCAATGCTAGTCGCCTGCGCTTTAGTGATAACCGGTGCGTTCCTTTACGCTTCACAGTGGCTATTCAGTGGAAAGCGTTCGCCGGGCGTGCGCTCTTCATTGTTAATAGGCATCGCGCAGGGTTTCGCCGTTGCTCCTGGCATCTCGCGCAGCGGTGCTACGATAAGCGCGGGCCTCCTCTCGGGGCTGACGCGCAGGGAAGCCGCCCGCTTTTCTTTCCTCTTATCCATTCCCGCAATACTCGGCGCGACCGCCCTAGAGGGAACCAAGGCGCTTTCATTCACCGGGCTGTCGATCGAGGTTATCTTGGCTGGCATAATTGCTGCGGCTTTAGTCGGTTACGCTTGCATCGGATTGCTCTTGCAGTTCGTCGAGCAAGGAAAGCTGCATTACTTTTCGGCTTATTGTTTTGCCTTGGCGGCATTAGTGTTCGCCGTGGAGGTTTTCTGATTTGGTTGACACTGCCGTCGCTTTGAACGCGTTCAAGGATTACCTGGTCTTATTCGGGTTCGTCTTAGGCGGGCTGCTATTACTAGTCGGGTTTGCTTTAGACAAGTGGCGTTCCGGCGGCGAGCTCCCGGAGTCGAACGCTTTCCTCGCGGACTTCTTTAAAGTGCTCGGAGCGGGCACCATAGCCGGTGCAATTTACTTGGCTTACCTGCGCTCGCTGCTTTGATGGTACGCTCCGACACGGCGGTCGGGTATATAGTTTAAATACTATACTGTTATAGTAATTTAAATATGAAGGAGTTAAGGTTTAGAATCTTAAAGCAGTTGAGCCGCGAACCAAACAAGGTTATTTCAGTCAATGCTTTGAAAGAAAAAATGCGCGTGTCCTATGGCTCGGCCTATTATTCTAATGTACATGCTGAAGTAAAAAAATTAGTAAACGAAAGCATATTGGCGAAAAGTTCCGCGGGTATATGCTTAAACTTTAGCTCTTTTGAATTAACCGATTTATTAGCGGAAATAGAGTTAGAGAGAAAAAAAGCGTTTGCAAGAAAGACCAGCGAAGCCGGGATGTTATTGCTGGAAATGGAAAATTATTTTAAGAATGCGGTTAGGTTTGCCTTCCTTTTGGAAGCCGAAAAAAACTTGAAATTAAATCGTGTTGAACTAGTTTGTATAGTTAATAATGTGAAAGAAGTTAAGAAAAAAGTGAGGGAGCTAGTTGAAACCTTGCGACCGGCTCACAGTTTAAACTTGGATGTCTTGATTTTAACTGAATCGGAATTTTTGGACTTGGTTTTCGGGGCCGAGGATACTTATTTGAAAACTTTTCTAGAGAATAAGACGGTAATCTTATCCCCTCAACTTTTTTGGATAACCCTGCGGGAGGAAATGAAAAAAAGGCAGTTTGTTGGCAGTGGGCGGGAGCCAATTAAGCTAACGGATGAAGTAATATCACTAAGCATGGCGGGGTTCGGGTACAAGGAGTTAGGGACGAGAAAGCAAGGCAGAAGGGCCCGCTTGGAAGACGTTATAACCAATATACTGCTGATTGGCAAGGCGAGACGAGTTGAAGCAATTCCAGCATTAATCGCAAAACGATTCAAAGCGCGAAGGAAAGTCTACTATGACTACTTGATCTTTTTGTGTCTTAGGCACAGTGAGAGTGCAAAATTGCTTGGATTACTCAAGATATTAAACAAGGAGAAACCGAATGAGGAAACCGCCGAAGCAATTCGAGAATTAGAAAAGTTTGGGTTGAAGACGAAAAAAATGGACGCAAAAGCCATAAAACAAAAAATGAGGCTTTACGATGCGTATTGATAATAGCGAATTAATTGACTTCTTAAGCGTAATAGACCGCGCTTTGACTTCTAAAATACGATTAACCGCTGTTGGTGGAACGGCTATGACGCTCTTAAAATTAAAGGAGTCAACCATTGACGTAGATTTTGAATTAAGTAATGGCGACTATAAAATTTTTAAGCAAGCATTAAGGGAAACACCTCACGGCTTCAAGGTTGATCTTTTCGTTGACGGCTTGATTTTTTCTCAGCAATTACCCGAAGATTTCTTAGATAGCTCGATTGCAGTTAAAACCACTCTCAAAAACATACGGCTATTCGCGCTACACCCGTTAGACATAGTCGTAACCAAGATTGGAAGGCTAAATGATCGTGACATCCAAGACATTGATAGTTGCATTCACCAATTCGGCCTAGTAAAATCTGAAATTAAAGCAAGGGCAGCGAGTGTAGAATACACTGGAAACCGAGAGTTATACAAAAAAAATTTGGCTTTCGTGTTGAAGAAGTTTTGGAAGTAGTAATCGTGCGATTAGATTAAAAGTTGCGGAGCGAAGAGCAATAGTGCGCCGATTACGAGGAGGAGGAGTCCGCCGATTATGTGCGAGGCCTTCACGTACTTTTCGTTCGCACTCATCGCGTTCATTGAGAATACGGCGAGTCCGAATATTACCAAGTCATCGAGCATGAATGCGAGGTCGTACAATGCGATGTACCCGTAATACTCCCAGAATGAGAGTTCGGCGAGCGCGAGTATTTGCGTGAATATGGCGGGTAGGGCCGCCGAACAAACGAATTCAATCGAGTTCACTACGAAAGCGAGAACTATGATGCCGGCAATCGTGCCCCAAGTGATCGGGGAGTGCACGAGCTCGTCAACGCGGTCCATGGTCTTCTTTTTTTCCTCGGCATCGGTTACCTTGCAAGTGAGCGCTTTGTTGCGCGATTCCAAGTACTCTTTCACGTGGAGTATGCCCGCGCCGAGGGCCACCAAGCCGATGATGACGCTCACGGCGCGCGTGTAACCCATGAACATGAACGCGTTAAGCCAAGCAGTCATGAATAAGAAGTAAAGGATTCCCGAGGCGGCCACGAAAGAGCCGACGATTAGCAAAACGCGCTTCTTGTCCTGCACGCCCGCCAGCATTGCAATCAAGTAGACGAGCACCCACATGGCACACGGGTTGAACCCGTCCACGAGGCCCATTACTATTGCCAGCGTGGGCAAGGACATGAAATTTAAGTTTGTTTCTCCTAGGAAGGGCACCTCGATTACGAAGTCTTCTTCTTTTTCTTGCATTGCAGAACAAGTTTGCCCGGTTAGCGGGTCAATACAGTCATTAATAGAGCAATCCTTGACCGCGTCTTCTATTTCCTCACCTATTTCCTGTGAGTAACCAACGAAGAATTCTTCGCCGACCAGCGTAGTAGGGACGCCGCCCTGCAAGCCCAAGTTCGAGCAAAGCCCTAAGAATAATTCGTTCCCTTCAAGCGTGGTCACGTCATGGTAAATTATGGTGACTTCATAACGCGCTTCGAGTAAAGGGTTCAAGTTCTCGATTTGCTCGTGGCAATGCGGGCAGTTCGGGGAATAGAAAAAGTGAATGAACGATTCGCCTTCAATTGCCTGCGACGGCTGGTAAACAGGTATCGCAATTGCTAGGAAACCTAGAATTAACAGGCAAACGAGTAAGACTTTGTTGAAGTCGTCGGACAGGAATCCTTCGACCATGGATACTACTCCCATGAATGAAAATTATTTGCGCGAGTAAAGCATTTAATCCCTTTGCTTTAATGCCTTTAATCCTGCACGCGTTATCGCTTGCGCGTTCAAGCCGTACTTCCTAAACAATTCCGCGGGCTCGCCCGATTCCCCGAATGAGTCGTTAACGCCGACCCGCTTCACCACACAAGGAGACTCGCTCGAGACGAATTCGCTCACCGCCGAGCCCAAGCCGCCGAGCACACTATGCTCTTCCGCGGTTACGAACGCGCCCGTCTCCGCGGCGGCTTTCTTCAAGGCTCGCGAGTCCAACGGCTTAATCGAGCTTGCATTCAACACGCGCACGCTCGCACCCGCCTTACGCGCCAACCCGTCAGCCGCCTTTAATGCTTCATTAACCATCAAGCCGCAAGCGACTATCGTCAAGTCCGAGCCGTTGCGCATTAATCGCCACTTCCCGAACTCGAACTTGCACTCGTCTAGGAGCACAGGGCTCGCGATTCGCGGGAGGCGCGCGTACACGGGTCCTTCGTAATCCGCCATAGCGTAAACCATTGCACTCGTTTCCGTGGCATCGCAAGGCGCGAGCACCCGCAAATTGGGAATTACACGCGTTACCGCCAAGTCCTCGAGCGCTTGGTGCGTTGCCCCGTCCTTACCTACGCTCAAGCCCGCGTGCGTGGCGACGACTTTCACGTTCAATTTCGCGTAACAAATCGCGTTACGCAGTTGCTCCCAAGCCCGGCCGGTAGCGAATATGGCGAAGGTGCTTGCAAAGGGTATCTTCCCGGCTGCCGCCAAGCCCGCGGCGGTGCCGAGCATGTCCTGTTCTGCGATTCCCGCATTAAAGAATCGGCTTGGGAATCGCTTGGCGAACAAATTGGTTTTAGTGGACGAGGATAAGTCCGCGTCGAGCGCGACCACGCGCTTATTCGACTCTCCGAGCTCAACCAGCGCCTCGCCGTAAGCTTCGCGCATTGCCTTCACTTTACCAGCTCCTTGAATGCAATTGCGCACTGCTCTTTGCTCGCGCACTTGCCGTGGAATTCAACTTTGTTTTCCATGAACGATACGCCCTTACCCTTAACAGTATGTGCGATTATCGCGGTAGGCTTGCCTTTGGTTTTGCGCGCTTCCTCGAGCGCCGCTAGTATACTCTTGAAGTCGTGGCCGTTGATTTTAATTACGTGCCATCCGAATGCCTTGAACTTTTTTGCGAGCGGGTTAACGTGCATTACTTTTGCAACCGGCCCGTCTATTTGCAATCCGTTCTGGTCAACGATTGCGACTAGGTTGTCGAGCTTGTAGTGTGCGGCGAGCATCGCCGCTTCCCAAACCTCCCCTTCCTCGCATTCGCCGTCTCCTAGTATTGAGTAAACGCGCCAGTCCGCCTTGTCGAGTTTGCCGGCGAGGGCCATTCCGTTAGCCATTGCCAGGCCTTGGCCCAGCGACCCGGTTGACACTTCAACGCCGGGCGTGTCCAATCGAGAGGGGTGGCCTTGGAGCTTAGAGTCGATTTTGCGAAGGGTTTTCAGCCAAGACTTCGGGAAGAATTCTTTTTCCGCGAGTATCGCGTACAATGCCGGAGCGGCGTGCCCCTTGCTTAAAACAAAGCGGTCGCGGTCCTTCCAATTCGGCTTTTTTGCCTTGTAATTCAATTCGGTTTCGTACAAGGCTACCAGCAAGTCGGTTGCTGAAAGCGAGCCGCCCGGGTGCCCGGATTCGGCGCGCGTGGTCATTTCGAGTATGCTTCTTCGCACGCGCCTCGCGGTTTCCCGTAACGATTCAATACTCTTCGAGTGCTGCATTAATGGAGTGAAGTAGCGCGCTCTTTAAAATCTTGCGCGTTCCGCAGGGTTTAAGCGTTTTTCGGCATGTAATATTAGCTTAATGCCCCCGACCATGCTATTAATGGGAACCGCTCTAGCAATGGCTTTATTCGACGCGAATGGCGCGGTGTTATTGTTCTTGTTCAGTGCCTTCGCCCACGTTGCGCTTGAGTTCTAACTCGAATGCATTATTAATTCGCTTTTCATTCCTTTTTTCATGGCACTAGGCGATTCAATGAAGGGCGAATTACTCGACTTCCCTAAACAATTCACGAAAGGGCTTGAAATCGCAAAAGGCGTTTTCGTTAGGAATGTTGACTCGTGCGTTTTACTAGGCATGGGTGGGAGTGCATTGCACGGGGATTTGCTCAATGCTTGGAAAAACATTGGAATGAAAACTCACCGTGACTACGGCGCTCCGGAACTGGATTCGCGTACCCTTGCTTTTGCCTGCTCGTACTCGGGCAACACCGAGGAGTCGCTCTCGGCTTTCCACGCGGCAATTGACGCCGGAGCAAAGGTCGTAGTGATGACGCACGGCGGGAAATTGAAGGAAGAGGCAATTGAATTAGGGCTGCCTTTAGTCCTGATTCCGGATTGCGTGCAGCCGCGTTGCGCCATCGGCTACTTCTTTTCCGCTACCGCTGCTGTTCTCGAAGCGAGCGGGCTGCTGCAGGGCGCGGACGAATTGCGTTCGCTTGAAGTGACTGCGGACGAGGAATCCGCGAAGGAAATGGCCGCGAAATTAAAGGGCAGCGTTCCGATTATTTACTCGTCGAACGCTTGGCAGCCAATCGCCCGAATTTGCAAGATTAAGTTCAATGAGAACTCGAAGGTTCCCGCGTTTTACAATACTTTTCCCGAGGTCAACCACAATGAAATGGTCGGCTTCACCCGCCCGCTGGCCGATTACACCGCCATCTTCCTGCGCGACGAAGCGGATAACGAGCGCGTGAAAAAGCGAATGAGTGTTACCCGAGAATTGTATGAGTCAAAGGGATTGCAATGCATCGATTACGACTTGCGCGGCGCCTCGTTCCTAGAGAAAGCGTTCTCGACCATACTTCAATTCGATTGGGTTTCATTCCACCTTGCTTTGGCTTACGGGATCGACCCGGCCCCGGTTGAAATGGTCGAAGAATTCAAGAAGAAGATTGAGCAGTCCGTGTTCTGACTGCAACTCTCGTGGACTGCGAAACTAAGCAAACTTTCGGGGTTTGCGATGCCCGCAACGCAAGCAGGCGTTGCCGGGGATGCGGGCTCGCAAGTCCGCTCGATTTAATTTGGTAGGCGAACGGCTTCAACTTTTTGTTCTTCAATAAATCGCGCTTTCCGCCCAGTAAGAATTTGCACGCATTGTGCTTGTTCGAAGCGCACTCGATTTCAATGCAATCCATCTTCCTTCGGTAAACGTACCCAGCCGCTCCGGCGAGGAACCCGCGCAAGTAATCGCAAGTCGGCTTCTTCGCGCCTCGCCTCTTGAACGGCGACGCCTTCACTACGACCTCGCCGTTAACGCCCGCATTGACCACGCTAATGCTTCCCCAGCCCGCTCCGGAGGCCATCTTTGCCATGTAATGCACGAGCTCCTCTCCTTTCTTTTTAGAGTATTTGTAGTGCGCTTTGGTAGCGCGGCTGCCTGCGCCTTTTGCTATTTCATAAATTGCTCGGGCGCCTTCATCCTGGCCGAACTTCTCGCGTACTTTTTCTTCAAGTTCGCGGAGCGTGTCGATATCAACGAAGAGAACTCGCAATCCGGTAACTCGAATGCGCCCGTTCGTGAAGGAAATCAATCCCTTCTGCGCTAGCTTGGCGTAGTGAAAAAAGCCCCAAACCAATTTCAGCGCCTCTTCTTCAAAGCGTACTTTTTAGTGAATAATTCCATTGACTTTTCGAGCAAGTCCTTGAGCGAGCCGCGCTTCCACCTTCCGTACTCGCATTCGTAAGCGTCCCGCGCTTTCAAGAACACTTCGTCTTCCATGGTAGTGCAAAATTTCATTTTTTTAGCCTCTTCAACAACCGCAAGATTCTGCAGGATATATAGCTATCTATACTGTTTTGTCGCGGGAGAGTTAATGTTGCCTCCACGATTGACCTTGTATTGGTGGGGCTATTGAATTTGAGTTTAGGCATGATGGTTGACGGGAACTCGCGTTTTGCGTTCGTGGAATCCCTTATGCAACTCGGCTTGGCTCCGGCTGACTTGTCGGACGCCGGAAACCGCGAGGCAATCATGCCCGTTTACTTGAAGCAATTAAAGCAAGTTTACGTTCGCAACGCGCGTTGGTGCATTGAATTAGGCGAGTCATTGTTGTCCCGGGTGGAGAACTCGGATTACGTTGTATTTGTTTACAATGTAGCTAACCGGGCGCGCGGCCATTTCTTAAGCATTGACAACGCGATTTGTGAGGTTGGCGCTGAGCTAGTTGACCGGCTCGGGCAATTCGGTTCGGTGTGCCTTCTCGGGCCTGAAAAGGAAAAGCAACAGTGGATGAGTATGTTTCCTAATTTGCAAAACGTATCGGATTCGCGTGATGGCAACCGTTCGGTAATTATTACCGGCTACCAGCAAGGAGTCGGCGAGGACGAGCGAACGCGATTCATGCGCCCACTCGATTACTTCATCCGCAGCACGCAAATGCGCTTCTCAGGAATGTACTTGCCTGCATTGTCTAATGCACAGCTCGTAGTGTTGAGCCACGTGCCTTATTTTTATCAGCCTGAATCCGTGGTCAATGCCCTCCTAGAGGAGGTGGCGCTGGATGAAGAGCACGACGAGTTAAACGTTTATTCGCAGGGAGTTTACGATGCGTGGGTTGACCACTACTCGCAAACGCCTTCACTCTTCTTGTCGAGTAATGCGCGGCCGCCGCGCGTCAAGGAATTTATTGAACCTAACGGGAATGCAATCGAAGCCGTAAGAGCGTTAACGAGTGTGTAGTCTGTTTCCAGTAAGCAACTACTCAAGCCCCTCCAAAACACTTTTTCGGCTCGGCATTTATCCTGGAGCGGTTCTTAACCAAGAGCGGAGTCAATTTTCGGCTTGTCGAACCCGACGATTATCGTGCCGTTGATATCCAACACGGGCACGCCCATTTGCCCGCTCTTCTCAATCATTTCCTTAGCGCGCTCCTTGTCAATTGAAACATCTACGTACTCGTATTCTACTTTCTTCTCGTCCAAGTATTTCTTGGCGAGTACACAGTAAGGGCACGCCACGGTTCCATAAACTATTATTTTGCTCATTTTATTCGCCTCCTTAATCATTCTACTTAATTTTCTTTCACGAATTTCCTTTAACTCTTTATCGATCATTCTTCCTCGCCTGCTGCAACGAGCACGGCTTTCTCAAGCGTCGGCTCGTTAATGGCGTCCAATAAGAATTCGTTCGCCGGCCCCTTCACTACGACAGTCGGAACCGTGCTTATCCCGTATCCCCGTGCCTTCTCGGCGCCTATTGGCGTCGAAGCATCGTATTTAACGACGGCGAGTATTCCCGGCCGCTTGCCTTCGAAGTAATCGAGGAACGCCTGCACTTTTTTCTTTGCCGGCTGGCAATGCGGGCAAGTAGGAGTAGTAAACAATTCAATAATTACTTTTACCATTCTTCAACCTCTTTCTCGACCGCGCGCGCCCAAGCGTGAACGGTTTTTATTATTCCTTTCTTAACTTCTTTTTTCTCTATGGTCTTGTAGACGAACACGAAGCCCCCTTCGTCGCGGTTGAATTGCCTGCGCTCCACGTAACCGCGCTTTAACAGTTTTCCGAGCGTCTTCTGCACGGTCGTCCGGTCCAAACGCATTTTCTTGGCGAGGGCGGACACGGTGAACCACTCCTTCTCCTTTAAGGCGAGCTCGAACACCTTGTACTCTCCGCGCGTAAGCCCGAGGCTGCACTTCACGACTTCCTCCAAGTCAACACTCTTACAAGCGAAATCCATGCTTATATCGATCCCCTGAACTGTTCCGCGGTCAGCACCCGCTTAAACGCGTGCCCGTACGCGGCGGTTCGATAATCCATTCCTTTTAACTTCTTCACGTATGAAGAGTATAATTCACTGAAAGCGCCCGTCATGCGCTCGCTGAGTAATTGCATTACCTTTTCTTCACTCCAGTACCCGCCTTGCCTATTCTGGACCCATTCGAAGTAGGACACGGTTACCCCTCCGGCATTGCACAAAACGTCCGGCAACACGTCTACGCCTCTTTCATTAAGTATTTCATCCGCCTCGTTGGTAATCGGCCCGTTGGCTAATTCCAATACTGTTTTTGCGTTTATGGAATCCACGTTTTCCTTGGTGATGGCGTTTTCCATTGCGGCGGGCACGAGTACGTCGACATCGGATGCAAGCAGGTCCGCGTTACTGGCTTCGTTTCCGAATCCTTTCAGCGACCCGTGTTCCTTCTTGTGTAGAATCGCCTCGGCAACGTTCAACTCGTCCGTGATTATCGCGGTTTTGCTGTCGGATATGCCTACTACGGAATAGCCTTCTTCGGATAGAATGCGCGCCATATTACCTCCCGCGTTTCCAAATCCTTGTATTGCCACGCGCGTTCCCTTTTCTTTTCGTTTGTTAGCGGAAAGGTAAGCATTTAAAATATTTACGCCGCCCATTGCCGTCGCATAGCTTCTGCCCTCACTTCCTCCGAGCACGAGTGGCTTTCCAGTTATCATGCCCGGCTCGTGCCTTCCCTTGATTTTCTCGTATTCGTCGAGCATCCAAGCCATTGTCGATTCGTTAGTGTAAACGTCCGGCGCGGGAATGTCTTGGTCTACCCCCAACGCGGGGTGTAATTGCCTAATGTACTCGCGGGAAACGTTTTCCAAATCAAGGGATTCGTATTCCTTTGGGTTTATCCTGATTCCCCCTTTGGCTCCGCCGTAAGGCAGGCTTAAGAGGGAGTTTTTGAGCGTCATTAAGAATGCTAGGGTTTTGACTTGGTTTACCTCGACTGTCGGATGAAAGCGGACTCCTCCTTTAGTGGGGCCGAGTGCGTCATTGTACTGCACCCTGTATGCTTTAAGCCATTTCTTGCCTTTTGACGTGTTTACCGGGAAGTGCAATTCAAAAACGCGTTTTGGTTCTCCGAGCGAATTAATTACTTTTTCTTTTTCGAAGCCGCAAACGCTTTTAGTGGTTACCCTGCACTTTTCAGCGACATTGTTTATCCTTTTTTTAACTTGTTCGAAAGCGTTATCCATACCACACCACGATGACGTATTTCATCACACGCGTTTAAATAATCTTTATAGTAGTGCGTTTTAACTGTTGAGAGCCGCACTACCCTTTGCGGCGCCGGCCCTTGGGCTTGGGAACCTTGTAATGCGGGTAAATTCGGTTTACTTGGTCAATTGAAATGAAAGGCGGGAATCCGCTCGCTTCAAAGCCCGCGTCCAGCAATAATTCCGCGTTTTCTCCTGAAGCCAATTCCATGATTTTACTTAAGTTTGAAAACGATTTTCGGCCGGCTTCCGGAACATCTAGGCCTAGTAATTGCATTAATTTCCTGCTTGCGGATTCGCGCAGCGAAGCGATGCGGGACAATGCTTCGTCGTATTCGACCGTCAAGTTAGCCTTGCGCACTATGCGCCATTTGTTCAAATTAGCGGCTAGGCGCAGCGAATTTCCCTTCGCCGCGTTTTCCTTGAACGCGGCCTTTGGAAAGGCACGTCGCTTTAACAAGTATAAATAGTAAGAGAAGGCGAATTCAACTTCGTCGCCCTTCTTCTTCCTTCCGAATTTGGGTTCGGAGCGCGTTACTAACGAACTTAATCGTGCCTTTAGTGATTTCGGCTTTATTTTTGCAAGTTCCACTGCAAAATCGGCTTGAGAGCTTATTCGCTTTGCTTGCTCCGCTGCCAGTTTTTCAATTGCCTCGGCGTTTATCGGGGCTTTAGCAAAAGCTGCGTTGTCACAAGCAGCGCGCAGGACGCGAAGTCCTTGCTCCAGCTCTTTTTCGTCGGTTGTTTCAAGGGAGTAGCCGAGGTTTAGGGCTTCGCACAAGGCGAATTCCTTCAACCACGGGTCACCGCTTTCTTAGCTTGTTCACCGAGTTGCGTTGTCGGCGAGTAAGCGCCTCCTGCGAAGGTTGCTTCGCACGACCCGCACTTCCAAATCGCGTTGGATACGCGCTTGACTTTTTGCTTGCCGCACTTAGGGCAAACGTGCTTGGCCCGCTTTACCTTCAATACGCTGTTTTCGCGTTTTCTGATTTTAACTCCGTATCGGGAACCCATTTTGCTTCACCCTTAAATTTGCGAGCGCAACCATGCGCTCTTTTCAATGGTTATGCCCAAGGTTTGCATCAAGTCGTCTTTTGACAACCCTGCTCGGCCACTCTTCTGGCCTGCACAAGCAAGGTCACCGTCCGAGACGCCCCAAGTCATGCGGCCTTCGCTCGCGATTTCCTCGGGTTCTGTAGCGTCTAGGACGAGCTTGCCCCCGATTTGCTCGAAGGTGCATGACGCGACGCTGCGGGATAATTCGAGTTGCCCTTCGTACTCGCCTCGCACGATGGCCCCGTCTTCGTACTTCGGGACTTTAGTGTTTTTGAGGGCCGCCATGGCCGCTAGGGCCGAGGTATCCTGTAGGTTGCCGCAGTTGTCTAGTACGTACAAGTCCACGAATATTCCTAGTACCTTGTCCTCTTCGAGGTAGAGCTTCTTAACGTCAACGCACTCCGCGCTTCGAATCCCGCGGTCCACGACGCGCGAGAGCTCGATGGCCTCTATTTTGGGAGGGCCCGGGTAGTATTCGGGGTGAGCGAGAACGCAGAACTCCGAGTTCACCATGAACACGCCTTCGTCCGGCCTGTCGGAAAAAGGCTTCATCAAGTTGAACTTAACGCCGGAGAGGACTTTCGTGTCCCCTATTTGCACGAGGGCGCTGCCGTCGGCATTCGGAATGTAATCCTTTGTTACCTTGATTTCACGGTAATCCAGTAGGCCGCGGTCGTCCGCGCGCTTATTGTCCTTGATTAATTCGTTTATGTAATCCGTTTTGATTTCGTCGACTATCATTTTAATTCACCGTTTATTTTTGAAGAGACTTCCTCGTAATGCTCTTTTAAGGCGCGCGCTTGAATCTCGTGTAGGCTCTTCGAGCCCTCGACGACCATGTCGTACGCCTTTGAGATTTCCTCTCTCGTGAGCATTCCATCCATTTGGTATAGTATTATCTCGCCGGTTCGCGGGGATAGTATGGTTGGGACGTCGCTTTCTCCCAGGTTGTCTTCGTACTTGTCCAAGTCCAGGATGAGGTGGCCGTCAGCCTTTCCGCAGGCAACGCCACAGGCCAAGTCGCGCATCGGGATGCCCGCGTCCGCGAGCGCCACTGCCGCAGCGTTCACCGCGGCGACGCGCGTTCCACCGTCGCTTTGTAATACTTCAATGTGGATTTCAATCGCGGTCTTCGGGAACAAGTGCGTTAGCACTTGGTTCTCGAATACGTGCTCGATAACCTTGCTGATTTCACGGCTGCGGCGGTTCGGCCCGCTTCTGCCGTGCTCTTCCGCTCCGGAGAACGGGGCCATCAAGTATCTCGCGATTATCTTGGTGCGGTAAGGGTTGGCTAAGCGCTTTGGGAAGCACTCTTTAGGCCCGTAAACCGCGGCGAGTACTTTGTTGTTGCCCCACTGCAGTAATGCAGAGCCGTCCGCGCGCTTCAGTACGCCGGCTTTAATCTTGACTTCTCGAAGGTCGGTTATGTTTCTCCCGCTCAACCTCTTTCCGTCCGGGGAGACTAATTCTTTTTTCTCACTCATCGTTACTTACACCTTTTGACTCTTTTTCTAGGAACGTGTTTATGCGTTCGGTTAAGCCGCTAACATGCGATTCGTTGCAAATTTTGAGTATTGCACGAACGGCTAGCTTCGTGTTGCCTTCTTGAACGTAAATGCGGCCGTTCTTGCCTACGAATATTTGCGTTTTCGTGTACTCTTTTATGGTTGCGAGCATGCTCCCGTTCCTGCCGATTACGCGCGGCACTTTCACGGGATCGATTTCAATTAGCTCTCCCCCGCTGAAGCCTTGCGGGTCGTCCGCGCTAGCGTCGTTAACCTCGTTCACGGTGAACAATTTCACGGCGACAACGTCGCCTTCCTTGTACTCCTCGCGGCAGTCCCTGTCGCTAAGCCTCGCCAAGTACGGGGAGTTTAAGTCCAGCAGGTACCCTGTTATCAACAAAGTCTTGACTATGCCTAAGACATAGTCTCCGCGTACCGGAACGTATTTTCCCTTCAAGGGTATGATTCGGTCGTCTCCGGCTAAGCTGATGATCGTTGCATACGACTTTCCGTTTTCTTCAAAGCAAGCGTTTCCGCGTTCCTGCCTGCAAGATGGAATCTCCTCGCCGGGAATTACTATTTCCTTCATTTTCATATCACTTCACAATAATTTGGTTTGTACGCTGCCCGCGGTGAGCTTGTTCAACTTGTTATAGAACTCGCCTTGCAGGCCTGCCGGGAATTTGCAAACGCATCGCAGCGAGCCGTCGCCGCGCCACTCTTCGCCGCTCATCCCGTACTCTTTGAGCGTGCCGTAACACTTTCCCGCGTGCTGTGCGGGAAGCACTATTTCCACTTTCAATTCTTCCGTACTAATCGGTATTATCTCCCTTAACGCCTCGATGACTTCCTGTACTTGCTCGTCAACGGGCTTGAACGCGTCGATTTTCACCTTAGCTTCTTCCATTGCGTTCTCAATGCGCTGGGGCGGGTGCGGCGCCTTATTCTTCGGGTCCACGGCAATGCGTGCGATTGCCGCGATTATTTTCGACTTCTTCTCGGCCAACGCCTTCCTGCGCTGGTCCGTGGTTAACTGTAATCCTCCCTTGGCGAAGATTTTCTTGGCGATTTCCGTGATGTCGCTCGTACCGAACGCCTTCTCCAGCTTTGCTGAGGTTTGCCTTTCACCCTTCTTCGCGTCCTTGAACACTTCATCCGAGACGAGCACTTTTTCGAGGTTGTTAATCGCCCCGGTTTTATACTCGTAAGCCAGTTTCGGGTCTACCAGTATTTCGAAGTGTTCGCCCCCGCTTTCATAGCGTGCGATTATCGTGTTTTCTATGCCGCTCATTTTTCAGTAAGCGCCTTTTCGATTTCCTTTTTGTTAAGCATCTTTACGCGCCTATCTTTCAAGCGGATTATCGCGAGGTCCACTTTGCCCGGCGTGAGTTTCTCTTCACTCGCCTTTCGCAAGGCCTTGAGCACGAGCTTTATTCCCTCGTCAACCGTGATGTTTTCATTGTATTCCTTCTTTAGGATTTCTTCAACGACTTTCTTGCCCGAGCCGATGGCGCAAGCCTTGTACTCGAAGAGCGCGCCGCTCGGGTCGGTTTCGAATAAGTGCACTCCTCCGTCAGTGCCCGCCAGCAGGAGCGATACCCCGTAAGGCCTAACTCCCGCGAATTGAGTGTAATACTGAATGTGGTCGCCTAGCATTTTAGAGAGTAAGTCAACCGGAATTTCCTCGTCGTAAGATAAGCGGTGCTTTTGCGCTTCAAGGCGCGCGATGTCCACCAAGCGCCTCGCGTCCGCGACTAGCCCGCTGGAAGAAGCGACCATGTGCGAGTCGATTTGGAAGATTTTCTCGTGGCTCGCACTCACCGCTAGCGGGTTGTTAATGCGCTTGTGTGCAGCGAGGATTACCCCGTCCTTACAAACGATGCCTATGCTCGTCGCTCCCGTGCGTACTGCCTCGCGCGCGTATTCTACTTGGAATAAGCGCCCGTCGGGCGAGAACACTGTAATTGCTCGGTCATACGCTGCCTGAGAAGGAGGATACATTCCTTAAACACCTCTAAACTTGACGAATTAGGCCCTAAATAAGTAGGGCATTGATTGTTATTTTTTTTTCCGTCCAAAAAATGTGCCTCAGCACCTTTTTATTACTTTAGTAATGCCTTAAGCGTGCCTGAAACGCGCTTAATTCGCAGGGACGCGCGCTTGCCGGAAAAATCGCGTTTGAAGGCGAGCGCGGCAATGACTTCATCGAGTTGAGAGTGGTTGCATTTCACCACGAAATTGCCTTTGACTATCTCCGGCCTTGCATTAGCCCGGGACGCCCCCGCCACTCCCAAGAAGTCTTTCACGGCTTCACGAACGCAATCCTCAAAATCATCGGAGTTCACGCCGAGTGCGTCGACGAGTATCCACCTTTGCTTCTCGCGCATCATTTTAATTCCTCCGCAAAAGCAAGTAATGCCTTGTTCCTGTGTGATAATGCGTTCTTCTCGTCGCGGGTCATCTCCGAGAAAGTTTTCTCGAATCCTTCTGGAATGAACACGCGGTCATAAGGCAAGCGCTCGCGCTCCTCGCCTTTCTCACACTCTGCAATCGAGCCATTGCAAACGCCTTTGAATACCTTGACTTCCTTGTTCGGCTCGGCGTAAGCAACGAGCGTTTCAAAGCGCGCTTTCCTGCCTTTGCCTTCCAAGAGCTTGAGGATGCCTTCGATCTTGATTCCATCGACTACGAACTTTGCGTAAACTCCCGGGAAGTCGTTGAACGCTTCAAAGTACAATGCCGTGTCCTCCACGAACACGGGAGCGTTCGCCTTGGCTAGAGCTTGCCTTGCTTTAGAGCGAACGATTGCCTCGTGCCCTAACTCGTGCGGCTCGAACATGCCTAATTCGAGTTGTTCGACTTCGTGCGGTGCGAGTATCATGCGCGCTTCCTTTAGTTTTCCGGGGTTAGCGGTTGCGAACAATAATTTCACTTGATTTCACCCAAAGCAGAGTACGCCTGCTGTTGCGTCAAACCGAGGAGAACGCCGAAGGCGACGAGGCCGCGCGGAGAGCGCAATTCGAATTCGTCGGTAGCGCCGCTGGTCAAGCAATACTTGAGCCCGCGCTTTACCAGCTTTTCCACTAGCATTCGGCCTTTGCCTAAGTCTTTTGCAGTGGAATAGTCGCGGAAGCATAATTCAACGTAGTGCCCCTTGAGCGCTGCAAAGAGTTCGTCGTCCCGCCAGTATTTCTCTAATTCAGTGAGATTCACCAGTAAATGCTCGTGCTTCTTCAATGCATTCAATAGCGCGCGCTTGCTCTTGGTTTTTACGAGAGCGCTTGTTATTGACCCGTCAGCCTTGGGCTCGCAAGGCTCTCGCTCTATTGCCTTATTGAATCCGAGTTGACTGATTGCCTTCGCCGCGATTTTTCCTTCAATGTGGTTGTCGACTTTCATTTTGTCTTCAATAACACGTCGAAGAATTGCGCGGTTCCATCGCACCCGGCGAAGTAAGAGCCGATTAACTCGGCGTTCTTGCACCTTCGCAAGGCCTTTTGTTCAGCGAACCATCTCCACGGCTTGCCCGGGTTTTCGCGCTTGCGGTTCTTCCCGGGCTTTCTGCCTAATGCGGCTTTCGGCCTTATACGCTTTCCGCGCTTGGTTTTCACTCGGTAAACAAAATAACCGGTCTTGGCTTTAAAGCCTAATTCGCGGGCGCGCACAGGGTTCGAGGGCTTTTCCGCCCGCTGGACGGTGTTGCCTTTTTTCCACGCACGAACGCGCTCTTTTGCCCTCGGAGTCTTGTACGACTCGGCGAAGGATTTTCTAATGTACTTGTCAGCACCCATGTTAGTTACACCTCAATTCAGGCCGCTTTTTGCAAAAGCGGGCCCCTACATCTTGAGCGGAGATAATACGAACTCTAGCCCTTATTAATGCTTACGCGCGGCTAGCGAGTTTCACGTCGTCCGAGTTAACGGTCTTGCGCCCGGCGTGTTTTGCGAGTTGCACTGCCTTAGACGAGATGTCGATGCCGATTTCCTCTAGAATATCCGCCAACGCTTCCGCCGCATCCTGTGACACGCGCTCTGCGCCGGCTTTTCGAATCAAGCGCTCTACAGGCGCTATTGGTAAAACAGCCATATCTAAATCCCCACCATCTAGCGGTTCGCAAATGAACCGCGAGAGTTGCGGTTCGCAGCTCTCGCGAACCAGTGCGGTTCGCTCAATCCCGAAGCGAGAACGCTAACGGGAATTAAGGCTAAACAAAACCATTCTTAAAAGCTTTTTCCGGAACGAACGCGCTTCCGGTGAACTTCATTTGCGGCTATTCATCCTTGAAATCTCTTTTTTCCAAGCAGCTTGCCATTCCGAGCGCTCTTCAATTGTCAATTCCTCGTGTTTTCCCAAGGAGTTTAAGGCAATGAGCCGAACGCCAAGGTTTTCGTGTTCAAGCAAGGATTCCTTGATTTCTTGCGGAGTTGCACCCAAAGTAACCAATCGTCTAGCAGCGGGAAGTTGCAGGTTATGCCGATCTACTTTTTGGTTTAGTATTTCCCTTGCTTCTTCAATGTTGAGGGAGGTCATGCGCTTTAGCGTGCTTACCTCTTCATTACTCCTCGTCATCACTGGAAAGTATGTCTCGCTGGATTAAAAAGAATAACGGACGTTACATTTCGTATGGAAGCCCGCGATTACCAGCGTAACGCCGCCGAATCAATACTCGCGCACGGCAATTCCCTTTTGGTAATGCCGACGGCCCTTGGCAAGACATTCATCGCTGCAATAATAATGAAGAAACTCGGCGGGAGGCAATTGTTCCTCGTGCCGACGAAGCCGCTCGCGGTCCAGCAGGCAAAGCGATTCGAGGAATTGCTCGGCGAGGCAGTGCTCTTGGTAACCGGCGAGCTCTCCCCTGAAAAGAGAAAGCAAGCTTACGCGGCCGCGCGGATAATCGTCGCAACCCCCCAATGCATCCAGAACGACTTGCTCTCGCGCAAGCTGCGCTTGCAGGACTTCGAGCTCGTAGTGTTCGACGAAGCGCATCGTGCGGTAGGCGATTACGCTTACACTTTCATTGCTTCACAGGCAAAAGAGCATTCCTTTATTCTAGGATTGACCGCCTCTCCATCTTCGAACAAGGAGAAGATTCACGAGGTTTGCAATAATCTCGGCGTAAAGCACATTGAAGTGAAGGGCCACGAGGACAAAGACGTGCAAAAGTACGCGAACGAAGTAGATTTCAAGTGGGAGTTCGTAGACTTGCCCGGCGAGTACTATCACCTGCGCGAGCGGCTCTTGAATTTGTTGAAGGAAGCGCTATCCGAGCTCAAGGATTACGGCTTCGTTGATTCCGCCTCTCCGTCGCGAATGAACAAGAGCAAGCTACTCGCATTACGCAAGCCCATCATGGCGCGAATGCCCAACCCTTCGTCTTACAAGGCTTTATCCAGCCAAGCGCGCGCATTAAACCTCTTGCACGCTATCGACTTACTCGAATCGCAGGGGGCGAATGCTTTATGCAATTTCTTCGACGGGCTGCGCGCCAGGGACAAGAAGTCCAAGGCGGTTCAGCGCTTACTCGCCGACCCGTTATACAATGCCGTGAGCGCCGAGGCATCAGAGCTCGTGAAGCAAGGGTCGCAACACCCGAAGATGCCGCGGTTGGCTGAAATAGTTTTAGGCGCAGCGAAGAGCGGGCAATCCGTTATTGTTTTCGCGCATTACCGGTCTAGTGTTGACGAAATCAATCGCGTGTTGAACGCCTTGCCGAAAGTCAACGCGCGCCCCCTCGTCGGCAGAAGCAAGGACGGCATGACTCAAAAGCAGCAGGCGGAGGTACTCGATTCTTTTCGTGCGAGAGAGTTCAATACTTTAATCTCGACTAGTGTAGGAGAGGAGGGCCTGGATATCCCAGCCGTGGACCTCGTTGTTTTCTACGAATCCGTCCCGTCGGAAATCCGGTTGATACAGCGCCGCGGCAGGGCGGGGCGCGTTAAATCGGGGCGCGTCATCCTGCTCGTGACGCGGGATACTAAGGACGAGGGATTCCTTTGGATTTCGCGGAGCCGCGAGAAGCGCATGCGTTCGGCTTTGAAAGAAGCGAGCGACGAGTTGGAGTGTTCCTGCAAGCAATTGAGCCTCGGTGACTTGTAATGAATGAAATAGTGTTTGAAGAGTGCAATGAAGTGCAGGTGTTCATCGACGACCGCGAGCTCAAGAGTAAGGTCGCAAAGGCGCTCTTCGCCAAAGGCGCGCTCTTGAACCCGGTTAGGCTGCCGGTCGGGGATTATTTGCTCAGCGAGCGCGTTTGCGTGGAACGCAAAGCCGCCTTGGACTTCGAGTCCAGCGTAATCGACGGCCGCCTCTTCACACAAGCTCGCGGGTTAAAAGCTAATTTCGAGTCGCCTTTAATAGCCCTGGTTGGAGACGGATTCGAGCGCGTTAGGCCGAAAGCACTGCGCGGGGCATTTATTTCCCTTGCCGTGGATTACAAAATCCCTTTATTCTTTTTTGACTCGGACGAGGAGCTAGCCGACTTCTTGTTTGCTTTAGGCGAGAGGGAGCAGTTGAAGGCGCCTCGAGAGGCGCGCGTCCGCTTCGGCTCGAAGGGCAACTGCCTGGGAGAGCAACAGCGATTCATTGTTGAATCTTTTCCTTTAGTCGGCCCGAAGGCGGCGAAGGCATTGATTAAGGAATTCGGTTCCGTGCGGGCGATAGTTACTGCTTCGCAGGAGGATTTGTTGCGCGTAGAGGGAATCGGTAAGAAGAGGGCCGAGGGATTGGAACGCGTTTTCTCAGGCGAGTGCGATTAATGCAATTGGAATTCGTCGTAAAACTTGCGCGTCGGCCTTAACAATCGCGTGTTCCCGTGCTTGGATGATTCAATGTAATCCGCGTCTTTCAATTCCCGGATGTACGCGTAAATCTCGCCGCGGAAGTATTTGCGTAAGTCTTTTTGCAGCATCCTCTTCTTCTTGACTATCAACGCGAGCATTCGCGTAGCCTTGCCGGATAAGTCGCTCTTCTTGCTGAAGCCGCCGATCCAACTCAAGTAAACCGGCTTCACTTGCATTACTACCTCGTCGCCCTTCAAGACTACTTGAACCGGCGAATCTTTTTCTTCCAAGCGCGCTCGTACTTTTTCAATTGCTAATCTTACTTCGCGCCGGGGCTTATCGAGCTCTTTTGACATTTCCTTAACAGTGAGTTCACGGTTGGCAAGGAAGAGTGCTGATTCCACTATCTTATCAAATGGTAAGTCGGGTTTAGTCTTGATTTCGACATTCTCTACTTCCTCTTCGACCGTGTCTTCTTGCGAGTCTTCGGCTTCCTGCAAGTTCATGGTGATGGCCATTATGAATTTGTAACCGCGCTGGTGCATTTATTCGTTACGCTTAAATACCCGGTGAACTGTGATTAACGAGGTCGTGACGCTCTATTGTCGCGGACTAACCAAAGCCTACCAGCGTGAGGCGATATTCAGGGGGAAAATTCGAATGACTCTATTAGAGCAGGAAGATTATTTGCGTGCCGGCGTGCACATCGGCACGAGAATGAAGAGCGGCGGCATGAAGCCTTACATTTACCGTACCCGCGACGACGGTTTGCACGTCATTGACTTGAAGAAGTTGGACGAGCGCGTTCTCGCCGCGGCGAAGCTCCTCGCGCGCTACCCTCCTGAGGAAATATTCATCGTCGGGTCGAAGTCGAACGCTCAGCAGCCCGTCGCGAAGTTTTGTGAGCTAACGCACTGCCAGCCGTTATCCGGCCGCTTCCGACCCGGTTGTTTCACAAACCCGTTGCACGAGAATTTCAAGGAGCCGAAGCTCTTATTAGTCGTTGACCCGGGAATCGACAGGCAATCCGTAATCGAAGCGTTCAAGTTGAACATACCAGTAATCGCGTTGTGCGACACGAACAACTCGACGCGTTACGTTGACATGGCCGTGCCCACGAACAATAAGGGCCGCAAAGCGCTAGCCTTGCTATTCTACTTATTTGCACGGGAGTTCCTCAAGGCGACCGGCAAGATTTCCTCTGACGAGGAGTTCAAGGCGCAGCCCGAGGAATTCGAAGCGTAATCCTTTTCTTTTCCCTTGTTCTTTTCCCTTTTTATGAGGGAGCCGTTTTATTCAGGGTCTTTTTACCCGTCCACGCGTACCGAGTGTGAACGCGAGTTAAGCGTTCTCTCAAGGAATGCGAAGGCAACTCACGATGCACGCGCGGTAATTTCCCCGCACGCTGGTTGGCTTTATTCCGGTGAAACCGCGGCCAATGCTTTCGCTGCTTTAAAAAAAGCGCCTACGATAGTACTTCTCTCGCCCAGCCATTCGGGCGCCCGCGTTCCGGTGGCGACTAGCGCCGAGGACTGGCGCACGCCTCTTGGAAAAATTCAATTGGATTGCAAACTTATGAGTGAACTCGTTGACTCCAATGCAATTGCGGTCGACGAGAGCGCCCACGAGGGAGAGCATGCAATCGAAGTTCTCCTCCCGTTCGTTCAGCATTATTTTCCGAAAGCGCGTTTCGTTCCGATAGTCTTCGCGGACCAATCCCTTGACGCTGCTCTCGCAGTTGCCGGAGCGTTGTGTGAGTCGCAGCGCGGGTTTTCCGTCGTGGCTTCGAGTGACTTCACGCATTACGAACCGTCCGGTGAAGCGCGCGAGAAGGATGAGGAGTTATTGCGCGCGCTTTTTGCAATGGACGGGGCCGCGTTTTACGAAGCGATTCGAGTGACCGGCGCGACCGCTTGTGGATTCGCCCCGATTGCCTGCGCGTTATCCTGGGCTAAGTCCGCCGGCGCTAAGCTCGGCGAGTTATTGCACTTCTCTAATTCCGGCGACGCGAGCGGGGATTATTCCCGCGTTGTTGACTACGCTGCGGTTGCATTTCGTTGAAGAAGCATGCCGTTGATTGGCGGGATTGAAAAAACAATAAAAACAAAAAAGGGGTTCAAATCAAAAAGATGCCGAAACTCAAGTAGGGGAATTACTTCCTCTTCCTGGATTTCGTTTTCTTCTTAGTCGTTTTTTTCTTAGTCGCCTTGCGTTTGACGGTCTTTCTCTTTACGGCCTTCTTTTTGACCGCCTTTCTCTTTACGGTCTTCCTCTTAACCGCTTTTCTCTTTACGGTCTTCTTCTTGACCTTTCTCTTTACCGTCTTTTTCTTGGCGACTTTCTTTTTTCTTATAGCCATTTTGGTTTTTCACACCGAAAAATTTCCTCTTTCGAGTAAACTTTTCGCATGCATCATTGTTTTTTAGTTAAAAACCGTTTCGTTTATGTAATGAACGGGGAACTTGACGAAGTATTTTACTCTGCGTGCGCGCTACTCGGAAAAAGTTATTTTGTAAACGCGCGTTACAAGAGTTACGCAGGGCTAAAGGCCGGCGTTTCACTCTCGAAAGGAGTACTGCAAGCGACTGCGAGTAAGGAGTTCGCTTTTGTCCCGCGTGAAGTGAAATTAGGGCTGGCTCTTTCACTATTGTCGAAACTTTTCAAAAAGCGCGCCGACCCGGAATTATTGCGGCCTTACAAGGAGTTCATGGCAAGCAAGCAGGCAGCGGAATTATCCGATGCATTGCGCGGCGCGCGCGGAAGAAAACGCAAGGGTTCGCACGAGGGAGAGAACCATGACTTGAACGAATTGCGTGATTACCTGCTGCGTGATTACCCGCGCGTGTTCGAAGGGGTAAAACCGCCGCGGGTCGTATGGTCGAAGCGCAAGAGCAAGCGAAAGCTCGGCTGGTTCGACGACGCGTTCCACGAAATCGTAGTCAATAAGGCACTTGACCGCGCACCGCGCTTCGTAGTTGAATTCGTTTTGTACCACGAGCTTTTGCACGCAAAGCACGAAGTGCGTTACGCCCGCGGCAAAAGCTTGCGGCGTAGCGTTCACACGAGAGAATTCAACGATGACGAGCGCGCGTTCCCGCGGGAAAAAGAGGCGGAAGCGTGGATTCAATCGAACTGGAACCGAATACTAGGAAAGCCTTAAGCTTTTACGGGTTTCATCGCTTGAACCAGTAGAGCAGGAAGAGCACTATCTCTATTGCCATCAAGTAAGATAAATCGAGGTTACTGCTGAAAGTGAGCAGCAATGCGACCGCGGTGCCGAGCATGAAGAAAGTGAGCGGGTCCATTCCGAACAATGCCTTTTTCGTGTATGCCGGAGGCGGCGATAGTTTGCCGCTTGCAGGGTGCGCTCCGCCTTGTGAAATCGGAGTGACTTGGCCGGTTTGCGGGTCTACTTTAACGGCGAAACCGCATTTCTTGCAGTAAACCACGCTGTTCGCCTCGTCCACTTGCAGGTTCGGGTTTCCACATTGCGGGCATGCTATATCCATCACGCTTCATTACGCCGACGGCTTTTTAAAACGCTTCGACGAAAGGGTTTCAATGCAAGAGGCGTTATTGTACGAGCGCGACGGCAAAACGGTTAATTGTAAATTGTGCGCGCATTATTGCCGCATTCCCGACGGAAAATTCGGCGCGTGCTCGTGCCGAGTTAATCAAGGCGGAGTTTTGGAAACGCTTACTTACGGCAAGAGTGCCGGGTTGTCGATCGACCCGATCGAGAAGAAGCCGTTTTACCACTTCAAGCCGGGCTCGCACGCCTTGTCTTTCGGCACCCCCGGATGCAATCTTCGCTGCAAGGGCTGCCAGAATTGGTTCCTAAGCCAGTCGCCGCGGGAAGCAGGGGGCGCGTTCGACTTTCCGGAGACCGCGCCGGAAGCAATAGCCGAAGCGAGCGCGAAAGCGGATGGAGTCGCTTACACTTACTCCGAGCCCACGATTTTCCTTGAGTACGCCCGCGACGTGATACTCGAAACCAAAAAGCTTTACCCTGAAAAGTACCACGCGTTCGTCTCTAACGGCTACTTCTCGCGCGAGGCGTGGGAGCTGATTGAAAAAGAAAGGTTATTGGACGCGATTCGAATAGACTTGAAGTCGTTCTCCGACGATTTTTATCGTGAATATTGCGGCGTTCGCTTGCAGCCCGTCCTTGATTCCATTGAGCGCGTCCACGAGAGCAAAGTGCACTTGGAGTTGGTGACGCTCGTCATTCCGGGAAAGAACGACTCTCCAGGGGAACTGCGCGAGTTAAGCGAGTGGGTTGCCTCGCTTAATGTTAACATTCCCTTGCATTTCCTGCGCTTCTTTCCGATGCACGAGGCGTCCGCCTTGCCCGTAACGCCATTGAAGAAGCTGAGGGAGGCGAAGGCGATTGCCGAGGACGCGGGCATGCAGTTCGTTTACTTGGGTAACGCGGGCGAGGAAGCGAACACTTTGTGCCCTGAGTGCGGTGCGGTCGCAATCAAGCGTTTCGGGCATTCGGTGACGAATAATCTGGCCGGCGGCGCGTGCCCAAAGTGCGGCGCGCAACTATACGGCGAATGGTGAAAACTTAATTAAGCTACGCGGTGAAATTCAAAGCATGCCTTTTAGAAAATTCTTAAGTTGGCTTTCCGGCTTGTTCGGCCGAAGGAAGGTCATGAGCCTCGGCATCTACGGCAACGTGAATACCGGAAAGAGCACGCTCGCCAACCGCATTTGCATTGATTGGACCGGAGAGCCGCTGAGTGAAGTGTCGGAAATTCCACACGAAACTAGGGAAGTGCAGAAGAAGGAGCGCGTGGTCATTCGCGTTAACGGCAAGAAGCTGATAATCAACTTGCTGGACATGCCGGGCATTACGACGAAGGTGGATTACCGCGAGTTCATCCCATTCGGAATCGGAAAGAAGAAGGCGCAAGCGCGCGCAAAGGAAGCGACGAAAGGCATTATCGAGGCAATCAAGTGGCTTGAGCACGTTGACGCCGCGCTAGTCGTGATGGACGCCTGCAAGGACCCTTACACTCAAGTGAACATAACCATACTCGGCAACTTGGAGGCGCGGAAGATTCCCGTTATCCTCGTAGCCAATAAGATCGATAAGAAGAAGGCGCGCCCTGACAAGATTCGCGAGGCGTTCCCGCAGCATGACATAGTAGAGATTTCCGCCTTGAAGGGCGACAACATCAACAAGTTGTACGAGGCCATAGCCAAGCACGCCCGGTGATTAGAAATTGAAGGTACAAATTGAATTCTTATCCGCGAAGGCGTTCAACGAATTAGAGCCGGAGAAGCGCATTAATACCATAATCACCGCCGTGAAGAAGAACAAGATAATCGTGCTCGAGGAAGGCTTAACGCGCGAGGAAGAGCGGGAGTTATTTTCGCGCGTAATGAAGGAAATCGGCAAGAGCAACCGATTCACCGGAATCGAAATCGCAAGCCTCGGCCAAGAGCTCGACGCGTTCCGCTCCGGAATAATCAAGATGCTCGGCGGCAAAGCCAAGGGCCTCACCATCGTCGGGCCTGAAAAATTAGTCCGTGAAGTCAAGCGCGACCCGGATAAAATCGGGTTCTCGTTTTGAAGGTTTAAGATTATGCCTCACAAGTGCGTTCGATGCAACCGCGTTTACGACAAAACCTCGCCCGAGTTATTGAAGGGCTGTAAGTGCGGCTCGCGCGTATTCGTTTTCCTCCGCGAAATGCCCGAGAGTGAAGAGGACGCGAAGCCGGATTTGGGCTGGCTCGAGGAAGAGCTCGCGGACTTGAGCAGGGACCACCCGATCGTAGTCGACGCGGATTCGGTTGAAAACTTGCGCATACTCGAGCCGGGCTCTTACGAGTTGGACATAGCGTCGCTCATGAAGAACGAGCCATTAGTCGTGAAGTCGGATAAGGGCGTTTACTACGTGAAACTGCCTAGCGTGAAGAAGCGGGCTTAATGTAGCCTTTTATGCCGTACTTCTTGGAATTCTTTTTTATCTTGAAGCCGAAGGCGTTATTCGTCATCCGCTCGCCGAAACCGCGCGCGCGAATCAAGTCCTGTTCGGTCAAACGGCGCCCAAACCCTATTATGTTCAGCAGGCTCGCGGCGTGAATGTTCAACGAGTTGAGCACGCGCGCCCCGCGTGATTCCAAGTCCTTTACGAGTTCTGCTAAAGCACTTTTGCTCGACGCGTAACAAGCGAACGCGGCGACGCGCTTGCCTTTCCAGTCGTTTTCTTCAACAAAGCGCCGCGCGTCCTCCGAGAAGCGGCCCTTGTAAATGCCCGAGCCGATGAACACCAGCCCGTAATCGCCCGCATGCAGTTCGCCTGCGGCTTCCGTGAAGACCACGCTCGCCCCGGTGCGCTCGGCTCCCTCTTTTATGGCTTCGGCAACGCGCTTCGTGCTGCCTTTCTTCGAGGAGTAAACTATGAGTACTTTTTGTTTCATCACTTTGCATTCCTTATGTCTCAATCATTTAATATAAGCGTTTTTTAGGGCTCGCGCTGGGAAGCGCTTGAAAACAAAAGAAAAAGGTTTGGGGGTTTTAAGCCCCCGCTTAAGTTTGTTTCTACGCGGTCCTGACGAATCCGGAGTCCAAGTGATACATCCCAGACAAAGTGTTTTTGTAAGGTATTACCAAGTTTACCTGGTTGCCTACGGTGGTTCCGGCGATCGTACAAGTAAAGGTAGTGTTTGTAGTGGATAACGTTCTGTTTATCCCTTCAGTGCAACTATCCACTTCTATAGCATGACCAACCTTGTTACCGAGAACCATGGTAACCGTGCTACCATCAACCGTGTAGTCGATTACGGTTACGCCGGTGAAACCGCCGCTACCCTTGCTTTCCGTCCATTGGGCAGGATTGAATACTCCGAAGTACCATAACACTGCGGCAATGATAACGATCGCGAGGATCGCCCAGCCGTACGTGACGAGGTATTCGAGTGCGCTTTGGCCTCTCTTCATTCTTTAAATCACCTTTGTGGGTTGGTTATTAATACCCGCTTTTTATTACTCGCAGGCGGCTTTTAAAGGTTTCAGATTAGCATTCCGCCGAAAACCGTTCTGATTCCTTCATTCACTGCAATGAAAATTACTATCGCGATTATTGCGAGTATCGGGGCGTAGCGGATACCGTTCAATGCCTTGCCCGTACGAATCGTCGATAGGATGAACGCGCCTAGGAAGTTCGTCACCGCCAGGGCGCCAACCGCGAACCACCAGAAATCCTGCGAGGTAATGCCTTTTTCAGTGCTGGCCCCCATGCCCATTCCCGGGAGCGAGCTCATTCCTTGCTCCATGGCCATGCCCTGCATGTCTATGTCACCCATCGCGTCGCTTTGCTTTGCCAGGACTTGCTCGTTCATTTCCGAGTAGAATACGCTCACAGAGAATAGTATGGGTGCGGCGAATGTGGACGCGAAGATAATGAACATCGCGTACATTAAAGTGCTGGTTGCGATTTGCTCGCGTAGTTGGTAGTTGCTGCGGATGTCTTCTGAGACTTCTTCGAGGAGTTGGCTCATCTCTCCGCCGAGGTGGATGCCTTCGACGATTAATCGCACGGCTCGCTCGAGTATGACCGAGCGAACGCGCGTTGTCATCGCGGTTAGCGTCTTTTCAATCGGCGTGCCCCCGAAGGTGTCCGCGCTAACCCGCTTTATTTCGTCACAGAGCGGCCCGAATTCCGGGCGGGCGGCGGACCAAATCGCGTTCTCCATGGTCATTCCGGCCTTCATGTTCGCCGAGATTATTTGCAGCATGTCCGGTAGGATCTCCTCGATTTTGTGGGCGCGCGAATCCGCGGTCATTACCAGGTATAAGTAAAAGCATACCAGGAAAATGCCGAGGACTATCGGCGCAGCAACGGCTTGAATTAATTCATTAGCCGTGAAGAACGGCGTGAAGAAGAAAGCGATTCCCGCCATGCTCATCGAGAAGAATATCGCGAAGCCGATGAACAAGCGCGGCTGGAGTTCTTCGAATCCGCCTTGCACCATTATTTTGCTCACGTGGCGGATGAAGCCGCGCGGGAAAACCGAGGATATTTTTTGGTAGATTCGCTCGAACATTATACTTTAGGCCTCCTCGTCGAAACGAAGTTCATGAAGAATAATTGGAATCCCGCTAGGAATGCGATGAGTATCGGCAGGATTATCGGCGGTATGCTTGCGCTCAAGAATGACATTAATACCATTAGCATGGTGATGCCGAGGCTGGGGAGGATGACCGCCGCCATCATGTAAATCATGATCCAAGGGCTTAATTCTTGGCCGTACTTCTTGATTTTTTCCATTTGCGCGAGCGTCAAGTCGTGCACTAGGACTTCAAGCACGTGCGATAAGTCCGAGCCGACTTTCAGCGCGTTCGAAATCTGCCATAATACCTTTCGGAATTGGAGTGACGGGTTTGCAGTCGTTGCCTCCGCAATCGCGTCCAAGTCGCGCGTTCCGCCGTTAATTTTAGTAACGATTTTCTTGAATTCCACGGAAACCTCGCCGTAATCATTGGAAACGCTGGCCATTGCATTGAACAGAGGCACTCCTGACTTTAGTTCGATTAACAGCTGGCGCAGTGCGGGAGTGAGTTGCTGTTCGAGCTTGCGGGCGCGCTTGGTTGCGATGATTTTCGGGTAGTATAGTATGGTAAAGAAGGTGGCAATTGAAACGATTATGCTCGCTGCTATTGCCAAGGCCGTTAAGTTCATCCCGGCTGCCAGGCTGATGAGCAGTATGAGCAGGCTCGTGAGTATGAAATTAGTCGTTGCGGTTACGAAAGCGATTGCGCAATAGTCGCGGAGTTTTATCGTATACTCGGCTTGTATCAAGTCCTGGTGTGCCCCCGGGAAGAGTGAGGAGAGGAAGGATCCTACGTTCTTGAATTTTCGTGAAGCGGTTATTATCAGCTTCGGCGGTACGAAGCTGAGGGGTATCAATATCATTTCGTGCTCTTCCCCGTTAACTGGGAAAGCGGCTTCTTCTTCTTCACCACGTCCAGCACTCGTTCGGGGTCCTTGTAATAATTAGCGATTATGCTCCCCAGCTTATTGACCTCGTGAACGTCGCCGGCCTTAATGTAATTGAGTATGTTTTCCTTATCCTTCAAATCCTGCGCGAGCTCTTTCTTGGTCATGCCCGCGTGTAGGACTATCTCTTCGCTGATGCGCTTGTACGCATTCACCCTCTTCAATTTGTCGGTTCGCGCGTCCCACTTGTAAATCGGGTTGAGCTTCACTCCGTCCTCTTTCCCGCGCGTCATTTCGGCTATTTCAAAGGTGCGCCTGAACCCTTCGCGCCTCTGCCTGTATTGGACGACGATTAAGTGTAGTGCCCCGAGCATGTTTTCGGGTAGTGCGATTGGGGGGCTGATTAGGCGGCTCTTCACGCGTTCGGCGTCATCCGCGTGCAGCGTAGCGTACACCGAGTGCCCGGTGTGCATTGCCTCGAATAGTACTTCCGCTTCGCGTTCACGGCGTATTTCCCCTAGGACTATTCGGTCCGGGCGCATACGAAGGGAGTTAATCATCAAGTCGAGCATGGTTATCTCGCCTTTTCCCTCGGGGTTCGGCTGGCGCGTGGTTAACGGGGTCCAATGGATGAAGTCGGGCAGCACGAGTTCCCGCGTGTCCTCGATTGATATCACGCGTTGGTTAGGCGGAGTGAACGCCAGTAATGAGTTGAGGAAGGAGGTCTTGCCCGACGCGGTTCCCCCTGAAACGAGAACGTTCATTTCGTATTGCATGCACAGCCAGAATAGCGCCGCGGCTTCCGAGGTAATCGTGTTGTTCCCTATCATTTGAATGATAGTCCACGGGTCCTTTGAGAACTTTCGAATCGTCAAGCTGTTTCCCTTTGTGGAAATCGGGAATAGCGTTGCATTCACGCGGTTTCCCGACAGCAAGTGCGCGTCCATTAGCGGTTCTAGGTTGCTTATCTGCTTGCCGACTTTGCGCCCGATTATCGATGCGTAATTGTGAATCTGCTCTTCCGATGGAATGACTACGTTCGTCTTCAGCCAATTGTGCTTCTTGTGGTAAACCCAAATCGGCTCGTCCGCGGAGTTCACGACGACTTCCTCGAGGTTTTCATCCGCCAGTATCAATTCCATTTCTCCCAAGCCGAGCATTTCCTGGGTCAAGCGGCCGACGAGCACTTGCTCTTCCTCTTTACTCAGCCCGCTTAACTCGCTGTGAATGAGTTCGTACGCCTTGTCCACCAAGCGCTTGCGGATGTTCTCGGCTTCCCGCGGGTCGAGCATTTCAGAGACCTTGATTTGAATGTTCTCGACTATCTTTTCTTTCAAGTAGTTGAGCGCGATTCTAGTGGCTTCCTTGATTTTCGTGTGCCGTAATTCGTAAGTGTTAACGAATTCGTCATCGCGTTCGACGATGGCGACTTCCGCGGTAACGCCCTCGTTGTTTACCTTGTACTTTTCAATGACTTTCACTTGCGCTTACCCCGCTTTTTCCGCGTTTTTTTCACAAGCTTGCGCTTCGGCGCCTTTGCAATTGCCTTACGCTTTTTTTTCTTATTCTTGAAGAAGCCCTTTAACACTGACGCTTTTTTCTTCGCCTTTTTTCGTTTGAGTTGCTTTGGTTGCTGCCCTTTTTTCTTGAACAAGTTAAGCCTGCTTAAGAGCGAACCCGCCTTCTTCTCTTCCTGCTTTTTCGGCTTTGCTTCCGGCTTCTTTTTCAATTGTTTGGCAGCCTCTTCCTTCTTCGTCAAAGGCTTCGCTTCCTTCTTCTTTCCGATGAATGGGATTGACGCTAGTAACCGCGCTATTATTCCGGGTTTCCTTTGGCCGACCACGCGGGCGTGCGCCAGTTTAGCCTCGAATTTTTTTAATTCGGCTTCAAATTGGTCGTGCTTGGATTGTAATTCCTTCAAGCCGTCCTTAAGCGACTTTAATTCTTTTTTGATTGACCCTATTTCCCTTTTAGCAAATGCCAGTTCGGCTTGCGTGTAATCCCGCTTCTTTTCCAAGGAGGATAATATGCCCCGCGCTTTGTCCAATCGCTTTGAGATGTCATTATGCATGAATTCGATCATGTGCTCGGAAGTCGCTACTTCCTTTTCCAGTGCCTGCGTTTGTAATAGTATTGCGTTCGCCTTCTCGCGCACTTTCTCCTTTAATTCTTCCTGCTTTTCCTTTTCTTGTTCGCGGTGCACGAGGTTGATTCCCCAAATAGTATATTGCACTTCAAGCAATTCGCTTTCTTCCAGCAATAGTGCCAGCCGCTCGACTTGATTATGGCTTAATGCGAGTGCTTTCGATGCTTGCGTCAGGGAACAAGTCTTATTAGTGCGGACGAAATCCAAGAGCCTGTCTATAACCGTTTCCAAGTCTTCTTTTACCATTTATGCTCATTACCTATTATCGCGTTGCTCTTTAAAAACTAATTATCAAGGGTTACCCCCAAGTACGCTGCTGCTTCATTACTCAAATAAGCCCACCAGTGCGCCGAGCCGTTAACGGCCCAAGCTTCCGGCGCGGTAGCGTTAAAGTAGTGGTTGTCGACCATTGACTTGTTCAATTCAACCGGCAATTCTTGTGCTATCAAGTAATCCAAATCCACTACGCTTTGCATTCCAACTACCTCGTCTCCTTGCGCGGCGTAATACTCCGAAGTGTAATCCCGCCCCTCTAATCGGTCCAGGAAGCTTGCTCCGTCCGGCGACGGCCAGTATATCCCTTGAGAGATTGCAGAGTCGAAAGCACTCAGCCCGCACACATTACTCGAATTGAATTCTAGGGTTCGCTGGGCCACCCCGTAAGTGTTCAGCGGCAACAGCGGGTCCTCCATTCCGTTCAAGTCAACGGTTACGCTCGCCGAGTAAACCCGCGAGAAGTTCGCGTGGAATGAGTCGGCCCGCGTAAACACTGAGATGTTTCCCTCGAATAATAGCTCGCGGTGGTTCAATTGCGTCACATTATAGTATACTAGCTCGGCTTCCACTTCGAAACCGTAAGCTTGCCCTTTTTCTTCAATGCGCTCGACCCAGGACAAGAGAGTGTTATTGCTTTCACTTCCCCCCATGATGCTTGACGGGACCCCTTGAAAAGTGCCGTTAACGGCGAGCTCGGAAATCGTTGCTCTTGCGTTGTCCAAGGGGGCTCCGGAACCTATTACGTGGTTTATCGCCCCGATTACCGCGCTGTGGCTACTCGCCTTTAATGCGCGCGGGAAATCAACGCTTATTGATTCAGCGTAATTCGAGAGTTCCCTGCCTACCACGCTCGAAACCAGGAACGCACTCTCCTCGCTCAATTGGTACGCGTGGAGGGTAGCGAATAGTATTACCGGGGTTAGCAGTGCCAAGGTCATTATCGAATACAACAAGCCGCGCTTCAAGACCAAATAATCACCGCCACTTCCGCAGGCCCCCACATGAACGGGATGCCTTGGCCTACTATGACCGTCAAGTTAACCGAGTCCCCGATTTTCAAGTCGATCGGGTTGTCTATTGCGCCCGAAGGGCTAGACGGGTTGTCGTTCATGAAGTTTAACGTATCGAGCAGCCGCTGCAACGCATTGTCGACCCCGTTATTATTCGTATCCAAGTATTCGGGAGTCACATACTCGTCGCCTGCTGACTCGAGTTTTTCGCTCCCGATGCTAATATTAATCGACCCGTCCGACACGCCGTCGTAATCCAAGTCGTAGTATACCGTTGCATTCCTCGAGTAGCATTCAGGAAAGATTGAAGAGTAGTTTACTTGCGCACGCAGGCGGCCCGTGTAAATAACCCTATTATCGTTCGAGCACTCGGAGCTGGCATTCCCGTAACTAGTCCCGGTTTGCACGCTGAATTCGTTCGATTCTCCACTGCTTATTTTTGAAGCATTGAATTGCACTACGAACGGGTCGCCCAAGTACTCGTAGTCGAGAGCGTACTCTGCGAGGTTAAAGACTACGCCCCCCTGCACCTGCACGAGGTCCGTCCACTTGTCCGCGGAGTATGAAGTAATCATCGCTTCGTCCACGCTTATTGCATCGGGTATGAATACCGAGCCGTTGCACGATGGCAGGGCCGGAGTCTCTATGGTCACGCTCAAGTCCCCGTATTCGTACTCGCTCGCCTCGGGAATGAATGAGAATTCAATGTAAGAGTCCGGGTAGAGCGTTGCATTGAAGTCGCCGGTCGAAATGTTCAATAATTGTGATGCATTAGATTCTTCGACTATGGTGCGCGCTAGGCTGGTGTAGAACTCGGCTAGCTCGGAAGCGTTACTACTCGTGAAGTACGACCCGTTTCCGCAATCCGCCACCGCGTTCAGCGTATCGTCAGCTAATCCACAAGATGCAACCGGGCCGAAGCCAACAGAGTAAACAGTCGCGTTCAAGTCGTAGTGCGCGCGGCACGAGCTCCAATTCGCGTTTCGCGCAGCCCAATTACTAGAGAACGAGCTGAAGCAGGAGCTGCTGTCTCCGCAGGAAATGCCGGTCGAAGCCGTGCCCATCTCAGCGTTCATTTTAATTGACCAAGAAGAGCCGTCCCAATAATATAGTTCATTCCTGCCGGCGACGAACCCTTCGGTCGAGTTCTTGAAAGCGATGCCTTCCCCGGTGGATACGGGTGAAGTGAAATCGTACCACGATTCGCCGTCCCAAACGTCGATTTCCCCGGTGCTACTCAACAAAGCGAACGCGCTCTCGTTAATCGGGGCAACATCGTACCAAAGCTGCCCGCCGGTATCGTCGAAGTTGCTCCAACCATCCGCACCCGTCCATTCGTAAACGCGGCCCCCGTAGCCAGCGGCAATGGCGCGCGTTGAGTTGAGGAACTTCACATCGTAAATGCTGTTAGTGAAACCGGACGGCTCGTAATAAGACCAGCTCGAACCGTCCCAATCCGCGACGCGGTCATCATCGGAAGAACGGCCGACGGCTAGCGCGAGATTTGCATTCCAAATGTCCACTCCCCGCCACTCCTCGCCGCCGGTGTCCCTGCTTTGGCTCCACAAAGCGCCGTTGTACCCATAAATTTTGCCGTACCTGCCTACCGCGAACCCGAACGAAGAAGAGTGCATTGAGATGCCGTAGAAGTAATAGTAGCCGACGTCTTGAACATAATCAAAATCGGTTCCGTCGAACTCGCCGAACCTTCCGGAGTAGCCCGCGGCCCAAGCGTTGTCGGCATCGTAACCGGATACCGTGTAAAAGTCAGTGCTAGTGCCCGCGGAGTACGCTTGATAATCAGTGGAGTTGAAGTGCGCGAAGTAACCGTAATCCTCGGAAGCAAAGTACTGCTCGTCCTCGTAATCAACATCGTAATAGCGTACGCACTCCTCGTTACCGCGGTAATTCGCGACTCCGTCACTCATAACGATTATGTACTGCGTCCGGTTCTCGTTGGAATGCTCTTCCAAAAGGTCGTACGCCTTGTTAATCGCGCAAGCAATGCAAGTCCCGCCGTTCGCGGTGTACCCGCTTATCACGCTTTCCAGGTATTCCTGGTCATCCGTGAATAAAGTGTAATTCATCACGCTGGTGCTGAACGACACGAGTGCCACCTTGTTGCCGACGCCTTCCATTATCGCTGCGACGAAGTCCGCGTCAATGCACTTCGCAACGCTGATGCGCTGCGTGTCGGAATCGTACAAATCGGGATTATCACAGTTCCTGCTAGTTCCGTAACTATCGCTCCCCATCTGCCAAGCCATGCTCCCTGAAACGTCCGTAATCAATACTATGTCCGCGTACCCGGTTTCCCCGGTGGCGTTCGCGAACACTTGAAAACGAATTGGTACCGTACGCGAACTCAATTCGCCTTCGAAAGAAAAGTTAGCCGCGAAGTCCGCGTTGGAAACGAATTCAGTCTGCTCTTCGTATTGCCCCTCGTCGTAGAGCATGGTCTTGTTTCCAACGAAGAAGTACGTAGTGTAGTTGTTTCGGAAGTGCAGGCTCGCATTGATTCCGGTTAGATTGCCCGGAACATAAAACGAGCCGTAATAATTCGGGAGCCCGTCAATTCCCGGGAAGTACTCGCGCTTCGTTGACTCCTGGTCGGGCGTAACCCTGCTGGTCTCGTAAACGATTTCAACAAAACCCCCCCCGAAGTAATGGCTCAACAGTTGAGAGCCCGTGAAGTTGAATGATACATTATTTTCCGAAGCGCTAGCGTCCAAGTAACCAAGGCAGGTTGCATTCGTTATTGCCCACGAGTCCACGCTGTAATTATCACCCGGGTCCGCGCGATACAACTCTTCACACTCGTTACCATTAATCGAAAGCAGGAAATCGTCGCCCGCATTCGCTTCTACAATAATCCCGTTGAACACGGCATCCGATGAAATGCCGCGCAATGAAACCGTCACATTGCCTTGGCCCGCAAAACCCCCTAGGAAAGCGTAAGCCCGCTCGTTCTTCCCGCGAATCTTGTGGAGGAAAGCGCGCGCAACGCATCCGGTACTCGGCCTCGAACTGTTTACCCCCGAAACCATGCGCCGGCTAACCGCGAGAGTGCGCGCAGGTTTAAAGTAAGTCGTGTTGTAAATGACCGAGCCGTCGAAAGAAACTGCCCACTCGAGC
>CAYZDE010000002.1:0-3552 GCA_964477205.1 Microcaldota archaeon
TCAAAGCAAGCCGTGGTCATGGCTTTACTTCACTTGCGAAAAGAGTGAGCATTCAACTCGCGCATTGCGTTGGTTACTTTGGGAAAGGCTCTAATAGTGCTTCTTGGATGACTTGTAGATTAGCCAGGCGGCTATCGCAACTAGCACTAGAATTATTATTAAAACCAGTGAAAGGTCTTGTTCAAGTTCCACTTTGGCTTGTTCAGTTGGAATTGCCGACGGGTAACTAATTGAAGGCGTCGGCGGTTCGGTCACCGTAGTGGAAGGCGCCGCGGTTACGGCGTGGGGCGTCGGCGTGGCGGCTTCAAGAGTCGCAATTGGCGAAGGAGTCACGGCGACTGCCGGCGATGGAGTTGGAGTCGGCGAAGGCGTTGAAGTGGTAGTGCTGCTGGAGGCTCCCGCGGATGACTGCGCCAAATAAATAATAACGCTTTCGTCCGGGCCAACGGATACGGATTCGGTTGCTGGCGAGAAGCCCGATAGCGACGCGGCGAACGAGTGCGGGGTGTAATTCACCGGCGAATTCATTTGCGCTAGGTAAACCGGGGTTATGGCTTCGCTCCTAGGGCTGGTGAGTGAGTAAAGTGGTTGGCTCGCTTGGCCGGTCACGCTTACGGCCGCGGATAGTGCTGCGTGGGTTGCCCAGTTCAACACGCTGATGTCGACGAAGTAAGCGATGGTCGCGTTTGACAGTGAGTCCTCGAAGCCTAGGCTCGCAACTTCCACCCCGGTGTTATTCAAGAGGGTGTCGCTGGCCGAGTTGTTAGAGCGCGTTTGGTTCGTTAAGTGCGTGGCGAAAGTGCTGTTCGTTATGTAATTGCCGAGGGAGGCGTTGAATTCAGCGTGGAACGAGTTATTGTCGAAGAGCACTCCAGTAAAATTGTTTCCGGAAGCGTTGTTGAAGTAAACGCCCACCGTGTTGTTGTAGACGCGGTCGTTCCAGATTGTGTTATTCAGGCTCACGCTGTTCTGGGAGTAATTAAACGAGTAGCCGTTGTTGTTGAACGCCACGGCGTTATTGCGGAAGATATTGGACTTGGCGTCACTCAAGTACACGCCTGCAACCGAGTTGTAAGAGAAGTTATTGGATTGGAAAGTGTTGCCGGTTGAAACCAAGTCGAGGTAGGTGCCGTACTGGCTGTTCGTAAAGTTGTTGTAAGAAAAGTTGTTTCCAATGGATAATAATGAGTAAAGCGCGTGAGTGTCCGAGAGGGTAATGTTGTTGTAAGAGAACTCGCTGAGTAGCGAGACAAAAGAGTAAACGCCCGTGGTAGTGTTCGTGATTGCGTTCCTTTGCGCGGTTAGGTTAAGGTTTAAACTCGAGTAGACGCCGTAAGTGTTATTGTAGAGCGTAGAATTGGTTACCGTGCAGTTTTCAGTGTTGTAATACAATGCTCCGGCCCAACTATAGTTCACGGTTGCGTTGTTCACGCGGCTGTTATTAGTGAAGTAGAGGGCTATGCCGTCCCCGTTTGAAATCGAGCCGTCTGCAATTGTTACGTTATTACAGCCCACGAGGGTTATTGCGCTGGTATTCACGTTGCCTATGAATACTGAAGCGTGGTCAGGGCAGGCGTACTCCGACATTCCGAAGTAGCGCACTTGTTTTGCGTTCACCGTGTTATTCCCGTATATTGCATTAGACGATAATTCTGTTTTCGAGCCTATGCTCGTGCCTATGCCGAGTTGTTTAGCGGCCTTGGTTATCGTGTTATTGTCTAGAACATTATAGTAGCCGGAGTAAATGTAGACGCCGGCGGTTTCAACGCTGGCGGTGGACGCGGGAAGAATTATTGAATTGTTCGAGAGGGTCGAGTAATTAGAATTGTAAACGGCTATGCCGTTGTTCGTGTTGTACCTGATAATGTTTGCAAACAACGTGTTGCCTACGCCGTAATAATCGTAAATCCCATACTGCGAATTATTTTCAATGGTATTGTAATTGAAGTAGCAGTAACTAGCGTTGTTCAAGTACGCCCCGTCGTACGTAGCAAAACTGAAAGTGTTGTTTTGTACGGTGGCGTTCTCGGAGTCGTACACGGCTATGCAGGTCAGTGTGCTCGCATTAGCAGTGTTGTTCGTTACCGTGTTATTGTGCGCGTTATCAAGTTTTATTCCCTGCGTCCCGCCTTGGAAAGTGTTGTTCTCAATCGTATTAAAGTTGCTTAAGTAAGCGTCAACGCCTATCCCGCTCAAGCTTGAAAAAGAATTGTTTACCACGCGGTTGTAGTGCGAGCCGTAAGAGAGGTAGATTGCCGTGAAGCCGGCGTTCGCATTGATTTGGTTTCCTTCGATGGTGCTGTTCGTGCCGTTTTGCAGGCGAACCGCGGTGGCGTCGATGCTGTTGAAATAATTGTAGGAAATATTGGTGAATGCTATTTGTGAGTCGTCCGAGCCGGGGTAAATTCCGGCGAACATGTACGAGAAATTGTTGTAAGTGAAATTCGAGTAGTTAGAGAAGAGCGCGATGCCGAAGTTGTTTATCGTGTTGCCGTTGTTGGAAAAGCCTATGCGGCTAACTAGGCTATGGGTTATAACGAGGCCCCCGTAGGACTCAAACTTAAGGCGGTAAACGCTGTTATTCGCGGTCAAATTGGACGCGTCATTAGTCGTAGCCATGCTGTCATCCGTGTCGTTGAGCTTGAGTGAGCCGCCGGCATTAACGGTTAAGCCTATGCTGCCGTTGTAAGTAGTGTTCGCTATGATGGTAACATTAGTTAAGTTCAATACGCCGCTGACCGTGAGGTTCCCGGACAAGTAAATGGTTTCACTCGAGTTAGCGCAATTATCGGCCACGCCGATTACCCAGTTCCCGCCGGCGTAACCCGTGCACGCTGCATGTGAGAGGGTTGCAGCTACAACTAAGAAAACGAGACCGCGTAAGAATCCGCTTGTTTTCGTTAGTATCAAATCCTCTAGTTAACACTAACAATTCAAGGTTTAAAATCGTATGCAAGTCAGGTATAACTAGCGAAGCAAGAGTTCGCGTATTGCGTCGCGGGCAATCCACTTTGCGGGCTTCGAACCTTGCTTTAGAACGCGCCGCGCGCAAGCAAGCGCCTTCACTCGCAACCGCGCGTTCCGCTTACCGATTTGCCTTAACGCCCAGTTCACGGCTTTCCTAACGAAGTTCCGCTCGTCGTTCGCTTCGCGCTCGATAACCGGGAAGAACGCTTCGAACTTCTTATCCGGCGCGGCCTTGTCGTGCACGGCGAGTGAAGCCATTAAGGCGTAGCCCGCGCGCTTCTCGAACTCTCTTTTTCGGGTAGTCCACTCGATTGCCTTCTCGAAGGCAAAAGGCGTTTTGTCGAATAAGTTCATGCAGGTTTGGTCGCAAACGTCCCACGAGTCAAAGCCCTTAATCCAAGAGTCCATTTGCTTTTTTGTGACTTTCCCGGGCTCGTCGACTAGCGAGGCGAGGATGCGCGCCTCGTGAACCTTCGAGGCCCATAACTTCCCGGCAAGGGCGTGATTCTTGCCGATTTTCTTGGCGAGAGCGCGAACTTTAGGCATGGTTACGCCGAGGGTTCCCTTGGGGTTGATTCCGAAGCG
>CAYZDE010000002.1:3652-49282 GCA_964477205.1 Microcaldota archaeon
ATCACGGCAGGAAGTTTCCGGCTTGAATCTTCTCGGGTAAGTACGACTTGCTGATGTACTGGAGGCTCTTGCTCGAGAGCGCTTGGATTTCCGCCTTGAGTTTCTTCTCGAGGAATAAGTCGATTTCCCCTTGCCATTGCTTGCTCTTGAACCAGTCGTACGCCTTTAATTCTTTAGCGCGCTTTATGTCGACTTCCTTTGCCTTAATCGTCACTGATTTCAAGTCGTATTCCTCGATGTCCGTGGTGCTCATTCCGAGGAACTTCATTGCGGGGCACCCGAGCCTGTTCGAATCGTGGGCCAGGGCCATCGAGCCGTACTTCATGGTCGAGTAAATGTACCACCCGTATGGGTCCGAGTCCGTTAGGCAGTACACCGGGAGCTTGAGTTCCGAGCTCAATCGTTGTAGTAAGCGGCGCGCGCCTCGGGCGGCTTGCCCCCCGGTGGTCATTAGCATGCATTTGTTCTTCTTCCAGTACTCGTCTTCGTTTAAGCGGTCGAAGATTGCGTTCTTCTCGGCGACGAGTACGTACTCGGCGCCTACGTCTTTGAATTCGGTTTGCTCGACGATTGAGGGGACCGCCCAGCCGCCTGAGCCCATGTGCGCCAAGTCGATTTTATCGGTTTTGTTGCGCATGTGGTCGAGTACTACCATTTCGCCGGCGATTCTGCCCTTGGGTTCCGCGCGCAAGTGCAGCCGCTCGCGGAAAGTGCCGAGCGCTACTTCAAAGTCGACGATTGCCGAGTCGCTCTCGCGCTGCTCGTCGATGGTATCTTCCTTGGACCCGGAAATCGTGTGCTTCTTGGCGTAGTATAAGTCACGAAGGGTCGCCGTCAAGTTGTTCGCGAGCAAGTCTTTCTTAACGTACGACGCGACGAGGAGGGTTTGCATGAAGCGGCGGGCGTGGGCCACGTTGAATAAGTAACGCGAGGATATCTTGTCGCCTAGCGTGATTTGCTTGCTTTTCTCGTCGAAGAACACGTTCGCGGACCCGCGAATCGGGATGTTCATGTGGGGGTTTTCTCCCGCTTCGATTTCCTTGATTAGTTGCTCGCCGAGTTTCTCGATGCGGTCGCTGATTTCCTTGATGCGCTTTAGTTTTTCTTCTTTCTTCTTTGGAGTCACTTAAAATCAACCCTCTTCCTGAATTTGCTTTTCGGTTTCCTTCTCGAGTTGCTCTATTTCGTTTTCAGCGCCTTCATCAATGCTCTCGTTGCCCAAGTTGGTTTTCGACTCGGCGATTTTGCGCATGGCTTGTTCGAGCTCGGTTTTGGGCTTGCCCGTCACGTCGTGCAAGGCCGCGGCGACTTCGGTTATGTACTTGAAGAATATTTTGCGTCGGCGCTCTTGGTCTTCGACCCTGCGCAGCCCGGATAGGTAAGAGCCGACGGCGCGCGCGGCGTCCATCATTGCCATTCGTATTTCCGCGACGATTTCCTCTTCCGAGGCAATGGCGAGCTTGCCGGCGCCGGTGTAAGGCACGTAAACGCTAACGAAGTTCACGAGTACGGTTACGGGCTGTTGTGATTGGAAGTCTTTGAGGCCGTAGCGGCGCCAGTCCACGGTTTTGACTGCTTCGTTGATTGCGCAGGCGCCGGAGTCGAATAGTAAGGGCACGCGGTTAGCGTAGCGCATGTACTCTCCGTCACCCGAACCGGATTCGCCGCATTTCCCTCCGTACGCTACCGCGCACTCGACGAGGAACGGGATTCCACCGCGGAATACTTTCGGCTTGCGTTGGACTACTTTGAGGAACTCAGGCTTCAATAAGTTCTTTAGTGACTTCTCGAGTTGGTCCGCGCCTATTGGCTGCAGGGCGGTTAAGTCGGGGTTGTTGAATTTTACGTGTTGGAACGCGTTGATGATGCGTTCGGCTTGGTCCCAAGTGAGGGTGCGCGGGTGCTTGTTCAAGTCGATTATCCACGGGCTCTTTGCATCATTCGGCTCCGAGCGGCCTATGTATTTTTGCACTTCTTTTGTTTTGGCGGAGCTGATGCGTGAGAAGTCGGCGGATAAGAACGAGCCGATTTTTCGGGCTTGCGTTATTGCGGCTATGTCCATTAAGTCGCTCGTGGTCAACCCGAGGGGATGCGGCTTAACGGCTTTTGCCCTGGACGGGACTTGGTTGCTTGCCCGCGGGAACACGACGATGTTTTTGTCGGGTTCGATGAGCGTGATTTGCGCGTGCGGGTTCGAGAGCGCGGTGCGGCGTAAGTACTCGTATACTCCGTGTTCGCCTCGGTCGTACGAGACTTCCGCGAATTCGGCTTCGATTCGGAGGCCGCGGAAATTTCCGCGCTTTTCTTCTAGTTTGTCTACTACGGATTGGTTCTTCTTTACGTCGATGCTCACGAAGCCCTCGTGATACTTGTCCTTGCCTAGGCCGGTTTTGAACTTTGTGGGCTTGCCCGTGGTGATTTGAGCGAATAGCGTTGCGTAAGCAGCGCCGATTCCTTGCTGGCCTCGCTTTTGCTTTCGTTGGTTGAATTTCGTGCCGGCGAGGAGTTTTCCCAGTGCGTGGCCTATCTTAGACTTGGGGACGCCGGTGCCATTGTCTTCAACAATTACTTTCAAGTGGCCGGTAGCCCAACGCACGGTTATCTCAGAGTCCTCGGCGGGCGGCTTTCTAAATACGACTTGCTTGACGCTTTGCTTGCCGCGGCGGCCGTACTTAACAACGTAGTCGGGACCGCGATCTTTCTTCACGCTGTTCACGTACACTTCGAAGAGTGCCGCCTTGCCCATGGAGTTCGCTAAGTCAAAGTTGGTTTCCGAGCCGTTCGCGACTGCGAGCGTCGTTTTGCGTGGCCGCGCGGTGAGTGAGTGGACTTCCACTAAAAGGTCGGGGAGTATCTTCGCGTCCTCGCACGCATCCAGCGAGTTTGTAACGTATTCGTGCACGATGGTCGTGAGGCTGCGCGTTTCTCCCGCATACCCCAACATTTGCCTGTTCTTCTTGAAGAATTCGGCTATGGAATACTCCTTAAATGATTGTTCTAGCTCTGTTTTATCAGCCATTGAAATCACGATTCACCTTCTCTGTTTAATGCGCTCTAGGAACGCGTACGCGGTCGAGTGCTCCGACCCCTCGAGTATCTTGTACACTGCGAGTTTCGCGTCTTGCAAATCCTCGTATCCCCCGAGTATTGCGACGTCGTCTCCGAAAATGCTCACTTCGGCCCCGCTTAATTCCTGCAGGTTTCTTTTCACCCTGCCTTCCGAACCGATTACGCGGGCTTTGTAACGCTTCACTTTTTTATGCTTGCCTGAATAAAAACGTTTCAAGTTGATGACTTCGAAGAAGCAATCTTCCTTGAGCAGCTTCAGCGCGCTCTTAGGGGTGAAGCCGTAGCCGATTGCGCGGCACACTTGTTCGGCTTCCCAAACCGCGCTGGAGTCCCCGTTCACGTCGACCGATCCGTCGGGCTTAATCGACAGTTCCACGCCGGTGCTTTCTTCAATGGCTTCGCGCGCCCGCTTTAATGCATTAACTCTCTTCGGGGATACAACTAAACAAGCCATTAAATAAACACCATTTCAAGACGCGAGCCTCCTCTATTAATTAAATGACTCGCAAGTTATAAATACTTTTGCGCCCTAGAATCGCTTTAATGGCTGAATCGCGCGGTTTAAAGCAAGATTTAAAGGAGTTGAAGGGCTTGGCTTATGCAGTGCTCTTCATTGCCCTGCTAATCTTATTCTTATTGCTTGGCTTCGCGTTGAAGTCGCTTGGTTTTTGAATTGAGTGAGCTCTCCGAACTCTTGGAAAAGCACTTGCAGCCGCTTGGGCACGAGGAATACGGCGAGTGGCTGGAAAAGCACTTGAAATTGAAAGGGAACGCCGTACTCATTTACTACCCGAAAGCGTTTCCAATTGAACGCTTCCACAAGCCGAAAGGAAGCGAACTCGATTTGCAAGCTTTAACGCGAATTGCCTTATTGCACGCGGAAAGTGAAGCCGGCGCACCGTTCAACCGAATCACTAACGTGCTCTTACCAAAAGGCACCATCGTCAAAGGCGAGTTAGCCCGAGAGACGCGCAAGCTAGTTCGGTTGTTCCACTGCGAAGCATTTGAAAAGGGCGGCGCAGCTGGGATTCCCGCTTACGAAGAGCACGAGCGCTTGGTAAAGGAAGCGCGGTTGCAAAAGCACTAGTCAACGCGGAGCAAGAGCTTCTCGCCCATGGTCTCCATGTACTGAATTTCCTTGCCGACTTCAACGTCTTTCATCATCTCGGCGGGCACTTGAACGTCGAAAGTCTCGTACGACTCAACGTCCATTAAAGTCGCGGTGTTCCCGCTCACGTTCACTATTTGCCCGCGCTTGCGCTCGATAATCGGGATTTCACAGTCCGCGTCGGATGACTTGGCTAGTGAATGCTTTGAACTATCGAATAGGGATACGGCGACGACGCTCACTTTTGCGGATCCGTGCTTGCCCGGCTTACTCTTGTCAACGCTCACGATTCGGCACGGGTGGTCGTCGATTAAAACGTACTTGCCTTTCTTGAGTTCGCCCATTTTAGAGAAAATCTTGTCTACCAAATTATGCCACCTTTTGAAAACTAATTTTAAGAGAGCAGGCTAGTATATAATAAAAATGTTCCTGGATGCGCACTGCCACGTGGAAAAAGGGTTAAAGTTCCCGCACTACCCCGACTTGGAGGAAGTAGTGGAGCGAATGCGCGTGAAGCGCGTGCGCGCCGTGAACACCGGGCGCAACTTGAAATCCAATGCAGGAGTGCTCGCAATTGCGCGGGAGTACCCGAACGAGTTTTACGCGGCAACAGGGTTGAGCCCCCACGACGCGGGCCAAGCGAATCTTGAAGAGGAAGTGGAATTCGTGCGCGCGCATGCTGATGAAATCGTCGCGGTGGGCGAGTGCGGACTCGACCACCATTACTTCAAGGATAGGAAAGAGCAAGCGCGCCAGCTAGTTGCCTTTGAGGCAATGCTCGAGCTTGCGGAAGGGCTCGGGAAGCCGATCGTAGTTCACTCGCGGGACGCTGAAATCGAGGTAATGCAAGTGTTGAATTCGTTCAACGCTACTCCGTTATTGCATTGCCTTCAAAAGCCGAAGGCAGTGCGCCTCGCGCCCGACTCTGCGTATTACTCCCTACCAACGCTTAAAAACAGTGCGAGGGTTAAACTAATTGAGACCGTGCCTTTCGAGCGATTGCTGGCTGAAACGGACTCCCCGTTCTTATGGAAAGGGGGGCGAAACGAGCCCTCGAACGTGATCGAGGTTTACGGGGAAGTCGCCCAAATCAAGGGGATTCCCGTTAACGAAGTCGAAGAAAGGTTCTGGTTTAATGCGGGTGAATTGTTTTCATGGCAAAAGTCCTAGACCAATTAAAAAAAATCATACAAAAGCGCACGCCAAAGAACGTAGCGCTCTTCGTGGACGGGCCTAACATGCTGCGTAAAGAGCTTAAAGTTGATTTGTCACGGGTTAAGAAGCGCGTTGAAAAAGTCGGAAAAATTAAGATAGCACGCGTGTTCCTAAACCAATACGCTTCGGACAAGCTAATCGAGGCAGTAACGAATCAAGGTTTTGAAGTGGTAATCATACCGAGCGACGTCGACGTAGCCCTCGCGGTTGACGCAACGCAAAGCGTTTTTAACGAAAAAATAGAGGTGATTTGCATCGCCTCGCGTGACTCGGACTTTAAGCCCGTGCTCACGAGGGCGAAAGAATTCGGTAAGGATACGGTGGTAGTCGGCGCGGAACCCGACTTCTCGATTGCCTTACAGAATACGGCGGACACGGTAATCAACCTTAGTAAGTGAAAACAGTGCTACCAGACGGAAAGGTTTTGAAAAAGGAAATCGACTTAACGCGAGCGAGCTTCCCGTCGCTATTGAAGGAGCTCAAGGAAAAAAAATTCTCGGGTTACGTTGCAATCACGATTCGCGGGGGAAATGGCCTCGAGGACGGCTTCGTCGCCTTTGACTCGGGAAAAGTAATGGCTGCGGTTTACGAGTACGGCCACGAGGGAAAAACAATAAAAGGAAAGCCGGCTTTCGAGCGGGCGGTTAACGCAACCGCCGCACCAGCCGCTTACGCGGACGTAATCGAATTGCGCCCGGAGGAAGTGCAAAATTTCCTTTCAATTGAATCGAACGCCGCTTACGCTCCGAGTGAGGAAGAGTTGGCGAACGCTAAAGCGGAAAAATTCTCCTTGAAGTTTGAAGAGGAAGTCGCCGGCTTGCCGGCTGAATCCACCCAGCAGTCACTCTTAAACAAATACAAACTCGCGGACGTGCTCGCGGGATTCAAGAAAAAAGAGGATACTGAAAAACGAGTTGAGCCGAAAATCGAGGAAGAGGAAGGCAGAATAAGGCCGCCATCATTTACGGGGACTAACAAATGAAGAGCATAGCTTTCACTTCGGGCAAGGGCGGCGTAGGCAAGACTACCATCGCATTAAACCTTGGTTTACTGCTCGCCGCGCAGGGCCGCCGCGTGACCGTGGTTGACGCGGACTTGCAAATGGCTAACCTTGGCATATTGCTGGGAGTGGACTCCACGCCAATCACGCTGAACAACGTTCTCTCCGGGGATAATACGATTAAGGATGCGGTTTACGCCGGGCCGAAGGGCTTGAAGTACGTTCCCGCCGGGTTGTCAAGCGACAGCCTCAACAAAGTGGATTACTCGAAGCTACCGGAAACAATGAGGGCACTCTCCGCGGATAATGAATTCGTGCTAATCGATTCCCCGCCGGGCTTGGGGGAGGACGCACGAGCCGCGGCGAAGGCGGCCGACGAATTAATAATAGTAATGACGCCTGAGCCGTCTTCCCTCGCGGACGCGCTCAAAGTGAAGATAATGAGCGAGAGGATAGGCACGCAAATCAAGGGAATCGTGTTGAACATGTCTTACGGGGATAAGAGCGAGATAAACCCGCGTGACTTGAGCACGGTAATGGAAGTACCGATAATTGCAGTGCTCCCGGACGACCGCGAGGTGCGCCGCTCGAACGCGTTGCAGCAACCCGTGGTCTTGCGCGCGCCGAAGAGCGCTTTCGTAAAAGCGTTAGGCGTCGTCGCGCGTTTCGTGCTCGGCGAATCCGCGCCTGCTGCACCCCCTACCAAACAAAGAAAAGGCATAGGGGCATCATTAATGGCATTCATCCGAAGATTATTCGGTAAGAGGTGAGATTTTTTGGCCGACAAAAGACCATTCGACGTTTTGAACAGTGCTCTGAACCAGAACGTACTAATTAAATTAAAGGGCAATAAGGAAATACGCGGAAAGCTCGCGAGCTTCGACGTCCACATGAACGTGGTAGTCGAGGAGTGTGAAGAGCTTGAAGGCGGTGAGTCGCAGCGCAAGTTAGGCACGGTCCTCTTGCGCGGGGACACCATCGTTTACATCTCTCCCGCGTAAAAAAGTTTTTTAATTGCACCCGCTCGTATTAGGTAGCGGGAAGCAAGGGCTCGTAGTCGAGTGGTTAAGACGCTCGCTTGACGTGCGAGAGATCCCCGGTTCGATTCCGGGCGGGCCCACTATCCTTCTTTTCAATGGTTAGCTTTAGCTCACCGCGCTTGCAAAAGGAAAGCGCTCCCGCTATAATAAAAAAGAAAAAATAATTATTCGGGGCAATTATGCCCCAAAATTCAAAAGTTTAGTGTTGACTCTAGTAGTCATTCCTACGGCCGCCGCGACCGCCGCCGTAACTGCCGCCACGGCCTCCGCCGTAACTGCCGCCACGGTCACCGCCGTAACCGCCGCCGCCGCCTCCGCCGTAACTGCGGGGCTTGCGGTGCTTCTTGAAGCATTCGTTGCAGTAAATCGGCCTGCCTTCCGTGGGCTTGAAAGGAACTTCGCATTCCTTGCCACAGTCAGAGCAAACTGTCTTGTGCATTTCACGGTCGCCACCGAAGTGACCGCCGCGGTTGTCTTGGTGGTCGTCGCCACCGGAACTCGAATCTTTCGTCGAGCCATCGTCGTAGTCGTTCATTCTATCTATTCACCTATGCTCGGGTATACTACTCGGCACAACGATTGCATAATAGCCGTTGTTAATTGCCGAGAACCCGGAATCTAATTATTTATGCGAACACGGGAGCATATAAAGCAAACGGTTCGGCTAATTGAACAAAGTAATTAAAAGCTTTGTCACGCAAAAGGGTAAAAGGTAGCGGGCTCGTAGATCAATGGTAGATCGCTTGCATGGCATGCAAGAGGTTGCGGGTTCGAATCCCGTCGAGTCCACTATACCCTTTTGTGAGCAAAAAAGTTCAATCCGAATCAAACTAGTTTATTTCAGGCACGCTCATAATGTGACTCAATTGCGCCTAGGCTAAACGATTTAGTTTTTCTAAATACTAACTCTAATTCCTTATTGTTTCCACTAAATAACCGGATTCCATCTCCTAGGATTACGGGCATAGTGAAGATAAAGAATTCATCAATTAAATTATATTTTAGAAACTGATTTACGAGATTGGCACCGCCAACGAGCCAGATTTTTTGATTCTCTTTCGGGTCTAAGCTCTCAACAAATTTCTTAACATCCCCATTTACTATTTCCACATGTTTTCCTTTCTTGATCTTTTTTGAGAATACAAAACACTTCTTGCTTTTATAAGGAAATTCGCCAAAACCTAAAATCTGTTTATAGGTTGAGCTTCCCATGACCACGGCATTTATTGAATCATAAAATTTTTCGTATCCACAATCTTCTCCGGTATTATTGAATTTGTCTAACCAATCAACTGACCCGTTTTTTCTAGCAATGAAACCGTCAAGGCTCATTGCGATGTAAAGTATTACTTTTTTAGGCATATAATTAAAGTTAATTAAATTTTTAATAAAGGATTGGTTCAATGTCTGAAACAAAAATTAACTTAAAGGGTGACGGCGAGTCCACTATGCGCACGATTCTCGAAGGCGAGCGGTTGCGCTTGCGACCGCTGGAAGAAAGCGACGAGGACGCGGTTTACGAGGGCGCGCGGCACGAGGAAATCGCCCGTTACACCCTCCGCATCCCACACCCTTACCCGCGAGAGTCCTGCCTCCCATTCATTAAGAGGAAGATAGCGGAGTTCAAGGAAGGCAAAGCCTACTCATTCGCCGTCGAACTCGAAGGCAAGCTAATCGGAATTGTGGGGTTGCACGATTTCAGTGCGACCGACAAAAGCGCGAAAATCGGATATTGGCTGAATAAGGACTACTGGGGAAAGGGCTACGCCACGGAAGCCACGCGCCTCGCCCTCGAATTTGCTTTCGAGGACTTGGGATTGCACCGCGTTGAAGGCGGCGCGTTCGCGGAAAACAAGGCGAGCCAGCGTGTACAGGAGAAGCTCGGATTTAAGCGAGAGGGCGTTCGAAGGGAAGCCATCTACCGGAACGATTCCTGGCACGATCGCGTCGTAATGGGAATCCTCGCAAGCGAATTTAAACGCGGACGCGCTTAATTACCATCGTGGCGAAAAGAAAAAAGAAGGGCGCGTTGAACGCTGCGTGGCGGTTTTTGAAGTGGCTAGCCCGCAGCGCGTGGTGGATAGCCAAGAAAACGGTTTCACTAGCTTGGAGAGTAATAAAGGCGCTAGCCGGCGCGGCTATCGGCCTCATTAGAAAACAAAAAGTCAAGGCGGCGAAGCCAAAGGGCTCGGCGCGATTCGATTCATTCAAGGCGGTTACCGTTGAAGCCGGCTCGCTGGCTTCCCTCGAGGGGTTCTTGTACGAGAAGAAGAGCACGGTCGGCTTGATTCTAGGCGCGCGGGGGAGCGGCAAGAGCGCGCTTGGGTTGCGCGTGCTAGAGAACGCTGCCGCCAAAGGGCGGCGCGTGTGCGCGCTGGGCTTCAAGGAGGGCGCGGTTCCGTCGTGGGTGCGCGTGGTTGACTCGCCGGAAGTGCCGAATGGTTCTTTCCTGCTCGTAGACGAGGGAGGTATTTCGTTCAGTTCGCGTAGCTCCATGAGCTCTGCTAACAAACTATTATCGAGCTTGTTATTCGTGGCGAGGCATAAGGACTTGAGTGTTTTGTTCATTACGCAGAACTCGGCGAATTTGGAAGTGAACACGCTGCGGCAAGCGGATTACTTATTGTTAAAGAAGCCGTCGCTCTTGCAGCGCGACTTCGAGCGCAAGAAAATCAACGAGATATACGATAATGCCTCCGGCGGGTTCAAAGAAAACTCGAAGAACAAGGGGTTGTTTTACGCTTACTCCGACGCGTTCCGCGGCTTCGCGTCGAACACGCTACCCTCGTTTTGGAGTGACGCGGCGAGTAAGTCCTTCAAAAAAACTAAACTGGGAAAGTAATTACTCGAGTAATAATTCCGCGCCTTTCCCGTAATACTCCTTGATTAGGGAAACGACTATTTCCTTCGGCAGGGGTATGCGGTTGGCGTCGTGCTTGAACACGCGAACGCGCGTTACTTCCTCGCCGTTCTTGTAAGACTTGTTCACGCCGCGCAAGCGCACCGGGAGAAATAACTCATTCAACTGCTTTTCAGGGTCCGCTCCCGAATCAATTATTTTCACTTTCTTCTCGAGTAACTCGTCGAGTTTTCGCGCGACGCGGCCGCCCTTACCGATTAGCGCCGAGGGCGTCTTAGTGTAAATCGCGTAGAACGAGTCAAAGTCGCGGGCGCGCTCGAACGACGCGTCATCCAAAGGGTAATCCTGCTTGATTGAGTGTAATGCCCGCGACACCCGCAAGTCGTGTTCCGTGAACTCGCGCGAATCAACCTTGGCCTTGCAGCTCGCGCACAGCGCACTCGACTCTAGGCAAGCACTACAAAAAGGCAGTTCCATATTTTCATAAAAATAAGGTTTAATGAAAAATAAAAAGAGTTCGATTCGGGTTTACTTCTTCATGGTTAAGGTAACGCTCGAAACACGGCTCATTGACCCGTCCTCGTTCGTTAACTCCTCGGTTTCCACCTTGAATCCGGTTACTTCGAGCGCGTTGAAGAAACGGTTCTTCACGATTTGCGTTACGTCCACTGCTCGGGATATGGCTCGGCCGCGCGCCTTAACGACTACTTCTTGCTCGCCGGAATTGAACTGCGTGACCACGGCGAGCACGTAAGTCATCACGTTCTTGCGCCCGATGTAAATTACCCCCGTGTGCGGCGGGCGTTGCGCGTGTGCGCCTAAGCCGGGAAGGCCTCCCGGGCGCTCGTGCATCGGGATTTCCTCAAGCGTTAATTCTCGCGTCTCTTCGGGACCCTGCGTTGATTGTATTATTGGTTCTTCCATTGTGTTTACTGCACCTCTCTAGTTCAAACGGCTAAAAGCCCAACAAGCCGCCAATTCCAACTTGCATTAATCGAAAGAGGCTTTTAACACTTGTTCAAACAAGCTCGCGCTGAAAAAATGAAAAAACAAGAAAAAAAAAGGTTAAAGGCTGTTTTCAGCCCTTCGCGCCTTTGAGGTACAAGAGCGCGTTCTGTAGCATTTCGCGGCTAGTGGAACCCGGGTCAAAAGCGTAGTATAGCGTTTTCCCGGATAGGAACCCTTGCGACTCAATGACGCCGAATGTTGCAGGCGAAGTGGGCTTACCCATGTACGTGTCGATGTAAGCGAGCACGTTCGCATTAGAGGTCGGAAGCACATTCGTTAGGGTGCCGCTGAACTGGAAGTTCGTTATGCCGTTGAACATCGGGTGGTCCGGCGCGATTATCTTAAACTTGCCGTCGGCGTACACGCGGCTCTGGCCGGTTTTCTCGTGCATTATCACGCCGCCGTAAGTAACGGGCATGACGTCGCCGAGGAGGCCTATGCCGATGTCCCAGCCAAGGGCGTTCGGGTCATCGTTAACGCGCGTGCACGCGTCTCCGACGACGACGAGCTTTCCGCCCGACTTAACGCGGTTCGTTATGGCCGCGCGTGCCGTGCGGTCGCACACCGTCGCGCCTTGTAGAATAATGATGTCAAAGTTCTCTAGCGAGCCGGGCACTACCGCTTCCTGGTTAATGGAACCCGCGTAAGTGATGCCTGCTTGGCGCATGGTCTCCGCCTTCAAGTTGTACTCGAGTTGAGGCGAAGCGCTGCCTATTACGAGAACCTTAATGTAAGGAGCCGGGAACAAAGAGCCCACGACGGGCATGGAGTGTAAGTCCACGTAACCCAGCTTTCCAGCGATGAAAACCGCTAGAACTAAAATCAAGACTAAGGGAATTAAACTTTCCCCGTAACTTTGTTGTCCTCGTTTTCGAGTGTTATTAACCATTTTCGGCATCACCATTAACTGTAATCTAAAGAGGGCTTTATTCGTTTAAAAACATTACTTACTCACTTTTTTTCACTTTCTCGGCGGCATCCGCCACGCTCGAGAGCGACTCGCTCCCCGAACGCAAGTCTTTCAGCTTCACTTTACCGGATTCTAGTTCTTGTGGACCTACGAACGCGACGAATGGAATGCCTTGCTTGCCGGCCCAATTCGCGTTCTTCGAAGGCGAGCGAGCGGACAAGTCGACTAGCGCGTTTACGCCGAACGACCTGAAGTCACGGGCAACGCCGAAAGCGTCACTCAAATTAATCTTAATCGGGGCCACTAGGACGCGCGCAACGGACTTTAAAGAGCCCGCTTCGAGCGCTTCGCATAAAACGTCGAGCCCGAATGAAATGCCCACGGCGGGCAACTCGCGACCGCAAAAAGAAGCGACTAATTCATCGTATCGGCCGCCCCCGGCAACGCTCGAATTAACCGGCCCTTTCCTAACGAACGCCTCGAAGACGATTCCAGTGTAATAATTCAAGCCCCTGGCCAAACTCGCGCGCAATTGAATGAAGTCGGACGGCGTGCCCGCGGCTTCGGCTAAATCAATGAACTCGCGCAGCTCTTTCGCGCCGGGCAATCCCTTGACGCGCTCTAGGAACGCTTCGTTACCCAAGGCGTCGAGTTCGGCGAACTCTTCCAATAATTTCCCTGCGTTTTTCAAACCCAAAGCGATTAACTCTTCCTTAACCACTTCGTCACCGAGCTTCTCCAACTTATCCAAAGAGAGTATCGCCTTCTCTTGTTTTTGCTTGGGCACTCCCGCCTTGTCCAGAAGAGCATTCAATAATACTCGATTGTTCACTGCGAGGTAAGCATCCATTTCGAGCTCGGCGAACGCGTCCGCAGCCATCGCAGCTATCTCTGCTTCCGCCTGCACGCCCTTCACGCCGAGGCAGTCAACGTCGCACTGCGTGAACTCGCGGTACCTGCCCTTCTTAATCGGGCCGTCCCGCCAAACGCGCTCGACTTGATACCGCTTGAACGGCAAGGCAAGGTTAGAGTTCGCCGCTACAACGCGGCATAACGGCACGGTCAAGTCGTAACGCAATCCCAACTCTCGGCCCCCTTGGTCGGACAACTTGTAAGTTTCCTTTGCTATGTCCGCGCCTTCAGCGTACTTATTCAATAATACTTCAAGATTCTCTATGGCCGGCGTGCCCAGCGGATTGTAACCGTAACGCTCGAAAACGCGCTTAAACACCGCGACCACGCGCTCGCGCCGAATCGCATCTTCAGGCAGGAAGTCACGCATTCCCTTAACGGGCGTCAAGTCCATAATGAATTACCTCCAAGACAACACTGCACGCTAGTTAAAAAAGAAGTGATAACGAAAACGAGTTTTCTTTGGTCAATACTTTCTTTTTTAAAAGAAAGTTTGAGGGCGAAGGCCGAGGATATAAGCCGTAGGGGGGAAGTTTCCCCCCGGCGCTTATTCGAGCGGTTCGCAAGGAACCGCGAAAGCTGCGAACCGCAACTTTTGCGAACCTGTGCGGTTCGCTCAATCCACCGACCCCCCTCTAAGTATCCTATGAAAAAGTCAAGAAAACTAGTCGGTTTCTTTTTCATCAAAGTTTTTCTTTTTGAAAGAAAAAGTTTGAGGGCGAAGGCCGGGATTTGAACCCGGGTCAAAGGAACCACAATCCCCCATGCTAACCAAGCTGCACTACCTTCGCCATTAAATGATGCAATGAAGGCGATACCCCAGAATAGTGCTTAGTCGAGCGTCATTGATGAAGGTAACCGCCTTTCACTTTCAACCACTCTATTAAAAGCGCGTTATGAAGTATTTAACCGTTACCAAAATGGAGAAATTATACTGGCTGGATGCCTACCAAAAGGAATGCGACGCGCAAGTGACTCAAGTTGACGCGAACAAGGTTTACCTCGACCGCACAGTGGCGTTCGCGTTCAGCGGCGGGCAGGAAAGCGACACCGCGTTCGTCAACGAAGTGGAACTCGCGGAATTAATCGCCGAAGGCAACGAAACCTCCCACGCTTTTTCCGATGCACCTTCCCTTAAGGAAGGGGACGAGGTTAAAGTGCGGATTGACTGGGAGAAGCGGGATTGTATCATGCGCTTGCACTCGGCGGCGCACATCTTGCATTATTTTGTTTTAGAGGCAATCGGCGACCAAAAGCCGATCGGCTCGAATGTAACACGGGATAAGGCGCGCGTTGATTACGCTTACTCCGAGAGCGTCGGGCCGTTATTGCCTACAATCGAGGAGAAAGTGAACGCGTTCAACGCGGCCGGCCACGAAATCAAGACGTTTGATGACCCTGAAAAACCCGGTCGCCGCCTTTGGGCGTGCGACCAATGGCTAATGCCTTGTGGGGGGACGCACGTGAAGAACACTAGCGAGATTGGGGCTTTGCGCTTGAAGCGCAAGAACACGGGCGCCGGGAAAGAGCGCGTGGAAGTCAGTTTGCAGTGACTTCAAAGCAGCGGTCTTGATTTGACTCAACCCACTTGGTCGCCTCGGTGAACCTTAGCGACTCGGTGTTCAAGTCCAAAGGCGCCTCGCTCACGGCCCAAGAGACCGACCCGAATTCCGGAGAATTCACGACTATCCAATACAGGCCCGCTTCCAACTCCGTGTTCACTTCCAAATCGAACCAATTATAATTGAATTCGTGGAGGCTTGGAACGCCCAGGTAAGCGACTAGCTCGCCGGGTTTACCACCCTCGTCGCGCGCTACGGCCACGAGGACCTCCGCTTCGGCGCCAATGGATCCCTTGAGTTGCACGCTCGCGCGCTTGACTGTCACCGGGTTGTCGAGGGTGAAGCGCTGGGCGAGTATCTCGCCGCCAGTCAACTCGCCGTCTGACGGGCTCGATGCCTTGTTTTCAATCGGGTAAACTTGCATGGTGAACGATTGCTTGGCTTCACTGGCCTTCGTACCGTCAGCGTAGAGTACGCGCGCGATTACTTCCATGTCGTGCTCGCCGTCGTACTCGGCTACCCAATCAAGGGATAATTCTTCTTCGCTAGCATCGAACTCGAGTTTCGTGGAAGCGTACTCGACGCCGTCATCCATTAGTACTACTTCGCCTTCGGTGAACTCGGGTGCCTTGAATAATACGGTGAATTCGACGGTTCCGCTTTGGGAGAGAACCGAGTACTCGGGGAGTAACCCTAACTTGATTGAGGGAGTGTACTCTGGCGCGTCCGGCTTCGCGATTGACGGGACCGTAGTCGGCTCTTCGGTTGCCTGGATCGTCGCTTGCTCTGTTGCAGATGCAATCGGGCCTAGCGACGGGCTCGCTTCTGCAATAGCCGCTGGCTCTCCCGGGGAAACGCAACCGAACAATAGCAACGAGGCTAATAGTAATACTAGTACTTGCTTCAAGTCAAACCACCTGCAATTCAGATATGCTTCAAGGTTTAAAATGGTTTTACTCGTTGGTAACCCGATAGAATTTATCCCGCGAGTCGCTTAGCCACTCCCCACCGTAACGGTAAACCGAGTCACTTGACTCATCCTCTCCGTACAAGTCACAGTGCCACTCGAACTCACCCATCGTCGTCAAGAGAATCCAGTACTTACCGGGTTCCAGCGACGCGTTCAATCCAACCGAATACCACGCGGGGAGCTCGGGCACGCCCGCGACGTCGTAATTATTATAGTAAAGCGGCTGGCCCGGGACGCCGTCGTCGTCAACGCACAACTCGAATTGGATTGCCGCGTCCGCCTTTTTCATCCCGTAAAAGGAAACGCGCGTTATTTCCAAAGCGCGTTCGATTGTGAACGATTGCGCGGCCTTGCTTGAAGAGTTCACGGAGCGGTTCTCGAACTCGTTACGGTAGTAGGAAATGGGCGTGACTTGCACGAGGAAAGAGCGCTCGATTGAATCGTACTCCGAGCCGTTCGCGTAGTAAACCTTTGCTTCAGAAGAGTAAACCGAGTCGCCGACGCGAAGCGCGGGAATTGAATAGGATAAGTGAAGTGGCTCTCCCTTAACGGCCGAGTGCTCACCCACTGGGTCTTCGCCGGCGTAAACCTTGATTTCAGCGTAAGATAAGTTCCCTTCACCTTCCGGCAACTCGAAGTCCACGGTGAAGTCTACTTCGTCTCCCAAGCGCGCGGTTGACTCGCCGGAAAGCAACTCGAATAGGATAACGGGCTCGAAAGCAATTGGCGAGGGAGTAGGAATAGTGAAGTTCACTTCGGGAACTTCCACGCTCACGTTCAACGAGGCATTCGTGCAGTTGCCGCCAACGCATAACTCGGTCTGCGTAACGCAGCCCATCAAGAACAAAGCCGCAACGGCGGCGAACAATAATTTGAAACGCATTCAAACCCTCCAATAGGAACAAGAGGAAAACAAGTTAAAAAAGACGCTTAACGGCGCTTCTTAACGATTTTAACCTTCGCGGGCGTCAAGAGAATCTTATTCTCGTCAATGCGCGCGATGTCACCGTTGATTTCAGCGGCGTGCTTGCGCATTGAGGCAATTGCGCTCTTGAGCTTCTGCGGGTTGCGCGCTATGGGCGTGATGTTCAAGAGGACGAGGTTATGGTTGTTCAACTCTTCCTCGACGATTTTCACGTCCGCTTCGGTTTGCAATGAAATGGGCTTCACGTAGAAATCCGCTGCTTCATGCATCACATCAATCTCTTCGGCTTCAGCAGCACTCATGAATTCGTCAATGTTCATTTCGCGCGACATTCCGAGAGCCCTACTCAAAGCCTTGAAAACCATACCAATTCACCATTCCTTATCAATTATTACAAGAGAATAATCTCTGTTTCTAATTACCCAACACGCGTTTTTAAATGCTTTCCCGCGTTTACAAGCAGCTCCCCGCGCTCGTTGAAAACGCGTTCGGCCCCACTCTGCTCTATAAACTCTAATAATTCACTCTTGTCCGCGTGGTCACTCAAAGGGAATTGGGCGTCCGTTTGGAACGAGCGCGTTAGCGCCCAGCCCGTGGCCGCGGCGGTGCGCACCTCGCGATTATAAAAGCGCTTGAGCTTGAAAGCAAGAACCCGGTTAACGCAGTTCAATGGCACGATTGCCGTGAACGCGCCATTCCGCAATGCCTCGGGCTCCGCCTCCGAGTCAATGAAATCCAGCTTAACTCCGTGGTCACGGTAAACCCTGGTTATGCGCGCGGATTCCCCGGAGAGCACGGGAATTATTCCGGCGTACTCATTCAAGCAGGCAACCAGCTCTTGCGTTTTCCCGAGGGCGTAACCGCCGATTATGCTCGTGTGGCCGCGGCGCTCGTTGAATTTAGCCCAACGCGATATGGATTCAAGGACTTGCTCTCGGTCAGGGAGCTCAGTGTCACCAAAAGTCGAGTCAACTACTAAATCATCGCATTCGGGTATTTCCGCGCCCTTAACTGTTAGTGAATCAGACAGCTTGAAGTCGGGAGAGTAAGCGAACTTGCGGTCGCCCACCTGAGCGACGAGCTGGCGCGCGCCTAAAACGTGGCCCGCGCGTAATAACTTGAACCCGTTACGCCACCGCTCCCCCGCGAGGTTGAACCCGCGAGCTTTAAGCAAGTCCATGGTCGCGTCGGAAGCCATTACCCTGCGGCTCTTTTTCGAGGAGAAAGCGTGGTCCGCGTGGGCGTGGGAAATGAATACGTTCTCGTGGCGCGCGTCCAAGCCTAACTCGTCGTGCCCGTCGTTAAGGTAAACGCCCCGCCGATTGAAATGGAACACGAATAGAGAACACGCGACGATTATTTATGGCTTGCGAAGGAAAGCCAGGAAAGCCGTATGCGTTAAACCCGTGTTCACCGGGCGCGAGCCGCGCTCGCGCACGAGCCATTCGCGCTCGTTATTCTCCAAACACAATTCCAGCTCGAAGCCCGCGTTCACCGCGCATTCAACAAAACCGCGGAGCTGCTCAACGTGCGGCAAGTAACCGACGAGGAGCCCACCTGGCTTCAAATGCTCGAACGCTTCGGCAATCAACAAATTCGAGTCCCCACAATCCAAGAAAACTAAATCCGCTTTCGAGCGCTGCCCTTGAAAAGCTTCCTTGCGAACGATTTTCACGACTTTCTCAAGCCCCGCCTTCTCCACGTTTTTTTGCGCTAAATCGGCAAAATCCTCGCGGCGTTCGAAAGAGTAAACCTTCCCCTTCGGGCGCACGGCATTACCCCAAATGATTGCTGCAAACCCGCTCCCTGCTCCCGCTTCGAGGACTACGTCCCCGCTCGATAGTCCGGAGTAAGCGAGCACCGCGCCGGCGTCCTTGCCGAGCACGACTTGCGGCCCGCGCTTGAGCTTCTTGAAGAATCGCCTTGGAAACATGAATCGGTAAGCGCACTCCTCCCTTATATTATATAAGCAAGGGAAAGCGTGATTATTCGCGAGGCGAGAGAAAAAAATGGAACGCGTTAGGAGGCTACACAAATTCTTCAAGTCGCTGGACTTTGTTGGGGAAAATGAAAGGGGCGGAAGGTTAACCCCGACGCGGTTCACCACTGAATTCGCTGAGAACGAGGGCAATGGCTTGGACGCGCAAGTAACCTTGAAAATAGACCACCATCACATCGGAGCCGTAGCACTGGACAGGGAATTATTCCCGGAGAACTATGACCCCTCTCGCGAGACCACGCCGAGAACGGACGCGGACAATAAAAGGAAGCTCGCTGAGAAGATTCGTGAGTTGGGAGTCCACGACGCGGAAATCAGCTCGATTAACATGCAAAAGATGACGGACCACCGCTACGCTTACGGGAAAGTATTCACCATTAAAGGCATAACCGGCTCGAACGAAGCGGAACAAAAAGCCGTCGCCGAACTCGTGGAAAAACTCGCTAATTACCAGGCACTCGAGAAAAAATTATTGCCGTCCCAAAACGCCGAGCAATCCCATGAGGACGCGGAACTCGAAAAAGAAAAGTTCAACCTCGAAAGCCGCATTCGAATACTGAAAGGCAAGCTGGCCAAGGCAATAGGCGAACGACAAGATGGAAGTTAATCAAATAAGGCAAAGGCACGAAGTGCTCAATGGCAAGCTCGAAATGCTCGGGTTAAATCCGACGAATGAATTGTCAATCAAACGCGGTGAAAAAGGTAACTTCGAAGCAACCCAACGATTCAAAGGCGCTGAAGATGCCATACGCCGCTTAGGGCTAACCAAAGAAAACTTCGAAAAGGCATTATCAAGAGAAATGCAGTTGCGTACGAAACCGGGCGGAGAGCGCGACAGTGACTCGCGTCTGCAATATACATTCAAGAGGACCGGCGACTCGCTCGAATTAATCGCAAGGCACTCCATTGGCTTCAAACGCTAGTGCGGCCCGCCGCCTTGCTTCAAGCTCTCTCGCGCATGAATCCTTCATCATCCATAAAGCCTCCGGAGGGCATTGAACCCTCGACCTCCTGCTTACAAGGCAGGCGCTCTACCACTGAGCTACGGAGGCACGCGTAAAGAGTTGATTGAAAACCAATAAAAAGCATGGGCATTCGACTATAATTCGATTGAAATGAATAAGGCATTACTATTAGTATTATTGTTCTCGTTGCTCGCATTGCAAGTGAATGCCGTTTACTCGGTCGACGGCAAGCAAGTGCACGGGAATACCACGCTCGCTGCAGCTCCCTCGATAACCGTGGCGAACGAAAAGGGTTACGCGGTCACGGAAAACATTCAAGCCGTGGCCATAAGCCCTGACGGCCTCGAAGTCAAAGAGGAAGGCAAACTCATGCTGCCGTACGCAATTGAATCCAACGTCATTAACGCGGAAGTAGTAGCCGCCCAGGAAACGCACCGCGTACGCGTTACGCAGGAAGGCGAATTCGTGGTTCTCGAGTCTAACGGCGTTAAAGCGAACACAACGCAAATGGTGCAGATTCAAGAGCGAACCATGCTCGTCGCCCAACAGCAATTACAATTAATGCCGGACCAAGCGCAAGCAATGGTGCAAGAGAAGCTTCAAGCACAAGTCCAGGCAATGGAACTCGTCAAGGACAACGAGGGGCTCGCCTACAAGGCACGCGTGCTCCAGCAAAAACAATTGTTGTGGCTCTTCCAAGTTAACGCGGAAGGCGACGCGTTCGTTGACGCGGAAACCGGCGAAGTGCGGAGCCCTCAAGGCCCGTGGTACTCATTCCTGTTCACCGGGTGACCCTCCTTTCAGTGATGACGAACCTGACCTAGTCCCGGCAATGAAGAAGGCGAGCGCAATCGTCATGGACATGGGCGGCTTAACCTGCCACGCGGCAATCATTTCGCGGGAGTTGGGAGTCCCGTGCATCGTGGACACGAATAATGCGACGAAAGTCTTCAAGGACGGCGATTTCGTTGAAGTAGACGCGACGAAGGGAACCGTGAAGAAGGTTCGAGAAAGAGGGTAACTAGAAAAGCTTTTAAAAACCAAGAGTAGCAATATGTTGGACATAGTTGACAGGATTAACATAACTATTTTTGGTGGAATAAAAAAGTGAATGCCGCGAAATTAAATTAGTGGCTTCGATGTTTAGGAGGTAAAAAAAACAATGGCAGAAAAACCGCATTTAAACTTGATTTTCGTCGGGCACGTAGACCACGGCAAGTCCACTCTCGTGGGCCGCGTACTCTACGACACCGGCGCCTTAAGCGAGAACGACTTGCGCAAGCTCAAGGAAGAAGCCGCGAAAGTAGGGAAAGCGACTTTCGAATTCGCTTTCGCAATGGACACCCTCAAGGAAGAGAGGGAGCGCGGAGTTACCATTGACATCGCGCACAGGGACTTCAACACCGACAAGTACTACTTCACCATCATCGACGCGCCGGGACACAAGGATTTTGTTAAGAACATGATTACTGGCGCCAGCCAAGCTGATGCGGGCGTACTCGTTTGCAGCGCCAAGGAAGGCGTTCAAGCGCAGACCATCGAACACGCTTTCCTAATGAAAGTGCTCGGCGTCGGCCAATTCATCGTCGCCATCAACAAGATGGACGCGGTGAACTACGACGAAGCCAAGTACAAGGAAACCGTAGCCGCGTTGAGCGCGAAAATCAAGCCCATGGGCTACCCGGTGGACAAAATGCACTTCATACCAACGAGTGCGTTCAAAGGCGACAACATCGTCAAGAAGAGCGAGAACACGCCTTGGTACACTGGAAAATGCTTTGTGGACTGCTTGAACGAGTTAACCGTCCCGAACAAGCCGACGGACAAGCCGCTGCGCTTACCCATCCAAGAAGTCTTCACGATTACCGGCCAGGGCACAGTACCCGTGGGCCGCGTTGAAGCAGGCATCATGAAGCCCGGCCAAAAAGTCGTCATCATGCCCGAAGGGATAACCGGGGAAGTGAAGAGCATTGAAATGCACCACCAATCCCTAACGCAAGCCGGACCAGGCGACAATGTCGGCTTCGCCCTTAAGGGCGTTGACAAGAAGTCGATTAGGCGCGGCTGCGTAGTCGGGGACCCCGTTAACCCGCCGACGGTAGTCGAAGAGTTCAAAGCGCAAATCGTCGTGTTGAACCACCCCACGGCAATCGGAAAGAACTACACTCCCGTATTCCACTTGCACACAGCACAGCTCGCGTGCGCAATCACGGAAATCGTGGAGAAGAAGGACCCGAAGACCGGCCAAGTGGTTGAAGGCGAAGGCAAGGACTTTTTGAAGACTGGCGACGTCGCCATCGTCAAGATCAAGCCTACCCGCCCGGTGTGCGCGGAGAAGTACAGTGACTACCCCGCACTCGGCAGGTTCGCGATGCGTGACATGGGTCAGACCGTTGCCGCGGGCATCATCCTCGAGGTAACGCCCAGGAAATAGGCTATTCCAAGACGGAGGGGTTAATAACTCCTCCCAACCCCTTTTATTAAATTTAAAGGAGTTTGGTCCCACAACTATGCAAAAAGCGAGAATCAAACTGGAGAGCAAAGACTGCACGACCCTTGACGCGGTATGCAACCAAATCAAGGACATAGCGGGCAGAGCGGGCGTTCAAATGAAAGGCCCCATCCCCTTGCCGACCAAAAAACTAAAGATTTCAACTCGCCGAACGCCGTGCGGCGACGGCTCGGACACTTACGAGAAATGGGAGTTGCGCATTCACAAGCGATTAATCGAAGTGCAAGCGGATGACCGCGTGCTACGCGAAATCATGCGCATCAAAATCCCCTCGAATGTGAACGTTGAAATCGAACTCGGCTGAAAACCGACTCCCAAAATTTTGTTTTCACACGCGTTAGTGAAAACAATAAAAAGCTTTACCGCGCAAAGTATTAGTTCACCGGGCTCGTAGCTTAGTTTGGCTGGAGCGTTCGACTGATAATCGAAAGGTCGGGAGTTCAAATCTCCCCGGGCCCACTCTAAAAAAAAAAACTATGTTTACAAGGATAAACCTCCTTATGAAAACAGACAATTACGGAAGTGAAGAACAGTAGAGACACAAAAGAATTTCAAGGAACTAGGATTGAACGAGCGCCTACTCCTCACGCTCAAAGACGAAGGCTACGAGACGCCAACACCAATACAAGAACAAACCATACCCGCGATATTACAAGGGCGGGACGTTATAGGATGCGCTCAAACGGGCACCGGCAAGACAGCCGCGTTCGCACTCCCAATCATCCAGCTGATTTCAAACAAGAAGCACTCCCGCTCGCGTTGGGGAACAAGATGCCTCATACTCACTCCAACACGCGAGCTCGCAGCACAAATCTTGGAAAGCTTCCGCACCTACGGGAGGCACGTGCGCCTCAAGCAAACCGCCGTATTCGGGGGCGTGGGCCAACGGCCCCAAGTGAACTCGCTCTCCCACGGCGTGGACGTCTTGATAGCTACTCCGGGGCGCCTCTTGGACTTAATGGAGCAAGGTTACGCGCACTTCGATGACTTGGAGTTGTTCGTGCTGGACGAAGCCGACCGCATGCTCGACATGGGATTCATCCGCGACGTGGAACGAATCATTCGCGCCTTACCAACTAAAAGGCAGTCCTTATTCTTTTCAGCCACCATGTCTCAGGGGGTAATGCGCCTCTCGAGAGAAATACTATCCGACCCTGTCGAGGCTTCAGTCGCCCCGAGCGCCACCACGGTGGAACTCGTAAACCAACACGTTTACTTCGTAGACCGAGAGAACAAGTTCAAGCTGTTAAAGAGCATTCTCCAAGACGATGACGTTGACAAAGCCCTCGTGTTCGCGCGCACCAAGCGCGGCGCCGACCGCATCGCCAAACAGTTGAACCGCGAGCGCGTGTCCGCGGACGCGATTCACGGTAACAAGAGCCAAGGCGCGCGCACTAACGCAATGAACAACTTCCGCTCGGGCAGGTCGCGAGTAATCATCGCAACGGATTTGGCTGCGAGAGGAATCGACGTCGACGGGATAACCCACGTGATAAACTACGAGTTGCCGAACGAACCCGAGACATACGTGCACCGCATCGGACGCACCGCGCGCGCGGGCGCCTCCGGTTCCGCCGTGTCGTTCTGCGACTTGGACGAAACCATTTACTTGCACGACATCGAGAAGCTCACCCGCCAAGGCATATCCGTGGTGGAAGAGCACCCGCTGCACTCGGAGAAAGCACACGCAGCGAAGCGCGAGCTCGAAGCCGGGCGAACGCCGCATGGAATCAAGCCCCCGCACAAGCGCTCGGGAGGAAACCGCGGCGGCTTCCGCCGCGGGCCGCGCCGCACTGCGAAGCCCAAGCACAAGTTGCGCAGGCGCCGCTGAAGCGAGAAAAAGTAAAACTAGCGCTCCTTGATTCCAGTGCACTCCTCTTCGAGTAGGTCTTCTTCGGGAGTGGGAACCAAGCTCGTTTCCCACCAACGCGACTTCTTGAACCAAGCATAGCAAAAGAACACCATCAAGAACGAGCCGAGCGGGTACGACAATGCTAGGCCGTAAAAGCCGATTGCTCCCGCCGCGGCAATCGCAACGGACAAGCGCAATACTATCGTAACTAAAGACAACCCTAATGCCTGCAGCATATTACCGGAAGCGCGTGCAATGCTGACGAGGGTCATTCGCACTCCACCTAAGCCAAATCCTAGGGAGTCAATGGCCATGTACAAGAAGGCTATTGACACTAAACCCGCGTCGTTCGGTAGGAACAAGCCGGCAAAGCCGCGGCCGAAGAGTAATAATAAAGCCCCGAAGAAAGAGAGAGCCAAGAACGACAGGATAGCCCCTTCCCTGGCAACGCGAACCGCACGCTCTTTCTTCCCGGCTCCCAGGCACCGCCCGGCCATTATTCCCGCCGCAACGGATAAGCCCATTCCCGGTAGGAAGAAGAAAGTGCTTACGCGTTGGGCAACGCCGAACGCCGCGAGAGCCATGGTGCCGAAGCCGGCGGCGAGCGAAGTAATGATGACCGCGTTCAACGAATAAGTCATTCGGTCTAAAACCCCGGGAAAGCCGATTATCGTGAGTTCCTTCAACAAAGGCCAATCAAAGGAGAAGTTAGAGTAGTCCACGCGTACGCCGCGCCACCCGTAGTAGAGAACCGCAAAGCCGGCTACTGCGGAAAGCAACTCGGTCCCTATGGTAACCCAAGCAGCGCCGGCAACGCCCATCGCGGGAATCGGGCCAAAGCCATTAATGAAAATTGGGTCCAGCACGAAGTTCAATAGCACTGAAGCTAACACTATCAACAGGGGCGTCCGTGTCTCTCCAACGCCGTTGAGCACTGACTGCTCGGCCATGAAGGCGAAAGAGAACACCATCCCAAAGAAAATAATCGACAAATAACTGGTTGCATCAGGTAGAACGTCAGACCCAACGCCCATCGCCGCCAGTATCGATGGAGCCAGCAATAACCCTAACAAGACGAATCCCAATCCCACGAGCGTGGAAATCGCCACGGTCTGAGTAGCCACCTCATTAACCCGCTCGTGCTTGCGCGCACCGTAATACTGCGCCACTAGAATCGAGCCGGCAATGGAGAAGCCGCTCCCGAGCGTCCCGATTAGGAAGGTAACGGGAATGCACGCGGAAACCGCGGCTATCGCCCCAGCGCCGAGTTGCCCAAGCCAAAAAAGGTCGATGACCTGATAAACCATGTGCAGGAAGAACACGAGCATTACGGGCAAGGCTAGCTTCAACAACGGAGCGACTATACTACCCTTAGTAAAATCCTTCTTCATTAGAAGAAAAGAAAACAAACCCAAAAAAGAAAAAGGTTCACTTCGAGGCGTCGAGGGCGTCCGCCTTCGTCACGATGCCCTTAACCACACCCTTTGACGATACGAGCACCGCCGAATGCGACTTCAACAACTCAAGCACTGTTTGAAACGGCGTGCCCGGCGAAACCTGCGGAAAACACTCCCCCATCAACTTCTCGGTAGGCGTTGACTTCAAGTCAACGCCGCTCGCCACTGCATCCAAGAGGATGGACTCGGAGACGCTGCCCACGATTACCCCATCGCGCACGACGGGCAATTGGGAGAGAGCGTTCTTCTTCATTAAGCGAGCGGCTTTCACCGCCGCTTGCTCGGCGCGCATTGCTTTAACTCCGCGATGCATCACGTCCGACGCCTTGAGCGAGCCCTCGTTCTCCAAGCGCGCGAGCGCGTCGAATAAAGCTTTCACTCGGGAATACGAGGCATCCGCCTTACCCGACTCGAGCTTGGCGACCAAGGATTGGCTTACCCTTGCCTCGCGCGCGAGTTGTGCTTGCGTGAGGCCGAGTTGCCGCCTTCGCGCCGCGAGTTCACGTGAATCCGGAAGCATATTCCAATCGGAATAATATTGTCAGTAGATTATTTATACCTTCGCAACCGCATTAATTGAAAGGTGATTATTGTGCCAGAGAAGAAATTGTTTACTAGCGAGTCCGTTACCGAAGGTCACCCGGATAAAATCTGCGACCAAGTGGCGGACGCCATACTCGACGCGATGCTCGCGGAGGACCCGGAGTCGCGCGTAGCCATCGAATGCCTAACGACTACCGGCTTGCTCATGATTGCAGGAGAAGTCACTACGAATTGCTATGTTGACATCCCGACGGTCGCGCGGAACACGCTCAAGGAAATCGGCTACACTAACCCGGAATTCGGCTTGGACGGCGACGACTGCGCGGTGCTAACGAGCATTCACGAGCAAAGCCGGAACATCGCGATAGGCGTTGACGAGGCGAAGGGGCACGAGCAAGGCGCCGGCGACCAGGGAATGATGTTCGGTTACGCGTGCAACGAAACACCGGAATTAATGCCGCTACCCATCTCACTCGCGCACGCGCTCACGAAGCGATTGAGCGAAGCGCGCAAGAGCGGCGAATTGCCTTGGGCCCGGCCGGACGGCAAAGCGCAAGTGACTATTGAATACGAAGACGAAAAGCCCAAGCGCGCCGAGGCAATCGTGATCGCAGTGCACCACGACCCCGCGATTAAGGGAGAGGAGTTGCGCGCGCAAGTAATCGAGAAGGTCGTCAAGCCGGTTTGCGGCGAGTGGATGGACGAGTCAACGAAGTTATTCGTTAATGCGACGGGCGTATTCGCAGTGGGCGGGCCCGAAGCGGACGCGGGAGTAACCGGCAGGAAGATAATCGTGGACACTTACGGGGGAGTCGGCCGGCACGGTGGCGGCGCGTTCAGCGGCAAGGACCCGAGTAAAGTGGACCGCTCGGCGAGTTACGCTGCGCGTTACATTGCGAAGAACATCGTGGCAGCAGGGCTAGCGGAGAAGTGCGAAGTGCAGTTGGCTTACAGCATTGGAATTGCAGAGCCGGTGAGCGTTCGCGTTGACTGCTTTGGCACTGGAAAAGTCAGCGAAGAAAAGCTAGTCGAATTAGTGCGCGCGAACTTTGCATTGAAGCCGGCGGACATTATTCGCGAGCTCGACTTGAAGAGGCCATTGTACAAGGCGACGGCCGCGTACGGGCACTTCGGCAGGGACGGTTTCCCGTGGGAAGAAACAAACAAGGTTGAGGCACTGCGCGAGTCCGCAGGGCTCTAACCCCTTTTTATTACACTATTTCTTTTCTCTTTTCAATGGACATTACCGCACTCCTCACGGGAATCTTTTACTCGTACGGGTTACTGGGATTAGGATTCATCGCATTCCTAAGCGTCTCGGTTCTCCCGTGGCCGAGTGAGCCGTTCATCATCATTGCAACTCAAATGTACGACCCGTGGACGGTGTTCCTCGTAGTCGTCGTCGCCTCCTGCTTATCGTCGACTATTGACTATTACATTGGATTGAAAGGCATTCGCATCTTCTTTGTTAAGCGCGACCCGGCCGGCGAAGAGAAAGCTTACGGTTGGTTCGAAAAGTGGGGGCCATTCGCACTATTATTCGGCCCTTGGCTCCCGTTCATCGGCGACTTGTTCAACCTGGTTGCGGGAAGCGTGAAAATGGAGTTCACCCGCTTCTTCCCGGTCATGGTCATTGCGCGCATTATTAAAACAGCTGTAATCGTGTGGTTCGGAATCGCCTTGAGTGGAATAATCGCGTTGTAACCCCTCCACAATCACACAAGCTTTAAAAAGGAAAACCTCGTTCACTTAATCCCTGAAGCGGAAAACTCAATATATAGTGGTTCGCGAAGGACAATAGAACAACATGTTGGTGGTTTCAACGGCAAAAGCAATAAAGATAGTGGAACATCGTCCATATATGGTGGCTTGCCGTTAGAGCTACTACAACATATCAATTAGGTGGGTTTTAAGTGAAATGTCCTGAATGCCAAAGCTCGGATACGCGCGTATTGGATAAGCGAAGCGTTGGAGACGCTGAAACGAACCGCAGGCGCCGCGAGTGCCTGAAATGCGGCAACCGATTTACTACTTACGAGCGCATTGAAAGCACGAACATTAAAGTCGTCAAGAAGGACGGCAGTTCGGTTGCATTCGACGAGGACAAGATTCGCGAGGGAATAGAGCGTTCCGCGGGCAAGCGATTGGATGAGAAACAAATTCAAGCCATAGTCAAGGTAGTAATTGAAAAAGTGAAGAAGGCGTACCCTTCACAAGACATTCCAACTAGTGAAATAGGTGCGGCAGTGCTCGGCGAATTAAAGCAAGCGGATGAAGTCGCTTACCTGCGCTTCGCCGCTTTTTACAAGGATTTCGAAGGCGCGGAAGAATTCCAGCGCGAAGCGCGCTCCTTGCGCGAGCCGGACGCGAGGTTGCAAGCCAAATCGTTAATCACGAAGATTCGCAAGCGCGACGGCAAGGTAGCGCCGTTCGACCGGGAACGCATCGCCAAAGCCATTTTGGGTGCGGCGAAGGCAATCGGCGGCAAGGACAAGAACGTTGCCGAGGAGTTAACGGACAAAGTCATTGCTTTCTTGAACTCACATTACTCGGATAAAAGGCCACCCGGGATCGAGGACATCCAGGACGCGGTGGAGAAGACGCTCATCGAGAACGGCCACGCGGCCACGGCGAAGGCGTACATCCTCTACCGAAAACAACGCGAAAAGGACCGGGAGCGCCGCTTCCTATTCCTCGACATCAACGAAGTAATGAGCGGCTACCTAACGCAAAGCGACTGGCGCACGAAGGAGAACAGTAACACGGACTACTCATTCTCCGGACTCATGCTTCACACCGCGGGGAGCGTAATCGCGAATTACACCTTGAACGAGATGTACCCGTCGGAAGTCGCCGAAGCCCACAAGAAGGGCTACTATCACATTCACGACTTGTCTTCGGGCGTAGTCGGCTACTGCGCGGGCTGGTCATTGAAGAACTTAATCACGCGCGGTTTCAACGGCGTGCCGAACAAGGTGGACTCGAAGGCGGCGAAGCACTTGGACGTGCTCGTAAACCAAATGGTGAACTTCATCGGCTGCATGCAAATGGAATTCGCCGGGGCGCAAGCGTTCTCGAGCGTGGACACGCTCCTAGCCGCATTCATCAAGAAGGATAACCTGACTTACAAGCAAGTCAAGCAGGCAATGCAAGTCATCGTGTTCTCCTTGAACATCCCGTCGCGTTGGGGCAGCCAAATGCCTTTCTCCAACCTAACCTTCGACTGGATCGTCCCCGAAGACATGAAGAACGATAAGGCAATCGTGGACGGAAAGGAACAAGAATTCACTTACGGCGACTGCCAAGCTGAAATGGACATGATTAACAAGGCATTCCTCGAGGTAATGAAAGAAGGGGACGCAAGCGGTCGCATCTTCACTTTCCCCATCCCCACTTACAACCTAACCAAGGACTTCGACTGGAACTCGCCGAACGCCAAGCTATTATTCGAGGTCACCGCACGCTATGGCACGCCTTACTTCCAAAACTACATAGGAAGCAACCTCGACCCGAAAAGCATTCGCGCGATGTGCTGCAGGCTCAGCATCGACTTGAACGAATTAAGGAGCCGAGGCAACGGCTTATTCGGCGCGGGAGAACAAACAGGCAGTATCGGCGTCGTGACGATTAACGTGAACCGCCTCGCTTACGAAGCGAAGAACAAGGAGGGTTTCCTCGAGAAAATCGCGCATTACATGGAACTCGCCAAAAAATCACTGGAAATCAAGCGTAAGGTAGTCGACCGCAACATGGAAGGCGGGCTAATGCCTTACTCCAAGTCATACCTAGGCACTTTCGACAACCACTTCGCCACCATCGGGCTCTGTGGGATGAACGAGGCATGCGTTAACCTAATCGGAAAGAACATCGCAACTCCCGAAGGCAAGAAACTTACCATCGAAACCCTGGAATTCATGCGCGCTAAACTCGTTGAATTCCAAAACGAAACCGGCAATATGTACAACCTGGAAGCCACGCCGGCGGAAGGCGCGTCTTACCGCCTCGCGAAGGCGGATAAAAAAGCGCACGCCGACATTTACTTGAGCGGAGACGACGCCCCGTACCTAACGAATTCAACGCAACTGCCCGTCGACCAGACGGACGACTTAATTGCGGCTCTGGAACACCAAAACGACATCCAGCCTTTGTACACCGGCGGAACCGTGTTCCACTCTTTCCTCGGCGAACGCGTGTCATCAGGGGAAGCATGCAAGCAACTCGTCAAGAAAATCGCGGAGAACACGCGCCTCCCTTACTTCTCGATAACGCCAACGTTCAGTATTTGCCCGGAACACGGGTACATACCCGGCGAGCACTTCACTTGCCCGATGTGCAACTCGAAAACCATAGGAAAGGAAGAGAAATTAGGCGTGCTATCGCAATAAAAAAGGTGACATAACATGAGTGAAAATGGAATCTGCGGGAAAAGATGCGAGGTATACTCGCGTGTAGTCGGGTACTACCGCCCGGTACAAAACTGGAACATCGGCAAGCGCGAGGAATTCAAAGACCGCCTGGAATTCACTGAAGAAAAAGCGCGCGACAAGCAATTCGGCGACTGCGCCACTCAAAAAGAGTGAATTAAATGAACCTCGCGGGCCTGCAAAAACAAACCCTAGTCGACTACCCGGGTAAAGTCGCTTGCACCGTATTCACGCAAGGGTGCAATTACCGCTGCGGCTACTGCCACAACCCCGACCTGATACCAATGAAGGGCAACACGCCGGCATTGCCTACGGACGAATTTTTGGAGTGGTTAAACAACCGAAAAAAGTGGTTGGATGGGGTTTGTGTTACCGGGGGCGAGCCGACTCTACAAACGGACTTGCCCGAATTCGCGCGTTCCGTGAAGGAAGCCGGCTTCTTATTCAAGCTCGACAGCAACGGCTCGAACCCGGCAATGTTAAAGAAAATGTTTGACGAGGAGTTAATTGACTTCCTCGCAATGGACATTAAAGCACCCTTGGAAAAATACGAGAACATAGTCGGCCCCGGCATTAACAAGAAAGCAATTGAAGAGAGCATTCAACTCATTCGAGAGCGAGCGCCGGACTACGAGTTCCGCACTACCATCGCACCGGATTGGTACTCAAAGGAGGACGCAATCGCGATTGGCGAGTGGCTCAAGGGCTCGAAAGCTTATTACCTACAGAACTTCGTTGCCGAGCACGCGGCGGACCCAGCGTTCAGGAGCAAGCACGGTTTCTCGCGCGAAGAACTCAAAGAATTAAAAGTCATCCTAGAACCGTACTTCGACGAAGTCGGCATTCGAGAGTAAGTTATTGACTCTCAGATACGAGGGGACTACGCAACGCAAAAGTGTGGTCACCTCTTTTTGAATGTTTTCTCCAAGGCGCGGTACTCTTTAAGTAATAACTCAATAGTCGGGCGCAGGTTTTGGCGGTGCTCGTACTCTTGCAATGAAGCGTAGTACTCACGGCGGTGCTTCAACTCGATGTTAACCGGCGGCAAGCCATGCTTTAACAAAACATTATTCAACAATAAACGCCCGACCCTGCCATTACCGTCTTGAAACGGGTGAACATTCTCAAACTGGTTGTGCACCACCGCCGCCAAAACCAATGGAGGATATTTCTTCTTGTTCCCATCATACCACTTCACAAGTTCTCCTAACAAACTCTTGACGCGAGTTGACGGCGCGCCTCGATGGATTACGCGGCCCAGCGAGTCGACGACCGCGACTTCAACTCCCTTGCGCCTGAACTTGCCAGCGAAGCCCTTTGAATTCTTGAAAACGATTTCGTGTAGTTTCGCCATTAATTGCAGCGACACGTGCTCTTTTGTTTCTCGAAGGTAATCTATTGCTTCGGCTACCCCGTAAGTTTCCGCAACTTCCCATTTCGCTCGGTCGGCGGGCCACTCGTCGCGTTCGAGTATTGATTTAGCCTCTCTAGCGGTAACCGTGGAGCCTTCAATGGCGTTCGTGTCGAACGCGAACGCTTCAGTGAACTTTAACCAGTCTTTCTCGCTTAAGTGCTTGACCTGAATCGCGCGCTTAACATCCGCCAAAACCCGCAACTCTCCTAATTCTTGAAGCGATAAAACCGTGTGAAACGGGTCTCGAATGAATTTTAGTAAACGGACGCGTTCGCGAAGCTCTTTTTCAACAACAACGCGCTTTACGGCTAAATCCTTCTTTGAAAGGTTGGAGCCCAAGTAAGCGCGAATTTTTTTTACCTTGCCCGACTCGCGGTAAGAATGAGCCAAGTAATACTTTTTCTTGCCTTCGACCGCGCGAACTTCCAAGTACATGACAAAAAGAGAGGTGACTACAAGTTAATAACTTTTTGCTTTAGGTGACCACTTGTCCTATATGCCTTATTGAACGCGGCTTCACGCGCTACGCACAAACGGCATTCGAGAGTAAATAAAAGCGCGCGCGTTCAAATAATTATTCATGCCAGAAGAATTACGGCCGATGAACCGCGAGCACCCACAATACAAAGAATTCCAGCAAGCAGTCGAATTGACGGGCTGCGAAAGCAAAAAAGAACGCTTGAACGGCGTTCAAATGTTCGGCGAACTCGGGCACCCGGACGGCATCAAACCATTATCCAAAATGGCTGAAAAAGGATTAAAAAATAAAAACCCGGAATTGCGCATAGAAATCACTTTGGCAATGGAGAGCATAGTCAAAGCAATCAAGGAAGAACAGCCAACTCATCCCATAGTAATCGCGTCGAAACACATAGACCCAAAACAATACCCGAACGCATTCAGTAAACTCTGTGAAACGCTAACAAAAGGCGGGTACGAGGAAAAAACCGATGAGCAAATCTCCGACCTAGCCGAGAAGCTCAAAGCACGAAGCTGGATTAAATGGGTAGGCCGATGGGCTGAAACCAACGCGAAACAATTAAAAGAGCGGGAAGGCAACTTGAAAGAGTGACTTTAATGGTTGAAAAGGATTGGTTGATTAGCCAAGTTCTCGAAGAGACGGGCATGGAAGGAGCGGCCTTGATGGCAGAGGCGGGCTTGCATTGCGTGGGCTGTTTGGCGGCTCACGGCGAGTCGCTCGAAGCCGGCTGCAAGGCGCACGACTTGACGAGCGAGCAAGTGGACGAGCTCGTCGCGAAGTTAAACGAGTTAAAAAAATAACTTACTTCTTTAAGTACACTGTTTGGCTCGGGTACGCGAACTCGATTTTTGCTTTCGCGAATTCTTTTTGTACGAAAGAGTTAACCTTGTCCATTATCTCGCGCCGGCGCGAGGTCTGCTTTACCCAGTAACTAAAGCGGATTACCAGCGCGCTGTCCCCGAACGAGTCGAATAAGGCTTCGGTAGTGCCCTTCTCAATGCCGTCGTCCAAGGAATCCACTGATTTGAGTATTGCCTTAGCCCGCTCCATTTTCTTGGGGCTCGTGGAGTACTCCACCCCGATGTTCGTTAGGATGCGGCGCTTGTGGCACTTGCTGATGTTCTCGAGGGGCGAATTCGCCATTTGGGAGTTCGGGACCACCACGGTCGTGCCGTCGAAGGTTTTGATGCGCGTGGTGCGCATGCCCACTTCCTGCACCGTGCCCGAGTAATTCGCGACGGACACGGCGTCCCCGACTTCGAAGGGTCGGTCCCCGAAAATCGAGAACGAGCCCAACAAGTTACTCAGCGAGTCCTTGGCGGCCATGCCGATTGCAAGGCCGGCTATGCCGATGCCGCCGAGTAAGGCGGTGATGTCATAACCGAAATTAGAGAGCACGAAGATGCCGGTGACGATTAGTACTATTGCCTTCAAGCCCTTGCGCAGGATTGGGAGTAGTTGGTCGTCGAGCTTTGACTTGGACTTGTCCGTCATGGGCGCTAAGACGGCTTCGAACAACAAGTCCACCAAGCGGATTAGGAACCACGCGCCGGTTATCACGAACAAGATTTGAATCAAGTTGTCGGCTAATCCCTCCGGGAGGGTTAAGAACACGAGTACGTACTGCAAACCGAACACTCCGGCAGCCATCACGAGCGGCTCTTCTAGTATGTCCAACAACTTGTCGTCAAAATCCGTTTTAGTGTGCTTGGTGAGCACGCCCCCGTACTTCTTAACCAGGAAATACAAGATTTTAACTGCAATTAGGATTGCGAGGAGCAGGGTCAAGCTGATTAGGTACTGGGAAACCGTATTACCCATTAACTCGTTCTCCAAGAACGGGAGGGCCGAGGATAAGTTTTGGGAAACCCAATCATTCAATAACTCGCTAGCGTGAACCAAAAATACCACCTTCTAGAATAACAAATGAATTGCATTTAAATCCAATAGCCTTCTCCGGTTCCCGCGAACTCACTGGTCCCGATGGCCTTGTACTCCTTGCCGTCTATTATCGCGGTGCCCACGCTCGGGTAGCCGCGGTAGTCGATGTCCGCGGTCTTTAGGAAGCGGGCGAGGCGCTTGCCCTTGATGGAATGGCGCTTGCCTTCGGACGAGCTTTGAATCAGCAATTTCACGCTTCCTTTTGCGTTGGTAACCTTGATGCGCGGGACTCCTTCAATCTTATCAACCAGCATTTCAGCTTCACTGAACACGTTGAACTCGCCGGTTGCAACGTCAACCGTGTAAAACTGGAAGTTTAACGGTATGCAGTTAAACAAATTGCCTATGAAGAAGTCGAAGAACCCGACGAACTTTTCCGGTTGTAACTCGCCGGGGTCGCGTTGGCAGGCGAGCACGCTCCACTGCCAGCCGGCGCGCAGGAACGGCAGGTTAGCGTGAACGCACTCGGTGTAACCGAAGTTTGACTCGAGCGGCTCGCCTACCAGCGGCTTCAAGTCGGCGTAGCCGAGCTTGGCCAAATCGCCTTTTGACTCGATTAATAATTTGCCGTGCATCGGGGCGAGGAACCAATCCGCTAGAATCGAGCCGTACTGCTCGAAAATGCATTTGTAATATCCGATGTCGCGGCGAATGCGTGAGAAAGAGTAAGTTAATTTTAATTCGTTCGGGCCGTCGCGCACGGTGAATACGACTTCGTACTCGGGGCCCTTGCCGCTCCAAACGAGTTGCTTTCGTGCTTCTTTTACTACCGCCCGGCCTTGCTTTCCGTCGAAGCGCACTTTACACAATCCTTCTTCGATTCCGATTGTCTTATTCTTGAACCTTATTTCATTGAATAAGTACGAGTTCGAGCCGTCGAAAGCAATTGAAATAAAGCCGCTCGCTTTTTTTCCGCCTACGAACGCGTACAGCCACCCCTTCGAGAAAGCGTCTTTGCCCCCGTCGTACTCGCGCGCGATGGTGAAGTACTTCGCGTACTTGCGCGCCTTTTCAGGGGGGAGCAGGCGCAACTCGTGCTTGAAGCCCGGCTTCTTGTTCTTGATAATCGGGGCGTTCGAGAATAATAACAAGTCGCGGTTCGTTGCCTTCAATTTAACACCGTTAACTGAAAAGCGGGTTGAAAATAAAAAGCCACTCCTGCAAAAGCGTTAAAAGAACGGGAGGCGTTCTCGCTAAAGGGTGGGTTAGTTTGAAGTTGGCTAAGCTGGTTAAGAGTTCGAATTTAGTGCGCGCAAAGCGCTTGAAGCAAAAGCTTTCGCCTAGTGAGCTGGCGGATGCATCGGGAGTGAAGCCGGCGAAGCTCAAGGCCATCGAGGCGAATAAGGCGAAGCCGTCGCTTGAAGAAGCAACGCGATTATCGCGCGTTCTCGGCGTCAAGGTGGAGTCATTGTTCTCTCTCAAATTCAAGGAGAAGGAAAAGAAGCCTGCGCGGGTTAAGGCGAGGAAGAAATTGAAGCGCGCTTCGGGAGGCCAGCCGTCCAAGCGAATTCTCCCATTGTTGACTTTAATGGCAGGGAAGAAAGAGCCGCGCATTCAAAAGAAGGTAATGCGTTTAGTGGGTGGCGTCGGTGCCAGGCACTTGGGCGAAACATTGGATACGGTAAAGAAGTGGAAGCGCAAAAACCCCGCACTCGTTAAGAAGTGCGCGGGCGAGCTCCGTAAGCGCCACAAGGGCGACCGAAAGGCGTACAAACTCATTCGCGAAGCGCTCGCGTAAACCGGTTTAAATCAAGGGAACGGCATATTGATTGCATGCAACGCGGGGTAATCCTCAATTTCGTTAGTATAGTCTTAAAGAGCATGGCCCCGCTATTGCTAATACCGGTTATAGTAGGGTATTGGTACGGAGAGCCCACTGAGTCATTGTACGCGTTTCTTAATGCTTCATTATTGAGCGTACTTTTGGGCTACTCCATGGATTACTTGTCGGAGAAGGGCAAGGCGAGCACGAAGGAAGCCATGATGGCGGTGGGCCTCGGCTGGGTGTTCGCTTGCCTGGTCGGCGCGATTCCATTCACGGGAGTCGGGTTGAGTTACTTGGACGCGGTGTTCGAGAGCGTCGCCGGGTTCACGACCACCGGGACTACGCTATTACTTGAGATTCGTGGGTTGCCGCACAGCGTGTTATTCTGGCGCTCGTTCATCCAGTGGCTCGGGGGCATCGGCATCATCGCCTCGTTCTCCGTGCTCCTCACCGGAGAGGATAACAAGTTATTACCGCAGATTTTCTTCGCGGAAACCAGTAAGATAGCGTCACAGCGCGTGACTCAAAGCGCTGCCAAGATGGTTGCAGTGCTCGGCGCGGTGTATTTAACGCTCACTCTCGCTGAATTCGTGGCTTTGAGCGCGCTCGGGGTAGGGGCGTTCGACGCGGTGACGCACTCGTTTACTACGCTGTCAACCGGAGGGTTCTCGACTTTCGTGGGTAGTGTGGCGGCTTTTGACAGCGTGGCGGTTGAAGCAGTGATAACCGTGTTCATGTTCCTCGGCGGATTGAACTTCATAGTAATCGCGCATTACTTTGCGAGAAAGGGCAAGGTTAATTACGAGACGAAGTTGTACGCGGCGATAATCGTTGCGGCGTCACTCCTAGTGTGTGCGGACCTCGCCTTGAACGGGGCGTCATTATTCAACTCGGCAAGGGAAGGCATCTTTCAAGTCGTCTCCATTATGACGACTACGGGTTACACCACGGCGAACTTCATTGCGTGGCCAAAGCTAAGCCAAATAATACTGGTAACCTTAATGGTCATCGGCGGTTGTGCGGGCAGCACCGGCGGGGGAATCAAGGTCATTCGCTTCGGCTTGCTCGCGAAGACCGCGTTGCGCGAGATGAAGAAAGTGTGCTCGCCAAAGCTGGCCGTGAACCAAGTGAGAATCGGTAGGGAAGCGGTTTCCGAAGGAGTCTTGCAAGGCGTGGCCGCATTGTTCGTATTGTGGCTGGGCCTCCTCTTGATCGGCGGAACAATCACCGCGGTTGCAACGAATTACCCGGTGTTCGAGTCGTTCTCGGGCATGGCAAGCGCGTTGGGCAACATAGGGCCGAGCTTGATTCCCGCTAGCGAAACGCCTTTATTGCCGAACTTGGTTAAAGTATTATTCATGATTGGAATGCTAGCCGGGCGCCTCGAGATAATACCCCTCGTCGTGCTGTTTAACCCTGCTAGCTGGAAGGGATTCCCTTAAAATGTATGCTATTATCTGCGGTTTGGACGCCTTCGGGCGAAAACTATTGACTGGCCTCCTCAAGAAAGGCCACGACGTCGTGGCAATAGAGGAAAACCGGGAAATCGCTAATGAAGTTCAAGCTGACACTAACGGAGTAATAGTTAACGGAGACGCCACTTCGGTTATCGTACTCGAGCAAGCGGGAATTGCAAAAGCGAATGTTTTCATAGCGAACGCGCCAACGGACGCGACGAACCTCGCATTGTGCGTTATCGCGAAGAAGTACGGGGTAGAGTACGTTATCGCTAATGTGCGCGACCCAGCGTATTCAGACGCGTTCAAGATAACCGGAGTGGACAAGCGCCTCGCCGCGGTCGACACGCTTTACGAAGAGTTAATCAACGTAATCGAGACCCCCTCAATCGAGAAGAGCTTGCCCCTCGACGGGTACAAGCTCCTCGTCGTGGACGTTGGCGAGGACGATAAAATAGCGGGCAAGCGAGTGAGCGAGCTCGAAGAAAAAATCAAGGGCCTCCACGTGCTCGCGGTGCTCACCGGCGAGTCGCTGTCACGAAACAAGCAAGCGAAAATCACGGCGAACACAACGCTCGTACTGCTCGTGGAGAAGGACCGCGAGGAACGCGTGCGAAAGTTGTTCAAGAAATGAAGCGCGCTTTGAAAGTCCTTGAACGTTTAGACCGCGATTATTCTTGGAACGCTTGGCAGCCTAAGAACGCTTTTCGTGCGCTCGTCGCGACGATGCTGTCCGCCCAGTGCACGGACGCACAAGTCGAAAAGGTATTGCCCGCCTTATTCAAGCGGTTTAAAACGCCGACGGATTTTGCTAATGCTAAGACGCGCGAGTTAGAAAAGTTGATTCGCTCTACCGGGTATTACAAGGTGAAGGCGAAGCGGTTGAAGGCAATGTCGCGCGTTTTACTCGAACAGCACGCGGGCAGGGTGCCCGATTCCATGCAAGCACTCGTTAACTTGCCGGGCGTTGGGCGCAAAACCGCGAACATCGTCCTCGAGCACTCGTTCAATAAGGTCGAGGGCATCGCGGTTGACACGCACGTTTGGCGCCTCTCGCATCGCCTCGGATTTAGTGAAAAGAACACGCAGTGGGGAATCGAAAGCGACTTGATGGCTGCGCTCCCGCACTCGTGGTGGGCGCGGGCGAACACTTTACTCATTATGCACGGGCGCGCGGTGTGCAAGGCGAGGAACCCGAAGTGTTGTGGTTGTTGCGTTTCGAGGTATTGCCCATACGCGCGAGTGTAAGGATTAAAACGATGCGGGGGCACTATATTCACTCGAAGCCCCGTAGTCTAGTGGTCAAGGATGCCAGCCTCTGGAGCTGGAGACGGCAGTTCGAGTCTGCCCGGGGCTATATGAAACTCGTTAAGGCTAGTGAAACGAAAAAGGTTAGTGGAAAATCGTATTACAAGCGCGTGTTAGAGAGCTCGTTCAATGGGCGGGTTGAGTTAGTGGAGGAGGCGGTCGTTGAGCCAGGCGGAAAGATTCCCTTACACTCGCACGAATTCACCAGTGAATTCTTTTACATTGCGTCGGGTAAGGCGCTAATGCTTGTAAACGGGAAAGAGTTAGCGGTGGAGCAAGGCGACTTCGTGTTCGTAGACAAGGGGGAAGAGCACGGGTTCGAGAATGCAAGTAAAGAGGAACTAAAGCTGTTGGTCTTGAAGCAAGACTTCCGGGAAGGCGATTCGTTTCTGAAGTAAAGAGTAAAAAGCCAGCAGGTACAATTATTATTTCCATGATGAAGAGGTATTAATTGAGGGCGCGCTTCGGTGCGTCCAGTGAGAGAAACAGAGTCAACTGATAGACAAAAAACAAACCTCAAAAAAAAAGAATAGGCTGGGCTTGCAAGTGTTTTTATTGCCTTGTTGAGTTGTATGAAGTGAGTGATTTCCAATGATTGATTCGAGTGCAATCGAGTACGCCCGAAAGGGCTTGAATGACGGCTTCAGTGAAGCCGAAATCAAAAAGGAGTTGGCTAAGTCCGGTTGGAGCGATAGCGACGCGTCCGAGGCAATCGAGCGCGCGAAGTCGCCTTCCAAGAAAAAAGAGCCGGAATCAAAGGAAGCCGGAACCGGCCCTCTCGCGGCGATACTAACTATATTAAAGTCGTTCACTTGGGCCGGCTGGCTGGGCGTAGTCATGCTCATTTTAGGGTTAATCGTCTTGTTGTGGGCGCTCACCGCGCCTTGCGAACACTGTATTATCTTGTGAGTGTATAATGGCTGCGTTCCCGTTGTTTGACTTGGGCGTCATTATCGTTGCGGCTACACTCGCAGCGTATTTAGCTAAGATTTTCCATCAACCCAAGCTATTAGCTTACATTATTGCCGGGGTTGCCATCGGCCCGTTCGGGTTGAACCTGCTGCAGGACACTGAAGTCATTTGGGGCTTCGCCGAGTTAGGCATCGCGTTCTTGTTGTTCATCGTCGGCCTTGAACTCGACGTTAGTAAGTTGAAGGCCATCGGCTTTGATTCCCTACTCATCGGCCTCGGGCAGATGACGGCTTGCTTCATCGCGGGTTACTTCCTGGCTTCAGCTCTCGGCTTCACTGACCAGACGGCGATGTTCTTGTCAATGGTATTCGTGTTCAGTAGCACGATGGTCGTCGTCAAGAGTTTTTCGGACGCCGGCGGACTGCAAACGCTGAGCTCGCGCATTTCCATCGGAGTGCTCTTGCTGCAGGACATCGTGATTATAGTCATACTCGCGATGATGACGTCAAACGGCGGGTTGACTCAATCGTTCATCGCCTTGTCGCTCATTAAAGGCTTCGGCTTATTCGCTCTTGCTTACGTTGCCGGAAAAGTCATACTCCCGCCTTTGTTCGACTTCGTGGCTCACTCGCGCGAATTATTATTCCTATCCGCGCTGTCGTGGTGCCTCGGCCTCGCATTGTTTTCAACGCTCCTCGGCTTCTCGCTTGCAATAGGCGCTTTCCTAGCCGGCGTTGCCATGGCTTCCCTTCCTTTCGCCCTTGAAATCAAAGGGGAATTACGCTCGCTCAAGGACTTCTTTGCAATCATCTTCTTTGCGTCACTGGGAATGGAACTCGCGTTCGGGAGCGTGGCGTGGCTAAGCGTAATCGCGTTCAGCGCGCTGGTTCTTTTATTCAAGCCGTTCACGCTGTTAGTTCTCACCGGCCTGCGAAGGCACACCAAACGCACTTCGTTCTTGGCCTCCGCGCCAATGGGCCAGGTGAGTGAGTTCTCCCTAATCATCGGCTTGCACGCCTTGTCCACCGGAATGATTGCACACGATTCGTTCTCGCTGCTCGTATTAGTGACCGCCGCGACGATTACGGCGACTTCCTACTTCTCAAAGTACTCCGAGCGAATCTACCGAGCGGTTTCCCCGTACTTGAACGCGTTCGAACGCACGGACTGCAAGCGGTACAAGCTCGAGTCCGCGGACAAGCTAGGCGGGCACATCATCCTCTTCGGCTGCGACCGAATGGGTTACCACATCCTAAAGACTCTTAAGGAAATAAAAACGGATTTCCTAGTGGTGGATTACAACCCGGACGTTATCAGCGCGCTCAAGGACCAGGAAGTGAATTGTGTTTACGGCGACCTGGCGGACCAAGAGTTACTAGAGCACATTCGATTGAAGGACGCGAAAGTAATCATTTCCACGGTTCCCTTGCTGGAAGAAAACCAAAACCTCGTGCACTTGGCAAAGAAAAGCGGGAAGTCAAAAGCGTTCGTGATTGCAACCGCGAGCACGCTGAACGACGCGCTTAAGCTGTACGAGGATGGAGCGGATTACGTGATACTGCCTAATTACTTGGCCGGCGAGCGCATCTCCTCGCTCACTAAAGAATTGTTGTCGGGCGAGGGCGCCGCTAAGAAAAGGAAAACCCTCGAACGCCACTTGAAGGAGTTAAAGGAAATGAAGGAAGAGCAACTACGCGTTAAGTACGAGCCGCCCTTCCTCAGGGGATTAAAGTTCGACTCTAAAGGAAACGCGTGAAGTTCAAGTCCGCTTTCTCAAGCTTCTCGAGTTCCACCTTGGTTTCGCGCGCGTGGGATTGAATCACGCTTATCTGCTCGGGCGTAACGTGCGCAAAACGCCCTTGCATCTTCAAGTACCCTTCAACCGGCTTGTCACCGATTGGCTGGCTTAACTTGAACTTGCCGTTCTCTATCTCGAATAAATTCCACAACCCGCATTCCACGGCTAGGCGCGACACCTCGATGGTCTTGTTGCTCTTAATCTTCCAGCCGACGGTGCACGGGGCGTGAACGCTGATGAAGCGGAATCCTTCCATGCCCATTGCTTTCTCGAGCTTCTTCTTCAAGTCCGTTGGGTTCGAGATGCTCGCGGACGCAACGTACGGAATCGCGTGGCTCGCGGCAATGAACATTAAGTTCTTCTTCCACTCGCCCTTCCCGCCGACTTCCTTTGGCGAAGTCGTAGTTGCGGAAGCAAAAGGCGTGGCGCCGCTCCTCTGCAAGCCCGTGTTAGCGTAAGCCTCGTTGTCGTAGCAAATGTAAATCATGTCCTCGTTGCGCTCCATCGCACCGCTCAAAGCTCCGAAGCCGATGTCGTAAGTCGAGCCGTCACCGCCGAGGCAGACGACCGTGCCTTTCTTGCCGAGCTTCTTGAACGCCCGGCTCACGCCCGACGCAACAGACGCAGCGTTCTCGAACACGCTGTGAATGTACGGGACGCCCCAATTATTACGCGGGTAAGGCGATGAAATGATTTCCATGCATCCCGTAGCGTTCACTATTACTATGTCCTTGCCAAGCGACTCCAGCACGTGGCGCACGGTTAAAGCGCAACCGCAGCCGGCGCAAGCCGTGTGTCCTTTCAAGAATAATTCACTCATTTAACATCACACCCAAATGCAGCCTTCCTCGCCGCCGTCAGCTCTTTCCACGAGCGCACGCAAGTGGTCAACGGTAACATCCTTGCCGCCCATGCCCGCTATAGCGCTCAAAACTTTAGCTCGGTTGCCCGCGTTGTGCAGGCAAGCCTTCAACTCCACTGACAAAGCGCCTTCAAAGCCCAAACTCACGGACTTTTCAATAACGAGGATTTTCTCCTTGCCTTCAAGCGCCTTCGCGAGCGCTTCAACCGGGAACGGCCGCCAGCACTTCAAGCGCACGATGCCGACCTTGCCGTCATCCGCAACTATCTCGGCCTCTTCAGCGAGGCTGCCCAGGGTGACGATTGCAATCGGCTTGTCATTAGCGTACTCTTCAATCAACCCGAATTGCTCGCGCCCGAACTTGTCGGAGAACTCCTTCGCGACTTCCTCGATTACGAGCGCGCTGTTCTTCAACGCGCCGTCAAGCTCGCGGCGGAACTCTTGGTAATCACTCGGCATGGCGTAACAGCCAAGGGCAACCGGAGCGTCCACGTCGAGAACGTCCTCTTGAACGCGCTTCGGGAGGAAAGCCGCGATTTCATCTTGTGAGGGAATGTCCACCGGGCAAACTTCATGCGTGAGGTAGAACCCGTCAAAGCAAACCATCGCAGGAATTTTCACTTTCTCCGCGACCTTGAATGCTTGAATCAGCGTGTCCAAGGCCTCTTGATTGTTCTTGCAGTATAATTGAATCCAACCCGCGTCGCGCTGCGACACCGAGTCCTGCCAGTCATTCCAAATGTTCAAGGGCGCGCCGATCGCACGGTTCGCCACTCCCATTACAAGCGGCAGCCTCATGCCTGCGGCGTTGAACAAAACCTCGTGCATTAACAAGAGCCCTTGGCTGCTCGTCGCAGTGAAGACGCGCGCTCCGGCGGCTGAAGCGCCGAGTATGGCGCTGATTGCCGAGAACTCTGCTTCAACAGGAACGAATTCGAACCCGTACTTTGGCTGGATTCGCGACAACTCTTGGGGAATATGCGTTGACGGCGTAATCGGAAACGCCGCTACTACTTCGGGGCCACAGCGTGCCGCCGCATGGGCGAACGCCAGGCTACCCTCCATTATTTCTCTCATTTGAATACCACTCCATACAATAAATTATCCGGTAACATCAACCATAACAAAGCTAGGAAGCCCAAAGCGAGTAGGGCCAAGCCGGCATAGAACAAGGCAATGCGCGAATCCTTCGGGACGAGAGTCGCTTTGAGGACGCCCGCCTGCGTTAATATAATAGAGAACATTGTGCCGATGGCCATGACGGCTATTGCCCCCCAGAACTCCAGAAAAGACGGCTCGATGACGCGCTCGCAAGCCAAGTCACTCAATAAGAGCGTGTTTACGAGGAGCAAGGCTAAGCCGACCGCACTCAATGCTACCGAAGCCACCCAATACTTTCGGCCCCTCGCGCGGTTCAATAAGCCGAGCAAGGCGCCGTTCCAAGAGTAAACGCCGAGCCAAGTCCCGCCTAGGAAGAAAAGGAAACCCGTCCAAAGCCACCAAAACATGTTCATTCTAACTCCATCTTAATGCACTTGACCGGGCACTCATTAGCGCAAATGCCGCAGCCCTTACAGTAATCCAAGTCGACTACCGCCTTCCCGTCCACGATTTTAATGGCCTCGTCCGGGCAGAACCGCGCGCAGGTACCACAGCCAATGCACTTTTCCTTGTCGATTACGGGCTTTTGAGAGCGCCACGAACCCGTCTTATTATTACAATTAGGTTTAATCGAAGTATTCATGATACCCTTTTATTTGCAGTCTATTAATAAGGTTTGAGGAGCACTTCGCAAATGAACAAGACGAGCCTATCAATATTAAAAGCGTTGACAAGCGAGTACGTCGACGCCCGCGAAGTCGCGGAACTCGCGGGAGTGAATTTCGACTCGGTAATGAGCTCACTGCAAGGATTAAAGCAGGACGGCCTCGTGAAAGTCGAGAAAAAAGAGGGCATTCAACGCGAACTCACTGACGAAGGCGCAGAGTACGCGAAGAAAGGCCTGCCGGAGCGCAGGCTTCGCGAAGCAATTGCCGGGAAAGCGAGCATAGCCGAGGCAGTAGCCAAAGCAAAACTCTCACCAAAGGAAAAAGGCATAGCACTGCAATGGGCCAAGAAGAACAAGTGGCTTTTCATGGAGAGGGATAATGGGGAAATCGTTTTGAAAGCCTCGGACGCGCCGGAGAGCCAAATTGAAAAAGCGTTGAAGTCCATTGACTCAGCAAAAGGCAAGGCGTTCAAAGAACTGGAAGCGCGCGGGCTCGGCCGGGAAACAACGAAGAAGAGTTTTCGAGCGTGCGTGACCGCAAAAGGCGCGAAGGTCGTGAAGAGCGCGCGCGTAATCGCAACTCAATTGACTCCCGACGACTTGAAGGCCGGCGCTTGGAGGAAAAAAGATTATGCGAGTTACGACCTCGCAACGCTCAACACTAATTACGATTACGGCAAGAAACACGCTTACAAAGAGTTCCTAAATGAAATCAAGGGTAAGCTGGTGGCTCTCGGCTTCAAGGAAGCGCGCGGGCCGCTAGTCGAGCTCGAGTTCTGGAACATGGACGCGCTGTTCATGGCGCAAGACCACCCGGCCCGCGAGATTCACGACGTATTCCAAATTGACGACCCGGCGCGCGGCGAAATACTAAACCGGGAAACACTCGCGCGGGTACGCAAAGCGCACGAGGAAGGCCTCGCCGGCTCGAAAGGGTGGGGCTACAAATGGGACCCGGAAATCGCGGCGCGTTTAGTCATGCGCTCGCAGACCACCGCCGTGAGCGCTCGCGAGCTCGCCAAGGGAGTGGAAGTGCCGGGACGCGTGTTCTGCATCGGGCGCGTTTTCCGCCCGGACGAAATCGATTGGAAGCACTTTATTGAATTCAACCAATGCGAGGGCATAGTCGCGGACCAGGGAATGACGTTCCGTGAGTTACTCGGCTACTTGCGCGACTTTGCAATGGAAGTGTTCGGCGCCGAGAGGGTAAAATTCGCTCCGTCGTACTTCCCGTTCACCGAGCCCAGCGTTGAAATGTTCGCGGACATACCCGGCAAGGGCTGGGCCGAGGTAGGCGGCGCGGGAATGTTCCGCCCGGAGATGCTCGAAGCGCTCGGCGTTGAAGTGCCGGTCCTAGCTTGGGGCTTGGGAATCGACCGCCTGGCAATGATTAAGCTCGGCGCAACGGACATCCGAGATTTGTTCTCGCACGACTTGGAATTCTTGAGGTCACGATAATGGTAAGCATTCAAATTTCAAAGAAATGGCTCCTCAACGAGCTAAAGGTAAGCGAAGCAGAATTAATCGATGCGCTGCCCCAAATCAAAGCGGAAGTGGACGCAAACAATGAATTACTTTGCTTGAGCATCACGG
>CAYZDE010000003.1:0-41466 GCA_964477205.1 Microcaldota archaeon
TCGAAAGAGTTAATAATGCGGTTAATTAAGAATCTTGTGTTGATTTTTACGCTCCCTATTGGCGGGTTCAATGGAAGACAAGGTGTTTTCACTAATGAATAACAAGAATTTCGATAAAATGTTCGGCTCTAAGAAAGAGGTAGTCATAAACCCGGGCCAGAACCCGGTTTCCAAGGAAGACGCGGAGCTATTGGAGTTCTTACAGGATAGCACGCCTAATATTTACGTTATCGGCTCCGGCGGCTCGGGTTGCAATACCATCGACCGAATGAGCCAAATAGGGGTTTCCGGAGCAACGCTCGTGGCAATGAATACCGACGCTCAACACTTGCTTAAGGTGCGCGCTTACCGCAAGCTCTTGCTAGGGAGAATGAAGACGAAGGGCATGGGTGCCGGAAGCGACCCGGTAGTAGGCGAAGCAGCTGCACAAGAGAGCGAGCAAAAAATCAAGGATCTTTTGAGTGACGCGGACTTAGTGTTCGTCACTTGCGGAATGGGCGGCGGAACCGGCACGGGGAGTGCCAGCGTAATCGCCAAAGCCGCGAAGGAGAACGGGGCATTGGTAATCGGCGTCGTAACCCTGCCGTTTTCGAGTGAAGGCGCTAAGCGCATGCGCAATGCAATGGAAGGCGTGGAAAAGTTAAAGCGCGAGGCTGACACGACCATAGTAGTCCCGAATGACAAGTTATTGTATTTCGTTGCCGACTTGCCCTTGGACGAGGCGTTCAAGGCTAGCGACTCGGTCCTCACCGACGCGGTGAAGGGAATCGCCGAATTGATTACCATGCCGGGCCTAATCAACCTCGATTTCGCGGACATGCGCACGATACTAAAGGAAAGCGGCACGGCAATGATCGGCTTAGGGGAAGCGAACACAATAGACCAGCGCAGCCGCGTGGTTGACGCAGCCGAGAAGGCGCTCTCTTCTCCGTTACTAGACTTGGATTTAACGCAAGCTAACAAGGCCCTAGTGAACATTACCGGCGGCCGCGACATGACGCTCGGCGAGGCGGAAGCCGCGGTGCAAGCAATCAGTTCATCAATGGCCAAGGACTCGCACGTGATTTGGGGCGCTAGAATAGACGAGACCCTTGAGGATAACAAAGTGCGCGTGCTCGCCGTGGTTACTGGATTAAAGGAAGCAAAGCCGCACGACGACGTGGACATTGACTTGGACTTCATCAGCTAAAACGTGAAATTAAAATGGATTTAATAGGAATGATTAAGGACTTCGTGAAGCAGAGCAAGCGCGTGCTGATCATAACGCACAAGCCGCGCCCCATGGAATACCGCCAAATGGCGTTGACCACGGGCATAGGAATGCTACTCGTCGGGTTAATCGGATTCATCATCTCGATGACCTCGTTCTTCTTACGCAACTAAGGTGTTATTAAAAAATGTTATTCGCTTACCGTGTGACCGCAGGACAAGAAAGCATAGTCGCGGACTTACTCTACGAGAAGGCGCGCAAGGCCAAGGCGCCAATTAATGCGTTCCTCATCTCGCCGCGCCTTAAAGGCTACTTAATCGTCGAGAGCACTAACGAAGTCGAAGCAAAGCAATTGATTACGAACGTGCCTCACGTGAAGAGCGTGCTCCCTCGTTCGATTCCATTCGTGGAAATCAAGTCGCTTTTGGAGAGCAAGCCGGTGGAAATCAAGTTGAACAAGGGCGACCTAGTAGAAGTAACGAACGGGCCGTTCAAGGGCGAGCGCGCTAAAGTAGTGCGCATCGACCTGGAGAAAGAGGACATCACCGTGGAACTCGTCGAGGTCGCGGTTCCAATCCCCGTCACCATCAAGATTGACGCGGTTAAAGTCATTCCCAAGTGATTGGCTGTCCGCTAGAAGCTACGCACGCGGTGTAATACTGCGTGAGTATTTTTTCGGGATAGCGCGCGCCTAAACCCGTTCCGCTGTGATAATCTCCGTCATGTGTTCCGGGTACTCCGCAACACGCGTTCCTATCAAAACCCGCGCAGCCACTATACGTATCATAGTAATGCTGGCATGATTCTACCATTGCTTCGTTCCAGCTCATTCCCGCATTGTGGTTGTTGATAGCGCGGTACATTGCGCCTTCTCCGCGGTTATACCCGAAGAATGCTAAAGCAATTGCATCTACTCCAGTTAGCCCTCGCGAGTGTGCGTTTGTGATTCTATTTGCCAACTCTTGCGTTCCCAAGTCTATGTTCTCTTCCAGCGTGCATCCGCCGTGGCTTGGCCCGCATTCCATTACCTGCATTAATCCGTATCCGCCTATGTAATCCAAATCAGGATTGCAATTGCTTTCTATTTTTATCAGTGCTTCAACGAGACCTAAGTCAACACCCAAATCGTACAAGCCGTTCGAGTGCATGTATTGCTCTAACAACTGCTCGAATTGGGCGCAAGATGCGAAATTGCTTGGCGTGTCTTGTATTAACTTTGAGCAAGCCTGACCCGAGCCGATGAGCCATGGATCTTCTTTGGTCTGGTCACAGTAGCCAACGTACGACACTGGGTCGACTGGGTTGTTTTCGGTTCCCAAGCGCACTTCAAAGTGCAAGTGCGCGCCGTCGCATCCGTTCGGGTAAGTGCAACCTGTTTTTCCAACCATGCCTAGCGTATCGTCTACGCGTATGACGCTTCCCTCGTGAAGTACGCCATTAACCGTGTTCAAGTGACAGTAAAGCGTGTTAAAGTGTGAGCCGTCCGAGAACTCGTGATCGATTATTAACCCGTTGCCGCAGCCGTCATCAGGAGTCCAACTGATGATTCGGCGCACGATTCCGTTTGCTGGTGCAAGTATGGGTGTTCCTTCTGGAACGGCAATGTCAATTCCGTGGTGCAAGCGCGCGCCGCCGTCACGAGGGTCTCCGAAGGCGCCAGTGAACGCCCCGGTTACCGGACAGTTGAACAACCTCGTTTGGCTTTCGAAGTCGATTACGCTTTCCTCGGGAACTTCAACTGCTTTTCCGTTGTCGGGTGCGGTGAATTCTGGTAGAATGTGTTCCACGGTTATTTTGAGTTTGATTTCTTTTTCGATTTGAGTTATGAGTTTCGTTGAGCCGATGGTGAGCTTCATTACGGCTTCCGCCTCGTCAAAAGGCAGGATGCCATCTTCTATCTCGTCCTCGACGTTCGCGCTCAACTCGAAAACGTACTCGAAGCCGGGAACTTCCTCGTAATCCTCTTCAAAGTACTTTTTGTCATTGCCTTCGTACTCCGTTTGGAACAGCAGGTAACCTTCTTCCGGGGAGATGGGAATGCCTAAGTACTTGGTGTCGTGCGGGTCGAATTCCGAGACTTCGAATTCCAGTTCATCCGGCAACTCGGAAAGAGCTTCCTCTAGTATTTCAGTCGCGTTTTGGAATTCAATCGGAGGCGCATACTCAGGGAGCTTGAGCTCCTCGATTTGCTTGGTCGCATTGTAATCCGGGTTCGTGATTTTCGCTTGCTTGACTTCCTCGACTGCTTCGCTCACGGCTTCGATTAGCTCTGCAGTGATTTCTTCTTCCGGCGAGAGGAACTCGTTGAGCTTGCTTTGCAAGGCGTTCGACTCGCTTCGGCCTAACGAGAGTGAAGCGATTTCCTTTAGCAGGCCGGCGAATGCTTCTGCTTCTTTGGCTGCGGCGCCCGGCTGCGTGACCAGGTAGAGTGGCGCGCTTCCGTTCGAGTCGAATGAGAGCGTCTTGTTCTTGGTTTCATTAGCGGCGAGCGCGATGGAGTCGCGCGTTGCTAGCGCGTCCTCCGCGAAAATGTTTTCGGCCGGAGAGGGCGGCGCATTGTCAATTTCATAATCCGAGTAAGAGGACGCCCGGTCGAACGGGACCACGGTGAACAAGTTGAACGCGGTGTCGCCTTCCGCGGTTATCAATAGTTTTTCTTGGTTTCCTTCGGGCCAGTACTCCAGGGTGAGCGGCGGGAGCGTTAATTCCTGCTTTTCTTTTAGCATTACGGTTGGGTCGCCTTGTTCGGGATTTATGGCGCCCTGCGGGTTGAGCACGATTGCGATTAGTATTATTATCGCTATTGCAGCGAGAATGATTTTGTAATCGAATTCCATTAAAGCGGTTTACTCAAAAGGGTTATATATTTCCAGCGCACTTCGTCTTAAAGTTCTCTTTTACGAGGTGTGATTACTTTTGGTTAGCAATAACATTAAACAAGTCGTCGAGGTTCTCGACTCATTGATTAGCGACACGAGCGTTCCCAGAAACGTTAGGACGATTCTCTCGGACGCGAAGCGAAAGCTCACGCAAGGCGAAGACGCCGTTGCGGGTATGTCGAGCGCGATTTACGACTTGGATTCGGTGAGCAACGACATTAATTTGCCGATGTACGCGCGCACCTTGGTCTGGAACCTTTTAAGCGAGTTAGAGCGCCTTAAGGAAGACGAAATCGGTAATTAACCGCTCATTCTCAGGCTTTGTTTAAGGCGATTGAATTAAATATCGCGCTATCCTTTCTTGTTCCGCAGCGGATTCTTTGGGTTCGTTTTGGTGGGTTACAGGTGCGTGAAGGTTACTTAGTAGAATTGTTTTCAAAGCACGACTGCGTAATCGGCCCCGGGGCGCTGCAACTCTTATGCTCGATGCCGGAAGGCGAGGCTAAGGCCGCTTCTGAAGCCGCCCTTGACTCGATGGGCAACAAGTTTTTACTCACTTTAGGGGATTTAGAGCCCGTTCTCGAGCGGCTCGCTGCGGACAAGAAGGCAAACCTTCCCGCAGTGCGTTCCGAGGGAGGATTCGAGGCGCGCGCTAAGTCGCTGCAGGCTAACATAAAGTTCCACTTGGACCGTGACGTTTCCGAGAATAGTACTTGCACCGGGACAATCGGCGACTTTATCTCTTATTTCAACGACCGCTTCCGCGTGTTAAAAGGCTTGTTGAGGGCGCGCCAAACGCGGCTTCCTTTTTATACCGTCGCGAAGACGAAGTCGTCCCAATCGCGTGAGAAGTGCCGCGTGATAGGCATGGTTGCCGATTCGCGTACCACTAAGAACGGCCATTTGCTGGTGGAGTTCGAGGATGATTCCGGCTCGATGCCGTGCTTGTTCTCCAAGAGGGACGAACAAATGCTTGAAATCGGCGGCCGATTGCTGTTGGACGAGGTAGTTGCATTTGACGGGTTCTCTACGAACGGGTTATTCATTGTTAACGAGGTGACTTGGCCCGAGCTTCCGATCCGCGAGCGGCGCACGGTGGACTCGGACGCGTGCATTGCCCTCTTAAGTGACCTGCACGTGGGGAGCAAGTTTTTCATGCGGGAAGAGTTCGAGCGATTCCTTGAGTTCTTGAATGGAAAAGGGCCTGAGAAAGAGTTAGCCGGGAGGATAAAGTACTTACTCATTGCCGGCGACCTGGTGGACGGCGTCGGGGTTTACCCTTCACAAGAGGAAGAGCTTGTTACGAAGGACATTTACGAGCAGTACGAGCAATTCAACGAGTTGATGTCCGCGGTTCCGGATTGGATTGAAGTAGTCATTGCCCCGGGAAACCACGACCCGGTGCGCATTGCCGAGCCGCAGCCCCGTTTGCCGCGCGAGTTCACCGGGGAGTTGGAGAAGAAGAAGAATTTTCACTTCGTGGGCAACCCCGCGTTCTTTGACATCGAGGGGTTGAGTGTTTTAATGTACCACGGGTTTTCAATGGATACCTTGGTTTCCTCCCTTTCCACTCTTCGTTCGGGCTACCAGAACCCGGAACTCGTGGGCATCGAGATGCTCAAGCGCAGGCACTTGTGCCCCATTTACGGCCGCAAGCCCATCGTACCAGAGAAGAAGGATTACCTAGTCGTGGACGCTGTTCCCGACTTGTTCCACTTCGGGCACGTTCACAAGAACGGTTACGCTAACTACCGCGGGACTACCATAATTAATTCAGGGACTTGGCAGAACACTACGGATTTCCAGTTGAAGATGGGGCACGTTCCGTCGCCTTGCCAGCTCCCAATTTACGAGTTGCGTTCGGCTTCTTACAAGGTGTTGAATTTCAAATGAACGCCAGCCCTAGAATAAAAGAGTACTTCGCGTTGATTCGCTCGGACTTGGAGGCGGCTTACGATATTGCCGCGAAGGCGCGCGTGAAGGGCTTAGATGCCTGTGACGAAGTGGAGATTCCGGTTGCGCCTGACGTTGCCGCTCGCGTCGAGGGGCTAGTCGGCCCGGCAGGCATTGCGGAAGTAATCCGGGATGTCCTCAAAGGGATGGATCGCGATGACGCTTGTTTCGAGGTCGCCGTGCGAATCGCGCGGGGTGAAATATTGGGCGGTTCGCAGGAGGAATTAGCCGAGCAAGCCGTGCGCACGGGGCTTGCCTTGTACACTGAAGGCGTGGTGAGTGCTCCTATCGAGGGAGTCTCGCGCGTGAAGATTTATGCTAACCCCGACGGGAGTAAGTGCCTTCGCGTTTACTTTGCCGGGCCGATTCGCGGCGCTGGCGGCACTGGCCAAGCGTTCACTTTATTACTGGGCGACAAGGTGCGCCGTGAGTTAGGCCTCGCTGAGTACCGGCCGACTGAAGACGAAGTCGCCCGTTACGTAGAGGAAATGAACTTGTATTCCATTCGTACGCGTTCCGGCCAATACGTCCCAAAAGAGCACGAAGTAGAGTTGATTGCGCGCTCGTGCCCGGTTTGCATTGACGGCGAACCAACGGAAAAGTACGAAATAGGGGTGCACAAGGATTTGCCGGGAATAGAGTCGAATCGCGTGCGTGGCGGCTTGTGCCTGGTTTTGAGTGAAGGATTGTGCTTGAAGTCCGCGAAGATACTAAAGATGTCCAAGAGTGCGGGGCTGGACTGGGATTGGATCGAGGGCCTCGTGAAGGTTAAGAAGGCGGATGATTCGGTTGCGCGCGTGGAGCCAATCGATAAGTACATTAGTGAACTAGTCGGCGGAAGGCCTATCTTCGGCTATCCGATGCGGCGCGGAGGGTTCCGCTTGCGTTACGGGCGCACCCCGTTTTGTGGAATCCAAGGCAAGGCGATTACTGCGGCGACAATGGAAGTGCTCCGTGAGTTTCCGGTAATCGGCACGCAAATCTAGACAGAGCGCCCGGGAAAGGGCTGCATTGTTACCGTATGCGATGAAATCGACGGGCCGATCGTTAAGCTTGACGATGACAGCGTGCGCATGGTCCGCTCTTGGCAGGAGGCTTTGGACTTGCGCGGCCGCATTAAAGAAATTTTATTCATTGGCGACTTGCTCATTTGTTACGGCGACTTCCTAAAGACGCGGCACCCCTTGGTTCCCGGGGCGTGGTGCGACGAATGGTTCGAGCGCATTCTCGAGTCCAAGGGAATAAACGCGGACATTAAATCCATTACTTTCGACGAGGCGGTTGAGCTCGCGCGTAATGAGGGAGTGCCGCTCGCGCCGAAGCACACGCTTTATTGGGGTGACTTGACGCGTGAAGAATTGTGCGGGCTGGCGGAATGGCTTGCGAATGGAAAATTGTCTTCGGTAAGCGGTGAGCTGGAATTGTCATTGCCTGCCGACGAGGGTAAGCGCGGTTTGGAGTTACTCGGCGTTGAGCATGAAGTGCACGGCGGCAAGGTCGCTTTGATAGGAGATGACGCGAAGCGATTATTGTGCCCGCTCGGCTTGTTGAAAGAAGGAAAGCTGGATAAATCCGCTTTCGATGCAGTGTTTCCTGATGAAAAGAAGGCGCCGTTGGCTATTCTCAGCGAACTCTTGGGGGCTATTGTAAAGTGCAAAGCGGGCACTTACATCGGGGCGAGTATGGGACGGCCGGAGAAGTCCAAGGAGCGTTCAATGCGCCCGCCGGTGCACTCTTTGTTTCCAGTGGGATTTCTCGGGGGAATGACCCGCGATTTAGTGCGTGCAACGCGGTTACTAAAACGAAGGGGCGAGTCGTTTGCAGAATTCGACTTGAATAATCGCATTTGCCCGAGGTGCAATGCGCGCTCTTGGCAGTTCAAATGCAGGTCGTGCGGAGCAAAAACGATAATGTCCAAGGAAACCCCGGCCGTCAAGCAGAAGGTGGATTTGGTTTCAGAGTTCGACGCTGCCTGCGAGCGGGTGAAAGTTCGCCCGCAGCAAGTGAAGGCGGTCATGGGAATGATTTCCAGGGAAAAGATTCCGGAAGCCCTTGAGAAGGGCATACTTCGCGCAAAGCACGGGGTAACCGTGTTTCGCGACGGGACTTGCCGGTACGATGCAATGGAGCTAACCGCGACTCACTTCCGAGGAGCGGACGCAAACATCGGCGTTGAAAAACTGCGTAAGTTAGGGTACGAATCGGATTGCAAGGGCAAGCCCATTGAGTCGCTCGAACAAGTAATTGAGCTCCTCCCCCAGGACATAATCGTCTCGCGCCACGCATTAGATTACCTGTTCAAGCTCGCAAACTTCGTGGACGACCTTTTGGTTTACCATTACGGATTACCCGCGTTTTACGGAGTAGAAAAGCCTGAGGATTTAATCGGAAAGCTAGTGGTGTGCATCGCGCCGCACACGAGTGCGGGCATGGTTGCGCGCGTAATCGGCTGCACTGAAGCACAAGGCGTGGTCGCCCACCCTTACTTGCACTGCGCTTGCCGCAGGAACGCCGACGGCGACGAGCTCGGCTTTTTCCTGCTACTCGACGGCCTCTTGAACTTCTCCCTTAGATTATTGCCTTCGTCCCGCGGCGGGAAAATGGACGCCCCGCTCGTCGTGATGAGCCGCCTCGACCCGAAGGAAGTGGATGATGAAGTTCACGCGATGGACCGCGCTTGGTCGTACCCGTTAAAATTTTACGAGGCAACGGAGCAACTCGCCCAGCCCTCGCAAGTGAAAATAGAGTTGGTTTCCAACGAGCTCGGCAAGGCAGAGCAGTACGAGGGATTCGGGTTCACTCACGCCGGTTCGCTAGACGGGCCGACGCGAACGCGTTACGTGCAATTAAAGAACATGCAAGAGAAGCTTGACGAAGAGCTCGACTTGATGATGAGCATTCGCGCGGTGGACGCTGCCGACGGAGCCGAGAGGGTAATACTCAACCACTTCTTCCCCGATTTGTACGGAAACCTGCGCGCGTTCTCCCGCCAAAAGTTCCGCTGCGTCGGGTGCAACACTAAGTACCGCCGAGTGCCGTTGAGCGGCAAGTGCAACAAGTGCGGCGGCAAGCTCATACTCACCGTCAGCCGGGGGAGCGTTCAAAAGTATCTGGAGTTGAGCAAGAACCTCGCAAAGAAATACGACCTGCCGAATTACCTGCAACAGAGGATAATGCTCATCGAGCGCGAAATAGCCAGCGTGTTCGATAATGATAAGAGCAAGCAATTCTCGCTCGCGGATTACGCTTAGGTTACCAGGCGCCGAGTCCGGTCTGCTTGCCCCCGTGCTTCAAGTCGAGTTCGCCGTAGCCGAGCGGGCCGATTATCTTCAAGACCGAGGGGAGCACTTGCTTGTTCACGTAATAATCCGCGTCGTAATCCTTCGCGCGCTCAAGAACGCGCGCCTTATCCGATATTGACGCGCCTTTCTTGGTTATCACGTACTCTACCATCGCGCCCTCCGGCACGTCCAAGCCGGCCTTGCGCGCTTCAAGCACTGCGCTCAATTCCGGGCTTTTTATTAAGTACTCGCTCGTCTTCTTGCGCAGTGACGTGAGCACGGCCAGGTCTTGCAGTTCTACTTTGCCGCCCTTCAAGTCATTGATTATTCCCCGCACGAAGTCGGCTGCCTTAGCCGCGTCGCCTTCTTTTAATAGTATTTCGAGTACGCGCTTTTGCGTTCGGCGAGCGATGCGGCTCCAATCGCGGCGAACGAGTTCGAAGCCGCGAATCTTTATTTTTCCGTCGCTTCCCATTAGCGCGTACTTTTTTTTCGCTCCCTTCCCGCCGGACTTCTTCGACACGAAGATGCCTCGTGGAAAAATGCCTTCCAATTCGAGTTCCATGTTGCCGGGCAGCTTCGCGTTAACCTTTTCGCGGAACGCTTCGAGGCCAGCTTCCTTGCCCTTCTCGAAAGTGAAGAACAGGCTATCGGTGTCCCCGTATAGCACGTTGAATCCTTCCTCTTCCGCTTTTGCAATCGTATCCTTAATGTAATGGCGCGCCCAAGCGGTTATGCTCTCCGCGCATTCCCGCGAGTAATACCTAGAGCGCGCGTACGCGGTGTATCCGTAGAAAGAATTCGCGATTATCTTGAGCGCCCACTGGCGCGCGTGCAACCCGGCTTTTTCCCTTCCCTTTGCTTCCTTCTCCGCGTCTTTAATCTTGAACCGCGTCTTAAGCACTTTGCCGAGCACCTTCGGGATGAGCCCCTTGCGCTTCTTGCAGAAGCGATGGCCGTTCGGTGACTCGAAAGCGTCTTTACAGCAATCGCAGTTAAGCGTGGTCGGGTCCACGTTATGCGATATGATTATCGTCGGGTAAAGCGAGCGGAAGTCGAACACCGCGATGTTCTCGTATACCCCCGGCTCGGGCACCTTTACGAACGCGCCTTCAATCGGGTTTTCGGAGCGCCCCTTAACCTGTGCGTAGCCGGGCTTATTCGGCACTATTTCTCCTTCGTTGAACGACTCGCGCAATAGCAAGGCCTCAACGTGCTGGCCCGCGGTGCTTCGGCTCGCGTCGAACAGAGTCGAGCCGGTAATGCGCGCTAACTCCACTTCCAACGGCATCGCGTACTCACCGAGTTCGAAGCAGGATAGCGCGTCGCCCTTGCAGTACTCGCCGAGTATTGCATCGCCGGCTTTCCATAACTTCCAGATGTCTTCCTTTTTGACTTCTTGTTTTTCTTTTCCTAGCAGCGACTTGTAAACGTCTTCAAGGCGCAGGCGCTCCAAACGCACGGCGCCGATGTAATTCAAAAAGAATATTTCGTCGTAAACGTCCAAGTGCACTCGGCCGCCCAGCCTAGCGCGGTTGCGCATGCCCAAGCGCTTAACCTTAACCGCCGAGCGGTCCCGGCCCAAGTGCATGCGGGCATTAACCTTTTTAGCGCGCTCTTGCAGGTAAGGCAAGTCGAATTCGTCGCCGTTGTAAGTGAAAACAATGTCCGCGCGCTTCTCCTTCAATAATCCCCCGAGCGCTTCAAGCATTTCCTTTTCAGTGGCGAAGCCGCGCTTTCCGTGCTCTAGCAAGCCGGCGCCCCCTTCGTCTGCGTAGCCGACCATTAGGCATGGGTCGCGCATTGCGTTTGAAAACCCGCGCTCGTTGTAAGTTTCAATGTCCAAGGAAACGATTTTCGGCTTGAATTCAATTCCGTCCACGCGCTTGATTTTCTTCACGAATTTTCTTCCCTTGCGCTCTTCAAACTCGACTTCGACCCCGTCGCAAGGCACGAGCCCTTTGTCGATTAAGTAGCGGCGGTAGAACGGTATCTTGAACTCGAAGCACTGCCCTTTTGATTTCAAGGCCTCGCTAGCGGCCGGCACGTCTCCCGGGGCATTACAGTAAACCTTCCACAATCCTTTTTTCTTACCGTGGATTAAGCGCTCAACGCGCTCGCTCTCGAAATCCTTCGGCTTTTCTCCGTCAAAGTAAAAGTAAGGCTTGAAGGAGTCATCGTAAAATCGTTCGGTGCGGCCGCTCGACTTAACGATCAGGCGAATAATTTTACCTTTCACCAGGTCTGCGTCCAATAGCGAGCCTTGCATGAACAACCTTAATAAGAACTCGAAATAAATGGTTTCGGGTGTTTTAGTGGCCGAAAGAAAATCATCGGAATTGGATTCAATCAAAAACGACGTCCGCTCTCTCTCGTCGAAAGTAGACTTAATCATACAAAAAATCAATACGATTGAGAAGAACGAGCAAGTACTCGGCCGCACCGTGGTTACCTTGAATGAGAAGCTGAAAGGGCTGCAGTCGAGCGGCTCGGCTCAAGGGTCGTCAGATTCAGCGTCGTCTGCAGTCAGCGAGGCTGCGTTGGATAAGAAGTACGCGCTCAAGAGCGAGTTGAAAGAACTCAAGTACACTCTCGACATGATTAATCCTTTGCAATTCGCGACAATAGACCAAGTCAAGGAAATGCTCAAGGACGCTATCGGGAAAGAGTAGCGAAAGCTGAAACCCAGTACGCCTTTTGGAAGCACTGCACTGCGGAAACCGTGAGGATTAATTCTAATAGAGCGAGCGTGCCTACTGCCGCGAATGCAATGCCTTGCAGTGATACTGCAGTGAAAGCGAGTGCAGCGAATAAGATTAATCCCGCCGCGGCTAGCGCAAGTGTGGCAACGGCCGCTAAGAAGTAATTAATGATTAACTCGAAGGGACGCGCAAAGAGAATCGAGACGGACTTATTCAAAGCGTGAATCGTGCCCTTGCCGCTTAGCACGGCCGCGTAAGGCGCGAAAGCGAATGACAAGGCGAGGAGCACACTGGCGAGCGAGTCGGCCAAGCTAGTTCCCCAATTGTCAAAAGCCGTAAAGAAGAGTGATACGCTTAATTGAATGGCGAGTGCAATAACGGAAACCGCGAGTAGCGACGGGTAAACCCGCGGGATGCGTACGCGCTTCGCCCGCGCAGCCGCCTTGATGACTAGCGCGTCAGCGAACAACGAGGCTAGAGCGAGCCCGGCGACCCACAATGACAATACGATTGCAGCCGAGGCAATGGTTCCCATCACCGGCAAAAAGTTTCCAGTTGAAATCGCCTTAAGCGCCGAGTCGAATGCGCTCCCCGCGAAGAATAGTATTCCAAGCAACAAAGCGGAAGTGAATAAAGAGTAAGTTATAATGTACGGCTGCCAGTTAATCGGCTTTGACGCAAAAGCTAAAGCTCGCTTTAAATGCAAAAAAAATTGCATTACGCCACGCGCCTCTCTCGGCGCTCGAACGCAGCCTGCCTCTTACGCAAGCGCTCTTCAATGAACGGGTTCGCCTTCAACGGCTCGCGCTTCACTAGAGTCCTAAATCGCTCGGCTTGCCCGGGATTGAATTGAATTATTCGAGAGTGCTCTTCGGGCATTGCGCGCATTACTCGCGGCGCCCACTCCCTTGGCGAGCGCGCCTTCTCTTGCATTTCTTTCCATCGCTCGACCGCGTGCATGGTTTTCCAGCGGGCGGTTTCCACGGACTTCGGCTCGCCGACTAACAGACTTGCGGTCGCCCCTATAAGCGGTGTGAAGCGAACCGCACGCTTGAACAAGTTGGACGAACCGCCTTTAAAGCCGAAAACCTTGAACTCCTTACGGATTGGCTCGAATGCATTCGAGAGCAAACCCCTACTTGACGGCTCGCGCATTTGCGCGTGCGCTTTGTAAGCTTCCATTATTTTGCCGCGGTCCGGGTGCGGTTGAATCAAAGGCATAATACTTTTTTGGCTTGAACCCATTAATAATTGCTTTCAAGGCGTTGGTTGAAGGTTTTGCAAGGTTTTTTAACCGATTCTAGCCCAATTAAGTTTACCGTATTAATCGGGGGGTTGTACTTTGAAAAAAATAATTGTTTTAACCGCGTTCTTATTGTTCCTAGCCGCTTTCCACGCTGCTGCCGCAGAACCCGGCGGCCCAGCAACGATTTGTGAACAAGAATGGAATTGTTGGAGCGGAGGAGGTCAAGGCAACGGAGTATACTTGTGCACTTGCATTACCCCTGCAGAGGCAGCTGCCGCGGAAGGGGATTGTGGCCTTTTGGTTTCAACGCCTTATTGTGCTTACGACGGGACCGATTGGCATTACTGTTACGGTCCGGCTTCCGAGTGTGACCTCCCGGTAATCGAATCGTGCTCTGCACAAGGGTACCCTGAAGCTGACTGCCTCACGGAGAGTGAAGCGGGAACCAGGACTCAAGTAGGGAGCAATCTTTGTGCAGCCGGTAAGAATTGTTACGCGCAGCCTTGGCAGAATTGCAATGCATATAATGACTGCGAAACGAGCGGCAGTAATACCGCCGGGTGCTTGTGCATAAACGACTATGACCCGAACACGGGTTACCATGGAGCTTGGGGCAACCAATGTGATTATGCCGTCAGTCAAACCCTGCCGTGCAGGATCGGTGAGCCGGATTCAATGTGCGTTGACCCTAATTTGTGGGGTCAATCCGGCAGTACCAGCCCAAACACTTGCACTTGGTCCATGATTATTGACACTACTCCTTCCCCGCTTATCGGCGCGGGAACCGTGGAGGTTACCGTCAAATACTTCCACTTCGATACTTCAACGTACAGTTCCAACCCCGAATTATTCGTTAAGTGTGATGCCGGTGATGCTTGGGGCTCTCGAGGGTCAATTAACAAGAACGACGGAGAAGTAACTTTTGATTGTGAATACGACGCGGTTACTTCGACGACCACTCACGAAATAGACTACGAGTTCCGCCAGGAAGTACGCTCCGGATTTACGATTGAAGAGTGGAATAACGGAGTGACCGTTACTCAAGAGCAGGGTTCGGCCAGCCCTTCGCCAAGCGCGACTCCTTCGCCTTCAGTTGGAGTAACCCCCTCACCTTCTGTTGGAGTAACTCCTTCGCCTTCTGTCGGCGTTACCCCTTCGCCGAGCGTTTCGGTTCAGGCAACTCAAATTCCTTCGCCTAGCCCGTCGATTCAAGCTACCAGCGAGCCGGTTGAAGGCATTCGCATTACCTATCCCGCGGACTCGAATAGTTACGCTTCCGCTAACGGTATGCTCGACTTGGAGTTCATTGTTCACGACTTCTGGGGCGGCTCGAATTCCAATTCCAAGACCACTGAAACCGTAGAGTTGACTTGTGACTATGACTTTAATCAAATTGACGCGTATCAGTTGAACCCACAGAAGGGCAGTTTCACTATTGAATTTTCTTACCCGTCGCCATCGTCGTTCACCCGCCAGAATGAAATCAAGGGATTAACGAACGGCTGGTATGAGATTACCTTGGAGTGCCGTCGCGAGCCCACCGGGCTATTGGAGCGCGCCATAGCCGCAATCCCGTTCATCGGCAAAACACTCATTAGCGTTCCGACCGCGACCGACACGCGCGACTTTTATTACTCGCGCCAAGCCGTCGGCTCGACTTGCACTGACTCGGACGGAGATAATATCTTCTTGAAGGGTTACTGCACCGAGACCTCGTTGAGTTCTTCGGAGTTAGTCAGCGGAGTGGTTAAGCGCGTTGATTACTGCGGCCCGTCTATTTCCAGTGTGTCCTCGTCGGGTTCTACTTTTTCCCCTTCGAATATACTACACGAGTACGCTTGTGTTACTCCCGAAAGCGAAATCAAGTCGTCAGCTTCGATTTACGAGGTTTGTGATGATTATCTAGTGGATTGCGAGTACGGTTGCGTTGACGGCGCTTGCCTTACCGAGCCGGCGCAGAGCCAGACTTGGTGCAGGGACTTCCCGATTTACGTTGAACCAACGCCCAGCCCGCAAGTAACTGCAATACCTTCGCCTAGCCCGCAGGCTACTGCCGAGCCAATAGAGTTTGAGAAGAAGACCGAGGAAACCATTGACTTCGAAGGCCACGAGTACCTCGTGTACCAACAGAGCGCGAATAAGGTTTGGGTGCGTGACACTTCATCCGGTTTGAGCGTTGAGCTTGAGGAGGGTGCGGTTTACGACGTGTTCCTTTACGACGGCTACGAAGTTCGCTTGGAACTCGTAGGGCAAGCCATGGACGATAACGTGCTCGTGTCAACCATTAAGTTCGCCTTATCTTCAGATGATGTGGCTCCGACGCCGACCAGTGTTCCAGACGACGCGGAAATGGTAACGATTTGCTTAACGGTTTACCAGCCACAAGACGGGTCAGCGTATTACTCGACTACGGTCCCGCTGCAATACTTGATTCACCCATTGAACCAGTCGAGCGTTGAAATGGTTCCTCCGGCCGGTTACGAGGAGTGGTCTTGCGGGTATTCTTATGATTCATTCGCATCCAAGATTTCGATTGTTCCTTACGGAGTAACGCAATCCACTTCATTGGATTTGGCTAGTGGCGAGCACGATGCACGCGTTTACTGCAGCCCGGCCAAGCAAACCTTGCCCGCGTGGATGCTGGAGTCCGATTTAATCGAATTTGAAGTGCGCGAAGCAGGGTTCTCTGTTTCACTCGACGAGCCGCAGAACGAAACCTATTGGTCGGATTCGGTGCCTTGGGAATTCGTAATCAATTGCCCGGTACAATCCTCCATTGGTGACGCATACTTCTGCCAAGGCGAGCTCGACGGTGAGTTCTACGAGCTAATCCGCGACAACCAAGTGAATTACTTCTACTGCGGCGTGCCCGTAATCGGTGAATTCGACTTGGCCGGCAATTACGGCCAGCACTACGCTAACGTGCAGTGCGCTGCAGAGAGCGACCCGACGAACTTCGTGAAGTCGAACGAGGCGTGGTTCTCGAATTACCCTGCGAACGTACCGGTTGTGCTAGAACCGGAGAACAAGACTTACTGGTCGGACGCCGTTGACTTGTCGTTCATAGTCGACGGAACCTACGATTATTACGCCTGCTCTTACGGGTTCGATTCGAACGAGTACGCGTTCCCGCAGAAGGATCCGAATTGCTTGCCGAGCTCCTCTGAGTTGTGTGACCGGCCGATTCAAGATTACTTCCAAGCCGGTGAGGTTTACTCGTTTGACGGGTTGCTTCAAGTCGAGCCGGGCCAGCACGAAGTGTTCGTTTCTTGCGTTGGCTTGAGCCCGAACGAGGAAGTAGTTCCGAGCAGGTGGCTTGACTCGGAGACCGTGTACTTCACCTCGCTTGACGAAGGAATGCCAATACTCTACGAGCCGCAGGACGGTGACGTGTTTTATTACTACGAGACCGAGCCGGGCGCGGAAGTAACCGGCGTGTTCGAGGTAGGCGGGTTCCAGAGTAGCTATCCAACCGACCCCGTGCTCTTCGAGTGCTATTACACGCTCAACGGCGTTAACTACAACCTCGGCACGGTCGAGGGCGCGGTCGACCCGACATTCGACATGCTCTTGACGGAAGGAGAATACGAATTGAACGTGACTTGCGACTTAATAGATTCCACGGAAGCCCCGATGACTTCGGATACCGTCCAATTCAGCGTGGTCGAGGAGCAAGGCTCTCCGACTCCAACGCCTACTGCAACGCCAACGGCAACGCCTACCGCGTCGCCTACGGTAACGCCAAGCCCCGGTTCGGGCGGAAGCGGTGGTGGCGGCGGAAGCAGCGGCCCGTGGGGCTCTGGCAGCCAAGGGCCGGGTACGGCTACGCCGTCGGTTCCTGCATTACCTTCGCCTTCGGGTGCGGGCACGGCTACGCCTCCTGCAACAGGTGACTCGTACTTGAACGTGAACTGCCCGCAAACCGTGAGCGAGGGATGGAACCAAATGGACGCTTACCTCGTGTTCCAAGGGGACGCTAAGTGCGACCAAGCAATGGATGTGGACGTTACCCACAACGGCTCGGCGGTATCCGGAGCCGGCAAGCTTGATTCCTGTTCGTCCGGCAGCCACCAAATTTCATTCAAGGTAAGCGAATTCGGGGACTACGCGGTTAGCGTGACTTCGCCTGCTTACGGGTTGAGTGGAAACTGCGTGTTCAAGGACGGCGGCCTCATAGCCGAGGAAGTGCCTGACTTACCATTGTTTGCCGCGCTGCTCGTGGCTCTAGCCGCAGGGTACGCATTATCCAAGAGGAAGTGAAATGAGTAGCTTCCGACCCCCTTTCCTTTTCTTATTTTTCTTGTTTTTCTGCTCCCTAGCCTCGGCAGTGTGCTTTGATTCCGATGGAGGCGACTCTCCGTTAATAGCCGGGGCTTGCTCCACCGAGTTCTTCTACGCTCAGGATAACTGCGTTGCCAACGGAGGGTTAGCCGAGTATTATTGCTCTGGAGAGCAATGCATATCCTCGATTGATGACTGCTCTTACGGGTGCCTGATGGGCGCTTGCCGAAGCGCACCCCCCGCGCCCGTCGAGTACTGCGTGGCGTCGGTAAGCAGCAGTTCTTTAGGCGACTCGGTTTCATTTGAAAGAAGAGCCGGCGAATCTTTTGAAATCCTTGGAGAAGAGTTCGAGGTAATCGACTGGACTGTTAATTCAATTTGGCTAGAGGACTCGGAGGGCGTAATGGTTCAACTCGTTCAAGGCGAGGAATTTGATTACGGAGCATTCTCACTGACTTTCACTGGATTCGAAGAGTTAACGGACCCAGTGCAAGGAACAATCGACTTCATCGAGGAATCATCGTCGAGTGAGTATTGCATCGTAGTGTGGTCGCCGCGCGACGGATACTATTACGCGCCGAGTGAAGCTGAATTGTCATTCGAGGTAACCCAGGGTTCAATGCAATTCTCCGAAAATGCTTACTCGCTCGCCGCGCAAGTGGAGGAAATCGCGTTCTCTTGCGCTTACTCAATTGACGGCGCGCCTTACTCCACCCCCTTATCCGCCAGCGTTAACGAGCTCGTGGAAGTAAACCTGCCTCAATTTACCGTGGGCTCCCATTCCGTGACCGCTTACTGCTCGCGCGGCTCGATTGAATTACAACAGATCGTTGAATTCAATGTTTTGTTTGAATCACTTGAAGACGTATTACTCGTTTCCCCGGAGAACGCCTCGACGCAAGTCAATCCGATTCCAATTGACTTCTGGCTGTACGGAAACCGCGCTTCTTACGAGTGCGAAGTGCAAGTAGACGCGGGTGATTGGCTGGCTGTTTACGGCGTTGGCGCGCCCGGCTACTCTTACCAAGGCTCGCTGCCCGATTTGGAAGCCGGAGGGCACTTTGCGATGGTCCGGTGTAAATCAGATGCCTCCCTTATTTCAGAAAGTGGAGCTGCCGACTGGTTATACTCTAATGAAAACGAGTTCTCGATTTTTGGGGCTTTACCCTCCATAGTGTCGCCCTTGAATAACTCGAATCGCTCTATTGGCGAAGTGAATATTTCATACGATCCCAATTGCGTTGACTGCGAGTGCGCATTGTATTTGAACAACTCGCTTGAAGATGAGAGGTATCCAGACGAAGAGGTTGAAACAGTTGAATTCGACCTGGGTGAAGGCAATTATTCCGCAGTAGTCTCCTGCAACGAGTCCAACTCCTCTTTAATCGAATTTCACGTTCTCGCCGAAGGCGAACAGTTCGTGAATATTCCCGACGTGGACTCGCCGCTGTACGGGAAGTCGTATGCAATCGATGAGCCGATCTATTTAGTGTTCGAAGTCTCCGGCTCTTTTGTAGAGTACGCTTGCTACGAGCGCTTGGACGAAGCCGAGAACTATTCTTTTGTAATTAACGCCACTGATTCTACTTCCATACTAATCGGAGACTACTACGAGGGACTCGATGAGGGCGCGCATTCAATGGCTTTCGAATGCCGCGGCTTGAGCGAGGGCAATGAAACAAAGTATAATGCCTCAGTGGAAATACTCTTTCAAGTAGGCGAGGAAATCATAATAGTTGAGGAAGGCGATGAGATACCTCCTCTACCCTCCGTTGTTCCGCCGATGCCGGCTCAGCAACCAGAACAAAAACAAGATTACTTACAATTGACGTGCCCTCAAGCGTCAAGCAGCTCTTCAACCGAAGTGCTCGCGGTTTTATACGTTAACGGCAGGCCTACTTGCGATTCGAACACCCGCGTAACAGTTACGCGGGACGGGGAAGCGGGCAAGGGCGCGCTAGTTGTCTGCGATTCGCAAAGCGGAGAGCACGAGTTAAGCATTAGCTCGTCAAAAGCCGGGCAATACTCGATTGCCGTAGAGTCTTTGTCCTACGGTCAAAGCGCTTCCTGCTCGTTCACGCGCTCGAAGGGCTCGGTGCAGGCCGAAGAAGCACCAGATCTGCCCGTTGCCGTTGCAGTCGCGGCGGCATTGTTCGCGTTCGCTGCATTGAAACGCAAGCAATAAAATAGGGGGTTTATCAGTAATAGTCCGTTAAAACATTATAGTTAGAAAGGTGATTTTCAGTTATGCCAAGCCAAACGATTCCAGTTTTAGTTGAAGGCGGAAAAGCGAATGCAGGCCCGCCAATCGGCCCCACGCTCGCGCCAATGAAAGTGGACGTGAACGGAGTGGTCAACGCGATTAACGAGGCCACCAAGGATTTCGCCGGGCTGCAAGTGCCGGTTAAAGTCATCGTGGACACGAAGACCAAGAAATTTGAAATCGAAGTCGGAACGCCCCCGGTTAGCGCGCTCATAAAGCGCGAAATCGGCAAGTCGGGCGCCTTAACCGAAGAGCAAGGAAAGAAGGGCAAGCCGGAGAACGGCGACTTATCTTTTGAAAGCGCGCTTAAACTCGCGCGCAATAAGCAAGCGGTAATGCTCGCCTCGAGCTTGAAAGCCGCGTTATGCGAAGTCGCAGGCACTTGCTTGAGCATGGGCGTCACCGTTGACGGGAAGAAGCCCAGGCAATTCATCAAGCTCGTAAAGAGCGGCCGCTACGACTCTAAAATAACCGGTTAAACAACCGATTTTTATTTTTAACTGCTAGAATAGCGGGCGCTTGCTAACCCTGTCTGCTAGCGAGCACTCGAAGAAAGGTTTCCCTTTTATTTGGTTCTCCACTAGCTCCGCGAGCTCTTCAGGCGTTAAGTCGTGCTTCTCTCCGGTTTCGCGCACGGTAACCGCGAGCTTCCCACTCGCAATTTCCTTGTCGCCTGCAACCGCGACGAATGGAATCCACTCCTTGCCCGCCTCGCGCAGCTTCTTCCCAAGGCTTTCCGAGCGGTCGTCAAAGTCAATGCGCAACCGTCCCTTGAGCTTGCCCAGTACGCTCTCGCAGTAATCATTGTGCTTGTCGCTCACCGGAACCAAGCGCACTTGCGTTGGCGCCAGCCATAACGGGAGCATCGGGTTCTTCTCGCCTTTGGCAATGCGTTCCGCTTGTTTCTCGAGCAAGGCGAAGATCACGCGGTCAATGCCTCCGCTAATCGAAGCGTGTAGTATAACCGGCCTGCGCTTTGAGCCGTCCTTGCCCGTGTACCACAAGTCGTAGCGCTCCGCGTTCTCAACGTCGATTTGTACGGTGCTCAATCCTGACGCCTTCTTCATGTTATCCACGAAGTTGAACTCGAACTTGGTTATGAAGTACGCGTAACGCTCGTCGAACAATTCAAGTAGCACGGGCTTGCCGATGCGGCGAATCATCCCGAGGTACCAATCCTTGTTCTCCTCGTAGAAGTCGGTTTGCGCGCGGAACGCGGTTTCGAATTCGAGGTCCACGGCCTGGTTCCACTTCACGCTGGCGCGGTACTGTGACTCGAACTCTACTTTTGCTTGCTCTAGGTCGCTGCAGAGCGTGTGCATGTCCGGCATGGTGAACGCGCGCAACCGCTTTAACCCGCATAACTCTCCGCTCTGCTCTCGGCGGAAAGAGTAATGCGTTAGCTCGTACATCTTGAAAGGGAGTTGCTTGTACGAGATGACCATGTCGTGGTTGAGCAGGAACTGCCCGAAGCACGCGGAGAAGCGCAGGAAGAATTGCCTCTTGTCGCTCTGCACCACGTACTGGCGTGCAGGGAAGCGGTTCAAGTAACTCTTAAGCGCGGGATGCTCGAAGTCGTACATAATCGGTGTTTCCACTTGCATGGCGCCATAGTTAACGCATAAGTCGCTCACCGCTTGCTCCAGCGTCTTCTTCACGACTAGCCCTTTCGGCAGCCAGCGGAAGTGCCCCGAGTCCGAGGCGGGCTCGTACTGCACTAAGTCGTGCTCCTTCATTATCTTGATGTGCGGAGGCTCCGTTGCATAACAACGCTCTTTGTTCTCCTCGTAACCCGCAAAGTGGCCGAGCTTTTCATTGCCGGCGAAATCGAATTCCTTTAGCGGCACCATCGAGCCGTCGGGTGACAGGATGTAGAATCGAGAGCGCACTTTCTTTTCCGCCTTCAACGAGTCGGAAACGACTTCCTCTATTACTTTCTCTTTTACTTCAACTTCAAGGCCGCCCAAGCCCTCAACGTCCTCTGCGCGAATGGTCTTGCTTAACTCGCTCAAAGGGTGCCCCTTGCACTTGAGCTCGAACTCCTTGTAATAACCGAACACGCTCCGCCCCGCCTCCGGACAGAATTTTTTGACTTCATTATGGAATTTCTTCAATAATTCGGTTGCCTGCGACGGGCTTGCGAGGTCTCTCGATAAGTGCGCGTAAGGGTACACGAGTACGGTCGCCGCCTTTACCTCCTCGTAATGCTTTCGTACGGCTTCCGCCGCCTTCTTCACTATCCTCTCGTCGTCGCCCTTCTCTAGTGACGAGAACGCGAGTAGGCAGTTCTCGAACCTGCCTCCCTCTTTCTGCTTTTCGGATAATTCCGGCGCGCTCTTCAAAGCCTTCTTTAAAGGCTTGTAAGACGCGTAATCACAATGCAAGCACAATAACTTCATTTTTCATTCACCTACTAATTTCCATTAACCTTCTTTAAAACCCAATTGCCGAGCCCACTTTCCAGGCAAGCCCAACGCTATTGGAATCGCGTAGTCGTCGTGCAAGCAATCCAACGATTCGACATGAAAAAAGCAACGCGCGCATACTTTAAAAAGTTGCTTTTCCAAAATTATTCAATGCATTACGCTAAGAAGGATTGTCCTTGAGTTCGCCTTTTTGATAGCTAGTGCGTTTGTTGTGTTAATTCATGCTAGAGTACTTACTGTGTTTCCTAACGGGCTTTTTGACTAAGCTCACCGACCGCCAGGTCGACGACAAGCTATTCATTAGCAAGAATCTGCAATTCATTACCGGCGCGCTCTACGGGCTAGGCGCTGGCTACCTAGCATCGCTTTCAACCCCGCTCGCCACCTTAATCCTCGCGATTACAATCGGCGTACTGCTAACCGGCAAGATTGACAAGCGCGCGCACCAACTCGCCATCGCCTCCTTATTCACAACCATTGCAATACTCGGGCTCCCAGCGATTAACCTCTTCATACTAGCCGCGCTCATAGCATTCGGCATTGCCGACGAACTACTCAACGACTACATCGAAGGGAAGGGCTCCTCGCCCTTCGCTTTCGTCGTGAGGCACCGCCTCCTCCTCGACTTGGGCGCGCTCGCAGTCAGCATTGCGACTGGTGAATGGGTGTACTTCCTCGCCTTGGTTTCATTCGACCTCGCATATCAAATCACCGGCTTTCTCGCGAGAAAGTCCAATCAAAATTTGCCCGGGGTGGAAGGGCATCACTTGCTGTTGGACTTGTACGATTGTGACGTGCGCCGGCTGGAAGACGCGCGCTTGTTAAAGCAAGTTTTGAGTGAGTTGCCGGCGCGCGTTGGAATGAAGCGCATTAGCGAGCCGCTCGTGAAGAAGTACGAGTCTAAAACGGACGAGGGCTTAACCGGGTTCGTGCTCTTGGCGGAGAGCCATTGCAGCTTGCACGCTTACCCGCGCTTTGCCACAATGCATTGCGACGTGTTCTCTTGCAAGCAGTTCAAAGCAAGGGAAATTATTGATTACTTGAAGAAGAAGTTCAAGGCAAAGAAAACAATTCAAAAAATGGTGGTTCGAAGTGAAAATCAAGGGAATTAATGTTGAAGCGGGGATGCCTGCCTCGGAATTAGTGGGGCGAATGGAGTGCGTTGGCTTGCAGGCGAGCGAGCTCGCCAAGGCGGTTCGCGTAATCAAGGAAATGAAGGCGAACAAAGCAAAAATATTCTTGACTTTTACGAGTAACATGGTTTCGTCCGGGTTGCGTGAGTTAATCGCGCAGCTCGTGCGCGACGGCTTTGTTGACGTAATTATTACGAATGTGGGCTCGATTGAAGAGGACGCGATGAAGTCTTTTTCCAGTTTCGAGCTCTCGTCATTCGACGCGGACGACGCCGCTTTGCACGGCAGGGGGGAGAATCGCGTTGGAAACATAATAATCCCGTCGAGTGCCTACGTGGCTTTCGAGTCGTTCGTGCAGCCGTTGCTCAAGGAGCTCTTGAAGAAGCAGGAGGAAGGCGGCGGGTTCGCTTCGCCTTCGGAAATCGCTCGCTTAATCGGTGAGCGCGTTAAAGATGAAGATTCGTTCCTGCGGCAGGCGTTCTTGAAGAAAGTGCCGGTGTATTGCCCGGCTCCTACGGACGGCGCTTTTGGTTTGCAGTTGTTTTACTTCAAGCAGGACAATCCAGCGTTTGTTTTGGATGTAACTGGTGACATGAAGGCGCTTTCCAAGCTGGTTCTTGAGTCGGATTCCACCGGGGGCTTAATTCTCGGCGGCGGCGCGGCGAAGCACCATGCAATCGGCTTGCAACTCGTTCGCGGCGGCTTTGATTACGTGGTGTACGTAACGACGGCTACTGAGTTCGACGGCTCTTTGAGCGGAGCGCGCGTTCGCGAGGCGGTTTCGTGGGGTAAAGTCAAGGAAAGAGCGCGATTCGCTAATGTTTACTGTGAAGCGTCCATTGCCTTGCCGCTCATAGTATCGGGATTACTGGGTTAGATAAGAAAAATAAAGAAAAAAAAAGGGGAAATTGTTATTGCTTACTCTTTTGCAATGTCGTACAACGCCTTGATTGCCACGATTGCGGCAGCGGGCGCGACGAATACGCCGATGTAGCTCATTGCCAACGATAAGCCGGTCCCGATTGACGGTAGTTTTGAGAAAACCACGTTCAAACTCGTTGCGGCAATCATGAACGCTAGCGTGCTGACTAGGAATTTTATTACTTCCTTGTCGCTCACGTTCAAAAAGCCGACTATTATACCCAATACGGCTAGGACGAGGACTACTGTAGTATCAATTCCAGTAGTCGCGAACCCAGCCAAGAGGGCTATTACTATACCGAGGACGAATGCCCACGGCCCGACATTTTTCATCACTTTTATGGCCACCTCCTAAATTTAGGCTAAACCACTCACTACCCGCGCATTTATTAACGATACTCTTTACGACAATCAACGGATATTTGGTTTTGATTACTACTTTAATTGTAGCGCGTATAATGCCTCGGCTTCTTCCTGCGTGCTTGCTTGAGCCGGGCTCTTATCGTACCGAATGCGCACTAGGCGCGGGAAACGAAGCGCGAGCCCCTTGGAGCCAACGCGTGCAGCGGTGTGCATTTGGCTGCGGCTTAATTCATCCGCTTTTACTTCAACTACCAGTTCGGGCTTAACCCATTCGTGCGGCTCGAGAAGCGAGTTCACTTCCCGCGGCTTTTTAGGCACTTTTAATTTACCCAAGTGCACGCTTAAATCCTTTAATTGCTCTTCGCTGAAGCCCGTACCTATTTTTGCTATTGTCTTAAATTCACTGCCGGCGCGAACCGCGGTTAGCAAACCGCCCAATCCCAATTTCGTGCGCTTGCCTTTGCCGTAATAATAGCCGACGACCACGGTGTCAAGCGTGTCCGCCAAGCCTTCCTTGTAAGACTTCTTTAGTTTAATCCACGCGAACTTGCGCGCGCCCGCAACGTATGGCGCTTTCAAGTCCTTGGCCATCACGCCTTCGAGGCCGCTCTCAACGCACTTGTTGAAGAAAGCTTCCAGCTCGGCCGCGGTCTTCACGCGCACGATTTTCGACAATCGAATAAGCCCTTTGCCTTGGATTATCGATTCGAGTTTCTTCCTGCGCGCCTCGAACAACTCGAGCGTGTAATCCGTCCCGTTCAAGTATAATAACTCGAATGCGAACACGCGTAATGGAATCTCTTTCGAGGTCTTTTGCACGCCGTGCTTTCTCTTGCGCTTCGCAGTTTCCTGGAACGGTTGGAAGCGGTTGGTTTCCTCGTCAAAGCCGATTGCCTCGCCCTCGAATATAACCTCGTTCGCCTTGACTTGCCAGAGCACCGCCTTCACTATATCCGGGAACATATGCGTAACATCCTCTTGCCTTCGCGAATAAATGCGAACCTCGTCCTTGCTCTTGTGCACTTGCACGCGCAACCCGTCGTATTTTCCGTCCGCCATGCATTCCCCCAGCTTGTCGATTATTGCCTTCGAGCTGGACATGCGCTCGCCTAATGCGGGCCTGATAGGGTTGAACGGCTTCGTCTTGAAAGCGAGAATCGCATTCATTCCCTTAGAGTAAAGCGTTTCAGCCACCAGGCCTAAGTCGCTCGTTAAATTGAATGCGCGCTCCAAGTCATTACGCAAGCTCTTGTCCTCGGCCTTGGCAAAAGAGAGAGCGTCGATGATGGTTGCATTGCCGACCCCGAGGCGCAAGCGGCCGGTAACGAATCGCGTTATCACTTTCGCCTCGTTGGGATTTGCATTCGACAGTAACTCCCCCAGCAAGCGCGCCTTCGCGGTGTGGCTTCCCGTCCCGCTCGCAGAGGCGATTCGCATTATGTTGCCGTACACTTTTTCAACGGTTAAGGCGAAGCTGCCCAGCGCTTTTTGCTTTCGCTCGCCTATCAACTTTGCGGCGGTTTCGCCCAAGTCCCCTGTTTTTCGGTAAGACGCTTCGACTTGCTTTATTGTGCGCCCGCTCACGCGGGCGATGGTGTTAATGCACGACTTCTCGGCGAGGCCCAAGTCAATGCCTTCGAAAGCGGGCTTCACCATCCCTTGTAAAAAGTAAACTATTTTACGGATTTCTACGCCTTTTGATTCCTCGAACAAGTTGGCTAGCTCGCGCGTCATCTCTAGCCGCGACGATTTTGCTTCAATAGAGTCGAACACGCTTGCGAGGCGCGAGAATTTCATTCGCCCGCAACCTCCAAGTCGCCTAAATCGTATTCAAGCGGGCTGCCCGCTTGGCTCTCGAACTCGGCGGTTAAGCCGTCAAGGCCTTGGTTCAAGTAAGAGGAAATCTCGGGGACTCCCGCGCCGGATAACAAGGATTGTAAGCCCGGCGCTGCCGGAGCGCACAATGCGTTAACTCCAAAGCGCATTATCGCGTATAACTTGTTATCGTGCGTGACCAGCTCGACGCGCGCTTCCTTTTGCTCGCAAACAGGCGCACAAATGCCTGCTTCGCCAATGCAAGTGACAATGGAAGTTTGCAGTGACGGCACGATTGCCGGAATGCTGTACAGTTCGCCCGAGTAGACCGAGCACTCCCCGAGGGCAATAGCGCAAGCTGCTTTTACTCCCTTCACGTCCGAGTAAAAACTGGGAACGGGAATCGCCTTTGCGTTCTCTTCGGATAGCATTACAATGGATTCCATTGACGCGAATTCAGTGTGTATTATTCCCTCGGCGTCGCCGTGCATGAACCCGCATAATTCTTCACCGTTTAGCTTGAGCACGCGCGCCGAATAATGCCAGGTCATTCCATCGGTACTCGACGCCTTTAATTCGAAAACAGCCGGATCTTCGTAGCCGCAATCGTTTTCCTCGACTTGAAATCCCGCTTCCTCTAAACCGGCGAAACCGCCTTGGGTTAACTGCGCGGCCGCAGCGTATTCGAATTCTCCGGCTTCCAGAACTTCCAGCGGGCCGCGCTTGAATTGCGTGCGGGCAGCCAAGCCCGCGGCTTCACTCTTGAATGCCTCGGCCATTCCCTCTAGCGCCGAGGGAGTGCACCATTCCTTCGAACAGCAGTCCGTGCTTGAGCATGATTCGACTCTCTCTCCGAGCCGTGACTTACCATCGAAGAACCCTTTCCTTTCCTGGTATTTCAAAACCGCGACTTCTTTTTCCCCTTCCATTACGGTCATTTCGCCTGGCCCACCCCAATCAAGCGCTTTTACTCCCGGACCGCCGAAAGCGAATTCCTTTTCATTCACTTGCACGAAGCGTGAGCCCAGCTGCTTCCATTCAATTAAATAATATAGTGCCGCCGTGTTGTCGCCCCCGCCGTTCTCAGGCATGGCCCTAAACGATTCCTCAAAGCGTGATTCCAACTCGATTGGAATTTCAACTCGCGAATCCTTCACGCAAGCCCCTGTAATTATCACGCGGGCCGAGTCATCCGACTGCAGTTCATTTGCTTGCACTTTAATCGTGCACGCCGGGTTGTAATCTCCGGATTTGAACCAGGCATAACCGCTTTCGATTCCATAACAGTGCTCGGTTCCATTCTTGCTTTCAATTGCATAAGCGAGTTCGCATTCAGCGTCTAAAGAGAAAGGCACCGCATCGGCAGGGAACACCGCGTCGGCTTGAAATAATATTTTTTCAACGCTAGACTTCAACTCTCCGCCTTCCACCCAAAAGCTCGCATTGCCGCTCGGCAAGGTCGGCTCTTGAACCGGCGCGCTCTCAAACTCTATTGATTGGAATTCCACATAATGCGCTTTAGCATAACAACCGGCTTTTATTCCTACTGCTTCCAAGCCCAATTTTGCGTCGAACGGGTCGCGTTCCCATTCCCCGTTGATTATCGAGTAGCCGCGGTAGTGCAATCCTATTGTTCCCGCTCCGTCAACGCGCACCTTGAATTCCAGGGTTTTGGCTGCAGCGGCCCCAAAGCGCGAGTCAACCCAATTGAACCCGTTGTTTATCGCGATTGCATTATCCTGTAACAAGCCCTCGCAGTAATCCTTCGCCTCCCCGTAAAAAGAAGACCTCTCGACTTTTTCGCCTATCGGGTAATCGGTTATTACCGCGTTGCCTTCCACGCGAAGGAAAACGCCGGCTTCGCCTTCGTTGCCAGAAGGCTCTAAGTAAAATTTTATTGAATACTCTTCGCCGGCCGATAGTTCCTCTAAGCTATCCCCTTTTGAATTGAAAACTCCGAGTAAGGTTATCGAGGTTTTTGCAACGGAACTCGACTTTTTCATTTGAATGGGAAGGCTCTCGACCTCGTTCTCTTGCAGGGCACGCATTGCCTCTACAACGCGCAAGTAGCCGATTGCCTCGGCGGTCACGATTGATTTTGTTCCGGCGCGCACTTCAAACGAGCCCTTGCTCCCGCTTCCGACGATTTTCCCATCTTGCGTTATTGTGAACAAGGCGTTAACGCTCTTGTTCTCCGAGTCGAAAGCGTTCAAGTTAACGAACGCGGGCCTTGACTCGAATTCAAATGACAACGAGGATTTTGATTTCAAGTTCACTTCGGCCGCCTTGCGGTTGCCTTCCCTAACCGCGGTTACCGAGTAATTTCCGGCCGGCAACTCGAACCGCGCTTCTCCTTTACTCTCAACCATTGCGGCAGCGGCGCGGCCGCTTGCCTCGTTAATTTTTATTGCCGATTGTTCGGGCGTGCCCGAGTCATCCATGGTTAAGACGATTAATTCAATTCCTTCTTGAATGAACGCGACTTGCGCGCTCCCGCCCGCCTTGAAAACCGGGCTCGATAAGTAATGCCCTTTCCTTTCGGCAATAAAGTAGTATTCGCCGCTCTCTTCGCCGGAAAAGTAAGCGGTTCCATTCGATTCAATGCTGGACAAAGCGTAATCCGGTTGAGCGTAAATAGTTAAGTTGCATTCCAGTTGCTCTTGCGCTGGGCCGATGCAGCGCATTTCACTAATTGCGCTTTTGCTTGCATAATTCAATTCCAAATCGAACATTGTATACCCGCCTAGCTCTTTCGGGTTGTCGGAACCGTCGAATAATGCATATTCTTCGGCTTCGATTATTGTAAACGCGATTGCCCCTTTGCGCAGGCCGTTGATTGCACAAGCGCCGCTTTCCAATTGGCAAGACCCGAGCTCCACGGAAGACTCGAAGTCGAGTAGGCGCGCTTCCCCGTCCACTGGCTCGCCTTCGGGACCAATGGCCGTAAACGCAACAATTGCGCTCTCGAATTCAGCGTAAGACGCGATCGAATGCTTTTTTGCTTCAAGCGCCACGGTTGCCTCTCCGCGCGTTGGAATCAAGCTGAACACTTGGCTTTCGAAGCCTTCCTTCCTGACCGTAATCGAGATTATGCCGGATTCATTCAAATGCATTTCCAGTACGCCGTCGGAACCGGAATGCCCGCTTCCCTTGCTGCTGCGAATCGAATAATTAACGAGTGCGCCCTGCACCGGCGTGGAGTTCTCGTCGATTATTTTCAAGGCGAATGCCCCTGAATAGAAAACCGTAGCATTTTCTTCGGGTTCGGCTTCGCCCTCTTGCATTAGTGAATAAGCAGCCAAAACCAAAGCTGCCGCGAGTATTACTAATGCGATTTTTTCCGTGGTAATGCGCATATTCCCAATTATTACCCCGTGCGTTCTTAAAATGGTTTGATTACGCCATCTGAGAGCAAGTGGCTTGCGTAAGCAGAGCCGCCGAGTAAGGCGCTTTCCCAACCCATTACCATGCCCGCCCCTAAAGTGAATAATGTGAGTGCGGCTAGCGAGTGAGTGAACCCGCGGTGCCTAGGCTTCAATAAGAAGGCGAGGGCAACTGAAGCAAGGCCAGCACCGAAAGCAATTGTTATTGACTCGGCGAGACCATAATGCGGCCTCGCAATTTGAAACCCTATTACCGCAACGCAACCGAATACTACTACTAATACCGCTTTGAACAGCTTGCTCTTTCGGTGGTCGATGTCCGGCGCGAGCGCGCCCAATGAAGCGATTGCAACTGTTGGCAGCGAGAATTCGATTCCCGGAGCGAAAAGCCCTGCAGCAACTGCTGCGACTGCGAGGCCTAATAATAAGTGGGGTAAAGCGTTCATTATGTGTGATTAAAGCAAGTAAAACTACTTTTTTATACCTAGTTGAGCCTATTTCCTAGTATGGGGATTCTTGATTCAGTGCGCGAAGGCGCCGCATCTTTTTACACTTCAATAGAGGAGAAATACTACTCTTTGATGGAAGGACTGCAGGAGCGTGGCTTACCGGCCGTTGACTGGTTTGTTAGCCCCTTGGAAAACAAGGGAATCCCGTCGCTACCCGCCGCGGTTCTGTTAATACTGTTATTATGCTTTGGAGTGTTCCTAGCGTTCGCGCAACCGGGTGCGTCCACTCTTCAAGTGTTCGTTTCCTCATCCGGCGCCCCGATTGCCGGAGCCGAGGTAATCGTTTACTCGGGCAGCCAAGAGTATTCCGCCTTGACGGACGCAGAGGGAATCGCTAGTTTCGAGTCGATTGAGCAAAGAGAAGGCGCGCTCGTAAGGGTTTCAAAAGCAGGGTATTCGACCGAGAGCGAGTCAATAGACTTAACCGGCAACGATTCAATTTCACTGTCCCTCTCCACTGAATCACAACCGCAAATTACGGTTTTCGTTTCGGATGCGGAAGGCAACCCGGTTGGCGGGGCGCTCGTAAGCTTCGTGGACCCGAGCACCGCGCAACCATTGGAAGTTACCACGGACGCTACCGGCACTGCTTATTTATCCTTCGCGGACGAGAACGACTTGTTCAACGTGCGCGTGTCCCGCGGCGGGTTCGTTTCCGAGCGCGTGACTTGCTTTGCTTCACAAAATTACTGTGAAATAAAGCTCGAGTCAGAGTCGGGGTCGGGCTCAGGTTCCGGCGGGTCAATGGAACCCTCCGGCGCGGTTCTCATTACCGTGAAGGACGAGTCGGGCTCGCCTTTGGAAGGGTTGGTTACCCTAATGGACGCTAATTCCTTGAATATTATCTCGGTTAAGGAGACTCAAGCCGACGGCACGGCCTTTTTCCAAGGGATTACCACGGGCCTCTCGGTTTACCTGCTAGTCGAGCCGTCGAACCCGAATTACCTGGGTTACAACGGCGGCCTAGCCGGCGACTACCAAACCGTAGCACCCTCGCAAACAGTTGAATTCATCGTCGCCCTGGAGCCTAAAGCACAGGGCTCGTCAAAGCAAATCCGCATTACCGTAATCGACTCTGACAACGAGCCGATTAAGGGCGCTTCAGTCAAGCTTTACTCCCTTGAAAGCCAACTCACTCTCCTCGACTGGGAGGAAACGGATACCGCAGGGGAAGTGGTATTCGAAGTGCAGGACGGCATCCTCGCTTACGCCTCTATTTACGCTGACGGCTATTTGCCTCACGTGGAGCGCACCATAGTGCCCGGCGACTCGAAAACCATTCAACTCGAGTCACTCGCCGCCGGCAATAATGCGCTATTGAAAGGTTTAGTGTACGACGCGGACGGAGAGCCGGTGCAAAAAGCGCGCGTTTACGCGCTCACTTCCGACGGCTTCGCCCTCGGCGTCCCGTTCGCAGAGACCCTTGAAGACGGCTCCGTTATCTTAGACCACCTTCCATTTCAAGAATTACGCTTGCGCGCGGTAAAGGGTTCGGCTCACGGCGCGAGTGACGCATTCACGCCCACAGGCGAAGACGATTTCGAGGTGATAGTGGAACTAGAGCCAACTTACGGCTTCGTGCACGCAAAGGCAGTTGACGCTTCCGAATTAGGCGAGACCGTGAACGCATTGTTCGAAGCGACAATAGACGGGGAAGTGCAAGCATCGTGCCAAGCCGAGGAAGGAGAGTGCACGCTTGAAGTGCGCTCTAACAAGCAAGTATTCGTCAAGGCCACGGCCTCGGGCTACGCCGACTCTTATTCCGAGGGATTCACAATTGCAACCGGCCAAACGCGCCATCAGGAAATTCCAATGGTTCCTACATCGATGGCGAACCAATTAACGATAATAAACTTCACGATGCGCGACTCCGACACGGGCGTTCTAGTTCAAGACCTAGAGCGCGGCAATTACTATGATGCGGTTCTCACTGTGAACCTCCCGTCGGGAGCGGACAAGAGCGGCTTTTACTTGCGCGTTGGCGACGATGAAACCGTGGAATCAGGGGCCGCGTTAATAACTTATTATACCGCGCCCGAAGGCGCGGAAGTCACTTTTGGCTCTGATTACTACGCGAACGCTTCATGCGATTACTGGGAGCAAGGTGACGATGAGCACAAGTGGCTCAATTTTGAATTCGAGGACGGCTTCGGAGTGCGCGCTTTGAGCGCGCGCGTTTTCGTGCGCCCGACGGCCACTAAAAACGACGAGGCAGTGTTCCACTACCGCGCTTACGCGGAGAAGAACAACTTATGGTACCGAAACCCAATTGACGAGGAATTGAATTACTCCGAGTCAATCCCCGGGAAAGAGTATTGCCACGCGGAAACCACGACGAGCGAGTATGCAATAACGCAAGGCAGCACCTCGTGCAATGAAAACGCTTGCCTATCAATAACCCTTGAAAAGAACGGCGACTACTACGCGAACGCGTTGGACGTGCCGATCGGCCACTCATTCAGCGTCCTCCTAGACGCGAGCTTTTACTCTGCATCGGATTACCCGCTGCTAACCGTGCGCGCACCGAATGAGCAAGTGATATTCCAGCAGGCGTTCTTTTCTAATTCAACAGTGCAAGTAAACGACTATGAGTTTACCCGTGCACTAGAACTCAATGATTACGGCTACAGTGCTTCCGGCTCCTTAAGCGCTATTGCCGCGGTCCCGTCGGATTACGCGCGCCTAACTTTCCAGCTCAGCGACGAGCAGGGAGTAATCCTTAATGCAGAGCGCTTCGTTGTCGTGAGCGGCACCGGCGAGTTAACTCTCGGAGCCTCTCCAATGCAATTAATTGCGAATGATGACTCGGACTTAATGCTCGAGTTGTATTCGGGAACCCTTTCCATCGAGGACGCGCGCCTTGAAATCGAGGAGACTGAAGGCGCGCCGTTCAACGGCCTGCAAAACGGCGACTATTACTTAATAGGCGACGGCTCACTCGGCAACGGCGCTAACGGCGAGTACGAATTCGAGGACTTGCACCCGGTTTCGCCCGGAAAATTCCGCGTCATAGCGACTCGCGATGACTACGCGGAAGCGAGCATTGAAATCAGCGTTATCGCCAATGATTACTTGTCATTCAACCCGGACGCCTCGTCGCTAATCGTTCCCTGCACCGGCCTTTCATTGGAAGTCTCGAACGACCTCCTCGTTGACGCGTTGGTCACGACGGCATTCACGGATTCAGCCTGCATTACACTAACCGGCCCCGCCATTACGAACGAAGGCAACCACACTTACTCGTTTAATGTTCCTAAAAAAGATTCAACCATACTATTCCTTGAGCCTTTGAAGAACGAGGATTGCTACCTCGCGTTCAACTCCGTACTCGAGGCTAGCGGCTCGGCTTTTTCGAAGACCGCTTGGGTGCGCGTTGACTGCAGCGAGTTGAACCCGACTCCTTCGCCGACCGCGCAAGCCAGTGAATGCTCTTCAGCTGACTGCGGGGCGTGCACCGAGGCAGAGTGCCTGCAATTAACCGGCTACTGCCAACCGGAGTACATTACCCTGCCCGATGGCAACCAGTCATTCCAAGGATGCATTCCCTTTGAAACAGTGGAGCCAACATGCTCTCCAGCGAATTGCTCTTATTGTAATGAAGCCGAGTGCGCCCAGTACGCCGAGTGCGAGGTATCCTACGCTTCCGGCTCGTTCGAGTGCCTGCAAGCGCAGCCTTTGGATTGTTCGCCGGGTAACTTTGACTTCTCGAACATGCTCGCGCGCAGACTCGGCCAATACCACGCGAACTCACTCTTTAATCCGACGCTTGACAATATGCGCATTGCTTCTAGCGCGAGCAACCAAATAATGATTTCATCTTACGGCTACGCGTTCACCGCGGGAGGCGTGGGTTGCACCCAGGAAGGAAACACGCTCTCGTGCGCGAAGCCCATTAACGCAATGTTCCCTGTGAACGGAATGGTCATCTCTATTCAAACAACTGCAATGCAAAACATCGACGTACTCGTCCATGACGAAAACGAAACCGGCTGCTTCGAGTTCGCAGAAGTGCACGGCGAAACGCGCTGGGGATTAAGCCGCCTCGCCGACGAGCTCAAGAGCGCATTACAAAAAACTATTTCCACTATTACCCTCTCGCCTGAGTCGCCGTACAAGACTTACTTAATAGTGTTCGACGGCACGAATCCGGATTGCGTTGACTACGCGTGGGATAACGGCTTGAAGATGACGCCCAAGGAAGGCAAGGACACCTTGTCACTAAAGATTCAGCCCGCCGGTTACGCCGGATGGGGTGCAACGGGAAGCGCTTTCGTGAACTTAAAGGTAGTAGCCGAGGACTTCGACAATAAGGCATCGCAATACGCTTTGTTCGCGGTTCCCGCGCACGGAGACATAAAGGCGAACGAGCCGGTGTTCCTCACCGCGAACATGTTTGACACGACCACCACGATTAAAGGTGATGGCTTGCGCGTGAACGGCGTCGCTACCTCCAATGAAATAAACTTGGGTGAAGCGGGAATGGCGTTCATCGAACCAGAGTCCGAGCAGTTCACTGTAACAGTTAATAAAGTGCCCGGCACCTTCGCCTTCAACTCATTCGAATCGACGGGAACATTCCAGGATTGGGTGCTCGGAATGCTCAATAACCAAGCGCTAACGCAAGCATCAACTACGCAGGAAGGCACTGAAGAAGGGGAATCAGAGGTAACATTGCCGTCGGCTACGGAAAGCGGATTGTTCTCGGTTTCCTTTGAGAACAAGGGAAGCGAAGAAGCCGAAGACGCTGTACTAGGCGGTTCAGTGCCCGGCGGCCTCGCTTGCAGCGGCACCAAGTGGTGCACTCCCGAGCAAGCCGAGCTCGCGGCTGAGGAAGTTGCCAAGGACTTACAGGAATTATACGGAGACTTCTATGAGAGCTTGGACAAAGTGGACTCGTCCGGAATCGTTGACGGTTCAACCGGAATATTCGAGCAAGCACTCAACGACGCGATGAACGATTACATCGGCAAGCAAGCGCAGTACCAAGCATGCAAGCAACTCGGCTTTAACCCGCTCACCCAGTTACAAGAGGATTGCGCGGAAGCATACTTCGGCCCGGGCTTGAACGCGAATCCGACCTCGTTCCAAGATCCGAATTACCCGTCACTCATCGCCCCGGTGCCGCAGACTTGGCAGGCACCGCAAGGATTCGGCGGCGTTTACGGAGACGCTTTTAGTCAAACCGCTTGCAACACGGAATTAATGAATTACGCTTTCGGCTCTTCACAGGCAGTCGGCTCGATGGGGCAAAACTTCTGGGGAACTTTCACCGGCCAAGTCACTACCGGTTTAACTCCTTACTCGGCTGAAGTCGCTTCCGGCGAGCCCATATTCTCAATGGACGGGCTCATCGTAATCATTCCAATGAAAGTCGCGGGCGTTGGAATAGTCCCGTACGCTTTCTCGTTCGATGAAACGCAAGCCCGAGCTCGCTTCGAGCGCAGCGAGTGGGTGAAAATCGGAGGCATTAACACTTTCATGGGTGGACCCGTTTACAGCCCGCGCCTTGGAAGCGTGCAATCCTTTTCGAACAATCTAGCGCCTACTGCGCCGGCTTGGTATCAAAACGCGGGCGCGCTACCACTTCCGTATGCTGATGGAGAATACGGCATTGAATTCACGAGCGAAGTGAACTTGTACACTCTCAACAAGTACCCATTGATAATCGAGGAAGGCGCTTGCCCTGAATGCAAATACTGGGCGCAAACGCAGTTGCCGGAAGGCGGCTTGTTCCAAGGCGAAGCTCCAAGCTACCCGACCATTTACATACTTGAAGGGACCAGTTCCGGAGTAACATTAAATGGCGATTCGGTTCTTGTTGGCAGCGATGCTAACTCGCAAGCAATACTCGCGTGCTTACTCGACGATGACAAGGCATTCAATGGAGAAACGGATTCAAACCTCTATGCGATTACTTGCGTTTCGGAGTCGTGCACTTGCACTGAACCGTCTGTGGAAGATGGAACAAGCGAAGAAACAGAAGAACCCGTCGACGCCTAGCCCTTGATGACTCCAATGGGCTTTAACCGCGCAACTATGGCACACAAGCCGGCGCGTTCCACCGCGCCCACGACTTCATCCACTTTCTTGTAAGCTCCGCCCGCTTCCTCGGCGAGAATACTCGTTTCAGTAGCGCGCACGGCAAGGCCGTTGGCTTCCATTTCTTTTTGCACGTCCGAGCCGCGGTACTCGCGTTTTGCCTGTGACCTACTCATCACGCGGCCGCTCCCGTGGCAAGTAGAACCCCACGACTCCTTAGCCCCCTCGAGCCCGCACAAGACGAACGAAGCCGTTTGCATACTACCCGGAATAATAACCGGTTGGCCAACCGCGCGGTAATCGGTTGGCACTTTGGGGTGGCCCTTCCAGAAGGCGCGCGTTGCTCCCTTGCGGTGAATGCATAGTTTTTGGCCTTCGTGCTCCTCGATTTTCGCGATGTTATGGCAAACGTCGTACACCGCGCTCATTCCCAGTGACTCCCAATCCGAGTTGAAGGTTTTCTCGAATGTTTCGCGCACCCATTGCGCCATGCACTGGCGGTTAATGAATGCGTAGTTCACCGCGCACTTCATCGCTCCGAAGTAATCGTTTGCTTCGTCACTGCCTAAAGGAGCGCAGCACAATTCCTTGTCCGGCAACTCGATGTTGTACTTGCGAGAGGCGTCGAGCATCACGCGAATGTAATCCGAACAAATCTGGTGCCCGAACCCGCGAGAGCCCGAGTGAATCATGACGCAAGCTTGGCCTTCACGCAAGCCGAATGCTCTAGCCTTCTCCTCGTCGAATATTTTTTCGACTTCTTGAATCTCTATGAAGTGGTTGCCGCTTCCGAGCGTTCCCAATTGCGGCCTGCCCCGCTTGCGCGCCCGCGCGCTAATCTTTGAGTAATCCGCTCCGTCCATTCGGCCGTTTTCCTCGCAGTGTAAAGCGTCTTCCTTGATTGCGTAGCCCTTTTCAATTGCCCAATCCAAGCCGCCTTCCACCGCGTCGCCTAACTCGCGCTCTTCCAATCGCAATCGACCTTTAGAGCCGACTCCCGAAGGAATGTTCTCGAATAAGGCGTTCACTAATTCTTTCGCCTTTGCCCTAACGTCGGAAGCTTCGAGGTCCGTGCGCAGCAAGCGCATCCCACAATTAATATCATATCCGACACCGCCTGGCGAAATGATTCCCCCGTCCATTCGAAACGCGGCAACGCCTCCTATCGGGAAACCGTACCCACTGTGGCCGTCGGGCATGACCATTGCCTTTCCCTCCAGGCCCGGCAGTTTGGAAACATTATCTATTTGACCGATGGTGCGGTCGCTTTGAATTTTCGCTAGCATTGATTCGTTGGCGTAGATGCGAACCTTCTCGTTTTCGAAAACGCAATCCCTAACCTTCTTGAATTCCATTAGTTCACGCCTCCCTGGCAACGCCAACAACCCGTGGCATCACCTTGTTCAAGTCGCATAGTGCAATCGCTTCCTTGTCAAAGGCAATCGGCTGCTTGAATCGAATAATTGCGCGCGCCGTCCCCCCGGCTTTCAACCCGTCTACTTCGCAGGCAACGGATTGCAAGCCGACGAACGCGTGCAAGTGCTTTGAATCCGCAGCGAATTTTGACGCTTTAACCTCGCATTCGAGCTCGGTGACGCTGCGGAGCGGCTCGATTGTGAGTACTTGACCGCGCTTTATTTCCTCCGGGTTCGAGCCCTTGAAGCACAATCCAACTCGGCTCCCCGGCCCGGCTTCTTTTTGGTCTTCGTCCTGTAATTGAATCGAGCGCACTTCAATGCGCTTCCCACTAGGGTTGGCAACGAGCTTGTCGTGCACTCGCACGGTGCCCCGCTCTACGAATCCAAGGAGCACGTTCCCGAGGCCTTTCACCGCGAAACTGGAATCAATGAGCACCTTCAAGTCGCCTTCGTGCGCCTTTAGTTCTCTTGTTCGCGCCCATTCCAATGCCTCGTCATTCGCCTTTACTTCGTATGCCTCTGCAACGGTTCCTTTAGCGTATTGTTCGATTCCATATTCCGTGGCAAAGCAGCCTTCCTTCTTATCGAGCAAGTCTAGGGCTACGAGCGCTTCGCCAAGAGCGGCGTCCGCAGTGTCGTGCGCTACCACCACGAAATCCGATAAGTTCAAGCAATACATTAACGGCGCTAGCTTTTCGGGCCAGCGGAACGGCTCGCAAGCAGTGATTATTTTCTCGTGAACAATAGAATGCCACAATCGGTAGTCACTCTCTCCGCCTTTCTTACCGAATTCCTTGCAGAACTCGCTCGCGCGCGACCCAATAACGCAAACCGTGGAATTAAGCTTCATTGCATACACCCTTTGGGCGCGTGCGAATTAAAAGGGTAACGCGCGCTTGGCGAGGCCTATTGCCGAGCCGCCTATTAGTGCGGTCGCGAATTGCATTACTCCCATGGCCGCGACTATCGCGGCGGGCACGAGGCCGAACGCGTTCAAAGCTAAGGCAGAAGCAAACAACAACGTTGTTTTGGCTGCAGAAGATGCTACGAGCGCACTCCAATAGCCGAGCCGTCTCTCTAGCGATTTCATGCCTTGGACTAGAGCGGCGTTGCCCAGCCAAATGAACGGGACCATTAATGCGAGGAACGGGGTGAACGAGCCGAATAGCAAGCCGTAAGTAATAACGCCTAGTGACGGCAATGCAATGATTGGCAAAGCCTTCCACGCTTCTTTCTCCAGTGCAACTCCGACTAGCAATGCGTTAACCACGGAACCGACCAGCAATTGCGGGCCTTGGAATACGAACGGGATAAAGAAAGCGGCGAACGAAGAGGCGAGCAGCCACTTGTACTCGTTTACCGAACTCCACTGAAATTCATTAATGAACATAGGCTTTAGTAACTCCCTTCTAATAACGCACCAAACCCTATTAACAGTATTGCGGCTAGGGCGAGCAAGCCCGCGTCCAATAACGCTTGCTTGAACCCTCCCTTTTTGTGCTTCCCGCGCATTAATGCAACGCTGATTATGCCTCCTGAAAGGCTGCCGACAAAGTAACCCGCTAGCTCAAGTGAGCCGTGTGGAACTAGGCCCATGAATCCGATTATGCCTCCCACGATGCCCGACTCTAATATTTTACTGCCTAGAACCACTCCGATGACCGAGGCATTCCAAAGCAGTAAGTAAATGCTGCCTATTCCATACAATAAGCAGAAGCCGAACATCAAAGCGAGTACTCCCAGGTTATGAGAGAATAAGCCCAAAACCGCTCCTGAATCAAATGCCCTCCCGGTCAAGGCGCCTATTGCATTAACTTCCGAGATTTGCGACTCGAACAGCGTTGCCGAAGCGCCCGAAATCAAGAATGCCGAAGAAGCAATTCAAACCGGAAGCGCTGCAAAAACGATTATCCCCCCGTCAAGCGAAGGGAGCGCATAGGAAACTATTATTGCAATTGAAGCAAACAAAGCCCCGAGTATGGCTGACGCCGCCGGCTCGTGCCTGACCTTATTCGGCGTTATCAAGTAATCGAGTACCATGTTACTATTGTTTACTCACGCGCTGCATTTAAAAGTTTTAACACCCTAACCCCAGAACAGGTGATTCATACCATATGGCTCCGAATATCAACAAGGAAAAGTGCGTTGGCTGCGGCGCTTGCGTGAACGCGTGCCCGGTAGCCGTGCTGGAAGTGAAGGACGGGAAGGCAATTGTAGTGAACGCAGAAGCCTGCCTGGGATGCCGCGCGTGCCAGAACGCTTGCCCGCACGAAGCCGTCAGCTTCGATGAGTAACCCCACTTGTTTTTAACTTCTTTTTCTTAATCCATTCGAATAATGAAACGCGAGGCAATATTCCTAATACTTTTTTTCTCTACCTTAGCAATTGCAATACCCGGGCCGCAACCCGCTAATGCCACGAAGGACACTAATGAGTCGTACGGAGGGTACTCGACGAATTACAATTACACCCCCGCCGGGGGCGCGGAAACGAATTACGATTTAGTTTCGTCAATGCAATCCCAAGCTTGGGCCGGATTCTACGGGAACTTGAGTGCCTTCGTGGTCCTCAAGGACTTAAGCGGCGACACATTCCACTCGTGGTCCCCCGCCACGGTGACCGGCACGGTCTACGCAACCACCTCATCGAACCCTGATTGGGCTAGCGTCAACAATGACATTTCAGCTTCAACCGTGGATGAGTTATGGGACTTCGGGGATTGGAGCGACAACGCGTCTTCCTCCTTCACCGCGAACGCTAACACTGAATTCTCAATCGGAACAGGCCTCGGCTCGGTAACCATCGCAGCGAACACCCGCGACAAACTCAACACGAACACCGCAGGCGCCCCCTCATCAGGCATATTCGAAGAAGTATTACTCTCCGACTCGGCTGCGCCGAGTAAGCAAAACATAATCTTCACTTGCATCATGGACGGCTTGCAGACGGCTTTCGACTCCCAGTCAACCGCCCACTTCCAGTTACTGGTCCCAAACAACCAAGTGAACGCCACGCAAACCGATTCGTACTACTTCTACACGCAAATAAACTGATTTTTAAACGATTTCGCAGTAAACAATGCGAGTGGGAATTTAATTGAGTAGGAGGTCAATAGCAGTAGCCCTATTAGTGTCCGTTATTCTAGTCGGAAGCATCGCAAACTTATTCCCAATTTTGATTTCAAGCCCTGGCGAGCACGCAGCCTTCACCTTTAACGGGGGAGGAATACTCGAATCCGCTTTCTTCAAAGCGAATTCCACGCGCGAATTAACGGTGAGCGTTTACGCCTCGGAACTCGGCGAGCCCTCCGGTAACACGCTTTGCACCGCATCGTTTCCGCCCGTAAACGGGCTAGGAGTCGCTCACTTTCAGGATTGCGCGCTCGAAGAAGGCGATTACTTCCTCGTGATGAGCGACGCCTCCGCAAGCCCATCCAACCAATCAATCGTGTACTACGCCATAGGCAATGGAACGCAAGCGCATTACTTCGACGGCTCGGCGTGGCACCCCATCGAATCAAGCGCTTCCACGCTCACCCTCTCTTGGGCCGCTTCAGCTAGCCCAACGCCCCAGCCAACGCCAGGCCTCGCTGAAGTAGGGACTGACGAACCGTTGTACATGGAAATCGATGATTACTTGAACAA
>CAYZDE010000003.1:41566-42948 GCA_964477205.1 Microcaldota archaeon
AACCAAACAACCGTTAATCAAACCATAATGAACACTACCGGCCAAGTTGAATCCGTCGAAACCGCATTCGACCGCGACTCTTTTCTCGCCGCCTTACCCGAAGGCGTTGTAACGCGCGCGAAAGGCGCGCCATTCCTTAGAAAATTCTTTTCCTCGCCGGAGTACAAAGCCGAGCGCTTAGGCCCACTCGTACTCTCTTCAAAGAAAATCGTGCAGTGTGCGATTCAAAGTGATTGCATGGCCGAATTCGTCCTCTATAATGACGGCGATGAGGATTTGGAGTTCCCACTCAGTTACTCCACATCCTACTCGCTCCCGGCCTCCGGCGAGGAATTTTCAGTTGCAACCAACTGGTCCGAAGGAAACGCCCGCATTCCCTTGGCAATCGAATCAAACGAGTCCTCTTACGCTAATGAAACGCGCTTGAATTACTCTTACTCGCCTTCGCAAGTGCTGAGCGTGCCCGCTCACGGCTCTACAGTATTCCGCTTGAGCTTCCGCATCCCCGACTACGCGCGCGGCGACTTTAATTTAACCCTTTCCACTCCATTCGGCGCGCTCGAATACGACCCGACGGCAATTTCAGGTTGCGGGGCAATAGCTTCCAGCGATTATTATGTACTCAAGTTCGACATTTCCGGGAACGGCAATTGCCTCGACATCCGCGCGAACGACGTGACAATCGATTGTAAAGGCAAGTCGATTTCCGGAAACGGGAGCGGTTACGGCGTTTACGTTGACCGGCACTGGAACGTGAGCGTAGTCGACTGTGAAATCAAGAACTTCTCCACCGCGGTCTACTACTTCGGAGACAACACGGACGACTGCACTCTCACGGGTAATACCGTGTGGAACAACTCGGCGGACGGGTTCTACCTTGAAGACGGCGACCACAACGATTACGGGGGCAACAACGCCAGCTACAACGGGGATTCGGGCTTCAAGTTCACGGGCTCGGCATCGGCGGACACCGTGAAAGGCGGCACGGTAATTTACAATACTAACGGCTTAACCGTAAACTCGGACGACGCGGACAACTTAATAGTGTACACTAGCAAGTTTGCATTCAACACCAAGCGGGGAATTACTTCAACGGACGGCGACTCGAATAATTATTCTTATAATAATGTCTCATACAATCTCGAGCACGGCATTTATTTCCTCGGCTCAACCACCCTAAACAATGTATCTTGGAACGATGTGATTGGCAACAGTATTGTGTCCAAGTCTTACCACGGGATTTACTTTAATTCTGACGACGTGGACTACAATACTTTCGATAATAATTCGGTTGAAAACAATGGCGGCGTGGAAGTGTATTTAGCGGGCGGCGACTCGAATGTATTCTATAATAACACGATAATTGGAGACCAATGCGTTAA
>CAYZDE010000004.1:0-40526 GCA_964477205.1 Microcaldota archaeon
CGGGTGCTCGTACAGTGAGTGGGGCGACCCACGCATCTTTTTTATTTCCAAAAGTCGCGTACCCTCGCGTTTCTTCAATAAAATTACCGCATCGGCTAAGTGCTCTTCAACAAACCCTTCATTACGGCCCAATGGCTCGGCACTCAAGACGGACGTAACGCCCGCTTTTTCAAGTGCGCTTGTCAACCGGGATAGCGCGGTTCGAGGGTTATCCGTGCTTGCCAGCATACTTGATAACGAGTCTATTGCCAACCGTTTAGCGTTGATTTTACGGCAAGCCGAGAGAATATAGTGCAGCGCGTCATCAAAGTTCAAGTTGCGTAGGGCGTGCTCTTCCATTGAAATAGTGCCCGAGCGCGCGGAGGAAGCGTCAACAAGCAGTAACCTGCCTTTTTTTTCCATTGCCTGCAAGTTCCAACCGAACGGCTTCATGTTATCACGAATTTTTCGCGGGGGTTCATTAAAACAGGCGATCACTCCCGTCTCTTTTTGTGAAGCCCCAGCGTAAACAAAGCCGGCGCAGAACACGGTTTTGCCGGTTCCGCAAGCTCCGACTAACAAGGTAGTCGTTTGTGAAGGAAGCCCTCCGCCGATGAGTTCATCCAAACCCGCGGCTCCGGTAGCCAAGCGTTTCATTGCATTGAATACTCAAACAAGGTTTAAATGCTTGTTTGCAATCCTCTTTTGTCATGCGATTGATTATTTGCGAGAAGCCTAGCGTTGCAGTAAAGCTAGCGGACGCGGTTTCACATGCAACCGGCACTAAAACCGTTGTTAAAGGCCGAACCGTAAAGCACTTCGTAATAGGCGACCTTACAATAGCCCCCGCGGTCGGGCACTTGTACTCGCTCGTACAAACGGAAAAAAAAGCCGGTTACCCGGTATTCGACGTGAAGTGGGTTCCCGCCTTTGAAGTAAACCAGGCTTCCGCGTTCACTAAGAAATACTGGTCCGCCCTCAAGGCCCTCGCGTCAAAAGCGGATTCCATAGTGAACGCTTGCGATTATGACTTGGAAGGGAGCCTAATCGGCTGGAACCTTGCCCGTTTCCTTGCAGAAGGCAAGCCCGTAGAACGCATGAAGTTCTCTTTTCTAACGCGCGATGCATTGGCTAAATCATTTAAAGGCGCGCACGAACTCGATTTGAACAACAGCCTTGCCGGAGAAGCGCGCCATAAACTCGATTGGATTTACGGAATCAACTTATCCCGCGCCCTCATGTCCGCAATCAAGACTTCCGGCACGTTCAAAGTGATGAGCGTAGGCCGCGTTCAAGGCCCTGCTTTAAGCATAATCGCCGCGCGAGAACAGGAAATCAATGCATTCAAGCCCGTGCCATACTGGCAGGTATTAGCCTTCATGGACTTTGAGGACGGCAAAACCGAGTTCACCCATGAAACCGAAAAGTTTTGGGACAAGGCGGAAGCGGATACCGCGTTCGCCGGCGCCTCCAAGGAAGGCACGGTTGAAAAGGTTTCGAAAAAGAAAGTCAAGCAAGCGCCCCCTGTCCCTTATGACTTGACCACCCTTCAAGTGGATGCTTACCGCAACTTCGGTTACGCGCCGGCGCGCACGCTCAAACTAGCACAAATCCTTTACGAAGGCGCGGTCATTTCCTACCCGCGAACCTCGTCACAAAAACTCCCAGCCGAGTTAGGGCTGGATAAGGTTATTCGCGCGCTAGCCGAACTGCCGGAATACGCCAAGCTAGCGCAAAAGCTAATTGAAGAAAAGCGATTCACTCCTAATGAAGGAAAAAAAGAGGACTCGGCACACCCCGCCGTATTCCCAACGGGTGAAAAGCCGAATCACCGCTCGAAGGAAGAGAAGAGCCTTTACGACTTGATAGCCAAGCGGTTCCTGGCGTGCTTCGCCAAGGAGGCGACGAAGGAAAGGTTATCGGTTTCACTCTTACTCGGCTCGGAACGGTTCAAGGCAACCGGATCAACCGTCGTCGACCCGGGATGGCTCGAATTCTTCGGCGAGTACGTAAAGCACGAAGAAAAGCGATTGCCCGCTTTAGTGAAAGGCGACGCGGTTCAAGTGGATGAGTTGAAGATGCTTGAAAAGGAGACCAAGCCCCCGAAGCACTTTACCCCCGCATCCGTAATCAAGGAGCTTGAAAAGCACGACCTCGGCACGAAGGCAACGCGCAGCCAAATCATTCAAAAGCTATTCGACCGCGGGTACGTTGCCGGCGACAAGAGCATTCAAGCCACCTCATTCGGCCTCGCGGTATTCAAGGCATTATCCGAGGAATGCCCGGAGATAACCAGCGCCGAGTTAACCCGCGAAGTGGAAACACAAATCAAGAGCATTCAAAAAGGCAAGAAGAGCGGCGGCGAAGTATTCGAGAGTGGAAAAAAAGACCTTGAACGAATACTCACTGATTTCAAGAAAAAGGAAGTTGCTATCGGAAAGAAGTTGCGAGAGGGCCTCGCGGACGCGAGGCGAGAAGCGCGCGTCCTAGGCCCGTGCAAATGCGGCGGCAACTTAATAATCCGCAAGTCGCGTTACGGACTGTTCGTCGGCTGCGACAATTACCCGAAGTGCAAGCAAACGTATTCTCTCCCACGCAACTCCTCCGTGCAGTCTGAAGGCAAGATTTGCGACAAGTGCGGGACGCCTATAATCAAAGTTATCCGCAAAGGCAAGCGCCCGTTCACAATGTGCTTGGAATCGAATTGCGAGACTAAGGCGAATTGGGGCAAACCTAAAAACCCGCGGGACACCAAAAAGAAGTAATGGAAATCGAGCTCGACTTCACAAAGAGCGCGCGTGGAAATGCCGCGCGTTACTACGAAGCCGCAAAAAAATACAAACGCAAGTCAGCGGGCGCCGAGCGAGCGCTTAAAAAAACCAAATCAAGGGGAATTAAAGCCGCCCCGAAAAAAGCGGTTCAAACGCGAAGGAAAAAGTACAAGTGGTTCGAGCAATTCCATTATTTCACTACGAGCGGAGGCTTGGTAGTAGTTGCCGGAAAAGACGCCAAGCAAAACGAGTTACTCGTTTCAAAGTACTTGACCGAACGCGATTTATTCTTCCACGCCGACGTGGTCGGCGCCAGTGCGACGATACTCAAAGACGGGCTGAAAGCGGGCGACGCGTGCAAGCGCGAAGCAGCCCAATGGGCTTGCTGTTACAGCCGTGCTTGGAAGTCAGGCTCGGCAGTGGCGGACGCTTACTGCGTGAACAAAGAGCAGGTATCCAAATACTCTCACGGCGAATACGTGGGCAAGGGAGCATTCGTAATCAGCGGCGAGCGCGAGTGGTTCAAGAATACGCTATTAGAGTTGCGCGTGCGCTTCGGCGAATCGGCGGTTGCAGAGCCCGCGGTTAAGGAAGGGGAAGGCATTCGGTTATCCCCGGGTGGAAGTGAAAAAATCGAGGTCGTAAAGGCCCTCAAGAGCAAGTTTCCCGCTGCGAGCCAAGAGGAGCTGGCGTTCATAGTTCCTGGTGCATCAGCACTCCAATAATCATAAATAAAAGCCCGCGTTCATTCAAATAGTCAGTATAATATTTTATCGTTTACTAAGGTGATTACAGTATGGTAGCCAAGGAGTTAGAATTGAAAGTCGCCGAGGCAATGCGAAGCGACTACGGCAAGCGCGTAGTCCGATTGGACGCGAACGCGCGCCAATTGTTAGGCTTGAGCACGGGCGACATAATCGAGATTAAAGGCAAAAAGCCCGCTGCAGCCATCGTACTTCCCTCCCACCCGCAGGACGAGGGGCTGAATGTAATCCGAATGGACGGAATCCTCCGCCAGAATACGGGAGTTGGCGTAGGCGACCGAGTCAAAATCCGAAAAGCACAAATCAAGAACGGAAAGAAGGTCGTGCTCGCCCCGAACCAGCCGATGCGCTACGCCCCCGGGTTTTCCGACTTCGTTAGGAAGAGCCTCACGGGCAAGCCGTTGAATAAAGGGGATTTATTGAACGTGAACGTGTTCGGCTCGTCATTCCCGTTCGCAGTTGCACAAACAGTGCCAAACGGGTTAATCGTCGTAACCCCCCAAACCGAAGTAGTGCTCAAGGAAGAGCCCGTAAAGGAGCTTGACAAGGTTGCAACCGTTACTTATGAGGACATCGGCGGCCTTTCGAATGAAATACAAAAAATCCGCGAGATGGTCGAGCTCCCGATGCGCCACCCCGAATTATTCGAGCGCCTAGGCATCGAGCCCCCGAAAGGCGTCCTCATTTACGGCACGCCCGGCTGCGGCAAAACCCTGCTTGCAAAAGCCGTTGCTACCGAGAGCGACACAAACTTCATAGTAATATCCGGTCCGGAAATAGTCTCCAAATTCGTGGGCGAGGCGGAAGAGAAGCTACGTAAGATATTCCAGGAAGCAGAGGACAATGCCCCGTCCATAATTTTCATTGATGAAATAGATGCAATCGCGCCAAAGCGCGAGGAAGTTACGGGCGAGGTTGAAAAGCGAATCGTTTCCCAGTTATTGGTGTTGATGGACGGTTTGAAGAGCCGCGGGCAGGTAGTGGTACTCGCAGCGACCAACCGCCAGAATTCAATCGACCCAGCGCTCCGCCGGCCCGGCAGATTCGACCGTGAAATCGAAATCGGGGTTCCCGACAAAAAAGGGCGCAAGGAAATCCTTCAAATTCACACTCGAGGAATGCCGCTAGAAGGAGTGGAAGTGAACGAGCTAGCGGCGGTTACCCATGGATTCGTGGGCGCGGACTTGCAAGCCCTTACCAAAGAGTCCGCAATGCGCGCGCTACGCCGCCTACTCCCTAAAATCAACCTTGATGAAGAAGAGATTCCCGCGCACCTGCTTGAAGAATTGAAGGTTAAGCGCAGCGACTTTTACGAAGCGCTCCGTGAAATCCGTCCGAGTGCCCTGCGTGAAGTGTTCGTTGAAGTACCTAACGTAAAATGGGAGGAGATAGGCGGCCTTGAAAAAGTCAAGACCGAATTGAAGGAAGCCGTCGAGCTCCCGTTGCAGAATCCCGGCGTGTTTAAGAGAATGGGAATCCGGCCCACACGGGGAATATTATTATTCGGTCCGCCCGGGTGCGGCAAGACCCTGCTCGCGAAAGCGGTTGCAACTGAGAGCGAGGCGAACTTCATAGCTATTCGAGGGCCCGAATTAATCAGCAAGTGGGTCGGCGAGTCCGAGAAGGGGGTCCGCGAGGTATTCCGCAAGGCGCGTTTGTCTTCACCCTGCATTATTTTCTTTGATGAAATCGACTCCATCGCAGTGTCGCGGGGAGGCAACCAAGGTTCACACGTACTCGAGCGCGTAGTGAACAGCTTACTCGCGGAAATGGACGGTTTGAGTAATGTTAAGGACGTAATAGTAATCGGAGCTACTAACCGCCCGGACATACTAGACCCGGCAATCCTCCGCCCCGGCCGCTTCGACAAAATCGTTGAAGTATCCTTGCCCGACGAGGCCGCACGACTGCAAGTGCTTGAAGTGCACACGAAGGGCATGCCCATCACGAAAGAGGTTTCACTCAAAGACCTAGCCAAGCGCACGGAAGGGTACAGCGGCGCCGACTTGGAAGCGTTATGCCGCGAAGCGGCGATGATAGCGTTGCGCGAGAAGCTCGACGCGAAGGAAGTGAAGCACGCGCACTTCGACGCGGCTTTAGAATCCATCAAGCCCTTACTAGCACAACAAAAACGCGTTACGGAGGACAGGAGTTACTCGTGAACCTTCGCTTAACCGGAAAAGCGTTCATGCTGCTCGTTTCCTTATCCCTAGTGGCTTACGGGCTGTCCGGCTACTTGAACACTTGGCTAGCGGTAGAGTCGTCGATACTCACCGAGCCTTGGAAACTCATTGCCTTGTCCATTGGAGTTTCCCTGGTTACCGGCTACGCTTACCCTTTCCTGCGCGGGGTGCGCAAGGGGGACGAGCTGGTTGCCACGGTCTTACGCAACCGCTCTTTTGCCGGCAGAACGGTTTCAATGCGTGAGTCCGTGATAGTAACCGCGTTGAATTCAGGCCGCGAAGGAAACAAGATAAAATTGCGGATGCCGAACGGCTTAAGGGCGGAGGGAGTCATAACGGATTACGCCGGAACGCTTTCCCCTGCACGCGTGCAACTCACCGAGAGTGAGGTTAAAATTAAGTAATGGACTTAGAGGAAATATTACACATATTAGTTTCAGTAATCACCATTTCCTTAGCCTTCTCCTTGTTCAAAAGCGGGGAAATGTTCTCGGCTTCCTATTTTTTTGCAATCCTATTTACTGTGGGCACCGCGTTCACCCTCCATGAGCTCGCGCACAAGTACACGGCAATGCATTACGGCGTGCGCGCGGTTTACCGCGCGTGGACTTCCGGGTTGGTTTTCGCTCTTGTTCTCGCTTTTCTAACGCAAGGGCGCTTCGTATTCGCGGCTCCGGGAGCGGTTTACATTCTCGGCAGGGTGACCAACGAGCAAAACGGCAAGATAGCCTTGGCCGGCCCGGCCATGAATTTTGTTTTAATACTCGTATTCATAGGCCTTGCATTCGCTTTGCCGGGGCTAAGGGAAATCGCGTTACTGGGCGCCTACATTAACGCGTTCCTTGGAGGCTTCAATATGATTCCCTTCGGCCCGCTTGACGGGCGGAAAATCGCGGCTTGGAGCAGGCGCGCCTGGTCAGCATTGTTCATAGCGTTCTTAATCGCTTTCTTTTCCATTCCAATGCTCGCGTGAAACGCATTTAAACCAAGACCGCGTTTCTAATTCTAAGGGGGGCTTTCGCGAGGTGTTAGTCCCACATGGGTTTTTGGAGTGAAGAAAAAGGCCAAGTCAGCATAGAGCTGATAATAGTTGCCGCCGCCGTAATAGCTGTTTCCGTTATACTGATAACTCAGTTCCAGAGTACCGCGGCCAAGGGAAAGAAGACGCTGTCCGATGTCACGGACAAAGCGTTCGATGAGATTTCCGATATAAAGTGAGGCGCGCCCAGGCAAGCATAGAAGCGCTATTAGTAACCCTCGCGTTCTTCTCGGTAATCCTCGCCTTGTCCCCGGTGATACTTCGCGCGGCCGAAGCGGCTAATTACGCCTCCGCTACGGTGAGGCACGAGGCAATCCTTGATTCATTATGCTCGGACGCGCGGGATGCATTCATCCTGGGGGAAGGCAATGCTTACTTTTTCCAAGCGCAACTCCCGACGAATGCGTCGCTTTTGTTTGACTTTGATTCACTCGCTTTATCCTATTATTTTGAGTGCGCCGGGCACCATAAGAACTTCACGCGTGAGTTGGGGTTTCCCATCACATTGAATAACGCAACGCTGCCGGCCGGTTTAATTTCCTTTGAGACAAAAAACGCGGGCGGCGTTTTTATTACGGGTAACAAAAAGTGAAGCTAACCCAGGTTAATTCGCCGGAATCGTAGGCCGCTCGCTTTACGGTTACCGCGGTCGCCTTACACTCCGCGCCCCATTCCCTGTTGCTTATTCTAATAGACGCGTTTAAAGCCCCGGCTTCACGCGTTAATTCCCTAATGAACGCGGGCTCCGCCCCGCAGCGCCAAAACGAGGCTAACTCTTGGCCGTAATGCTTAACCGCTATTTGAGCGGCGTCCTGAGCAAGCGAGTACTCGTGAATGCGGAGGCAAGGGTTGCCGTAGTCGAAAGTGAGGGCAAACCCGATGAGGGATAATGAAACGATTAACGCGAATACGGCTTCGGTTGTAAATGCAAACCCTTTCAATTCACGCACGCCCCGACCCTGACGACCGCGCCGGCGTGATAGTATAGCCGGTAAGCGCAAGCCCCGCCCGGAGCGTTTCCAATGAAAACAATTACGCTCTCGTTAGCTGCCTTTGAGTAAAACCCGCTTAATTCATTCAAGTTTGCTTCCCCTAACTCGTTTGAAATCAAGTAGCCGCCTTCGCACTTTGAAACTCCGCCTTCACCAGCACAATTCGCCGCGAGTTCTCCGGAGATCCTCACGGCTAAGCAGGATTTCTCGTGAGAACGCCCCCTCGCGGACAATAAAGTGCTGGCTCCGACGAATAATATGAGGGTAATGAGCATAAGCGCGATTGCCGCGTCTATTGAGGCAAAACCTTTACCGCTTCTCTTTTGCCCCTTCAACAATCGAAAACTCCCCCTGCCTATACTCAATCAGGCAATCCTCTTCTTCAATTAAGAATCCGGCGGCCGCCCGCGCGTGCCCGGCCAGCGCTTCCATTGCAATGCAATTCGTGCCTGCGGATTCCGCTGCTTTTGTTCTAGCGCTTGAAGCCCAGTCCCTTGAATTGAGTGCCCCCGCGAAAACGGCTATTGCCGCAAGCAGCGCCGCTGTCAACAATAAAGCTTCCAGCGCGGCTTGGCCTTTCACTTGAAACCCTCCTTGACGAAGAACACTGCCGCTTTCCCGTTAGAGTAAACACTCAACCCGAAGCCCGCTTCCGGCAATAAGGGCGGGGGCGTTTTGAAGAGGCTCGCCCCGTTCCTTGACACGCTAGCAAAATAATCGTAGTCGATTAAGGCCGCGTGCAATGGCAGAGGCTCGTCATCCCAACCTAAGCCGACGGCATCCAAGTCCCAGCAAGCCGAACACTTCAAAGCGGTTTTTTCTTCAAGCATTCTTGCGGGTAATGCATCCAGCTCGCTTTTCAAGGCGGATCCCGCCCATACTTCCACCCGCTCGTCTTCCTCAAAAAATAACTCTATGCCACGAAGCTTTGAGGCGGCCGCCAGCACGCCTTCCTTTCTAGTTTCGCCCCTCGAGTCGCGTAAGGCGCTTTCAATTGCGTGCTTGAATGCCAAATCCAAGCCTTTTAATTCCAGCAAGGCTAGTGCGTCGTTACGCGCTTTAAATGCCGAGCGCGTTCGCTCCGCTTTCGCGGCACTAACGGCTAGCAAAGGAATTAGTAACAACATTACGAGGGTTATCGCCGCTAAAGCTCTCAATCAAGTTCGCCTCTAAAGGCCCCTCTAACTAGGATTAAGCAGGATTAGTTTTTATTTACTTCGGAACGAGAACGCTCATCGCCTTAGCCGCGGTCTTCGGGTCATTATAATCCGGTATACCCGCTTCGTGTAATAGCGTCTTTCCGGGCTTGCTGTATTTTCCGCCCATGAAAACGGTTACGAACGGCTTGTCAGGGTGGCGCTTACTCGCTTCAATTACCGCGCGCGCGTCACGCTCGCCGTCGGTCATGGTTTGCAGTGTTTGAATCACGATTACTCCTTTCACGTAAGGCTCGCCTGCAACAATGTTGATGGCCTTCTCGTAAGTCTCTGGTAATGCATCCCCGATTATGTCCAACGGGTTCGCCCTGGAATAAGTAGGCTTCATGTGTTCGTCGAGCTTCTTGAGCGTTCCCTCTTTTAACTTAGCGAGTTTGACTCCGAACCGCTGGCAATAATCCGCGCATAATACTCCCGCGCCGCCCCCGTTCGTTATTATTGCAATTGAATTCTTTTTCGCGCGCGGCTGGCTACTGACGGCTTTAGCGTACTCAAATAATTCTTCGAGTGAGTCCACGACTTTTGCGCCGCTCTGCCCCATCGCCGCCTTAAACACTGCATAAGAGCCCGCCATGGACGCGGTGTGCGATGAAACCGCTTTAAGGCCTGCCTCCGAGCGGCCGCCCTTCAAGACGAACACTTGCTTTTTATTACGCACCGCTTTCTTCACGGCTTTCATTAACGCGGGCCCGTTCTTGAAGCCCTCTAAGTATAATGCAATGACCTTTGTTTTCTTGTCAGTCGCAAACCATTCAACGAAGTGCTCGGGTCCGAGCGCCGCCATGTTACCCAAGCTGACTATCCCGCTGAACGCGTACATTTCATCCAAAGACCAGTCAATGATGCTATCCGCGAGCGCGCCCGATTGGGTTATGAACGCGATTCCGCCTGAAGGGGGTGTGCTGGCTCCGAACGAAGCGTTCAAGTTAATCGAAGGCCTTAACACGCCCAGGCAATTCGGCCCGAGCAACAGGAAGCCCGCGTCCTCTGCAATGCGCGTTATTTCCTCTTGAAGCGCTTTACCCTTGTTTGTTCCGAGTTCGGCGAAGCCGGCACTGATTACCGCAGCGGCGCCTACTTTCTTTAGCGAACACTCGCGTAATACGGACGGGACGAGTTTTGCAGGGACCGCGATTAATGCCAAGTCAACGCCTCCCGGCACGTCGAGTACGGAATTATAGCACTTCTTTCCGAGTATCTTCTTAGCATTAGGGTTAATCGCGTAAACCGGGCCCTTGAATCCGTTGCAGAACGGGGACTTTAACACGCAACCGGTTACCAAGCTCTTGAGTATTCCATACCCTGCGGAATTCACATTGCGTGACGCGCCGATTACCGCGACGCTCCCGGGTTCAATCAACTTATTCAAGTCATCAGCCTCGCGTCCACGATGAATGCTTGTTTACCGGTTACCATCACCGGGTTGAAGTCGAATTCCTGCACTCCGTTCTCTTCCACCAGGAAGCGGGAAGACTTGACCAGCAAGTCCACGACCACCGCCTCGTTCGCCTTCTTTTCACGGAAACCGCCCGCCTTGAAGAACGCGGCGGCCCTTGTTTCACGAATTAATTCCCGCGCGTCTTTTTTAGTGAGCGGTGCAATCCGCATTGAAACGTCTCCGTATAATTCGGTTAGCACTCCACCCGTGCCGAATAATATGACCGGCCCGAACACGGGGTCGCGGTGCCCGCCGACTATTAATTCCACTCCCTTCTTTTGCTCCTGCAACAGGAAGCAGTCAAGCGACTTGCCCGCATTAGCCTTTAATTTTTTGTAAGCGACTTCGAGTTCAACAATCGAGGTTATCCCTAAATGGATGAGATTCTTCTCGGTTTTGTGAATCGAGCCTAGGGCTTTGAGTACGACCGGCTTTCGAAGCTTCTTGTAAGCCGCCTTCACCTCGGCCATGGAGTTACAGTCGAAGGCGTTAACGAGGGATACCCCCGCGCTAGCCAACAAGCGTTTTGACTCCCGGTAACTCAATAGCATTTCGCTTGCATTAACGCACTAAAATTAATAAGCTCTCGCTTGGCTTACCGCGCAAAACATAAAAAAGAGTAAGGGTCTTTATTATTAGATGAAATTAGCCAGTCTAGGGGCTTGTAAGGAAGTTGGCAAGAGCGCATTTTGGTTGAAAACCAAAGAAACGCGCCTTCTTCTTGACGCAGGCATTAAAATTCACGACCATAACGAGGTTCCGGCGTTCTCTAATTACGCTTGCGATGCGATAATAATAAGCCACGCACACCTCGACCATAGCGGCGGAATTCCCGCGGTTTACAAACACGCGAACCCATTAACTTTTTGCACTTACCCGACTAAGCCCATAGTAGACTTATTACTGGATGACTCGGATAAGATATCCGTGTGCGAGAACCGCCCCCTGCCTTATGCGCGCGCTCACGTTAAGAAATACCGTAAAAGTATACGTCGCCTGGGCTACAATGAGGAGTATGAGTTCCGCGACAAGACGCGCTTCTCGTTCCTGGACGCCGGGCACATTCCCGGCAGTGCGCAAGTCCTCGTTGAGGGCGAAAAGCGCTTGCTTTACACCGGCGACTTCAATTTATCACAAACCCGCTTGCACGGCCCGGCCGAAGCCCCAAAAGAGCGGGTTGACTACTTGATAATCGAGAGCACTTATTCGCAGCGCGACCATTCGCCGCGTGAGAAGCTGGAGAAAGAGTTTCATGATGATGTAGCGCGCGCGCTCGACGACGGTTTCACCGTACTCGTGCCCGCCTTCGCCGTGGGACGAACACAAGAAATGTTACAAGTAATCGATGCAGGAAACTTCGACTGCCCGGTGTACATGAATGGAATGGGCAAGAAGGTGTGTGAGATAATGTACGATTACCCGGATTACCTGCGCGACTTCAAGGCGTTTGAGAGCTCGGTCTACAGGGCTACGCCGGTGAACTCGCGGAAGCAAGCGGCATCCATATTCAACAAGCCGAGCATAGTCGTGTCAACCGCCGGAATGCTTGAAGGAGGGCCCATGCTGTCTTACTTGCGAACGGCAAACAAGAACGGCAAAGCGGTAGTATTCCTTACGGGTTACCAAGTGGAAGGAACCAATGGCCGCCGCCTCGTGGACGAGCACTCCATAAAGCAGAACAATAAAATAACCAACATCGATTTGCCGGTTAAGCAATTCGATTTCAGCGCGCACGCTGGCCGCAAACAACTAATAGAATATGTTAAGGAGGTTAACCCGGAGAAAGTTTTCTGCGTTCACGGCGACTCCTGCGACGCTTTCGCCGGAGACTTAAAGAGTGAAGGATTCGACGCCGTAGCCCCGGAAACAAACGACGTCTTCGACCTCGATTAGAATTCGCCGAGCCCCTTCTGCCCGCTGGAACCCGCGCCGCTCTTCCTGTTTTTTTTCCAAGGAAGCTCGAGCTTGCCGTACTCCCCGTCGAAGCCGGGCTTCACGAATAGCCTTCCCTCACGGTTTAGGATTATCGCGCGAGCCAGCCGCTCCCCGCAATCGCCCGCCAGCTTTGCTTCAGGGGCATTCAACAAGACCGCGAACTCGCTGCCGTACTTTTCGGAAAGTGACTCTTGATGGTATCTTGCCTTTACCGAGAAGGCGGTTCCGCCTTCAACCGCGGCAACCAATTCTTGTAGCGGCAGCAGCGTTTTGAATGGTATGCCGCCTTCGGATTTGAATCCCGTTGGGCGGTCCGCTAATTCATCCACCCGGTGTTCAACGCCGACGGTCAACGGCCGTCCGCACACGGGGCACACTTCACCGCGCTTTTTCGACTCGCGCGGGCTACACGAGTAATTACATTTGCGGTGCCCGTCGTAATGGTACTTACCGTAAGCCGGGTCGGTTTCCACGGTGAACGCAAAGCGCTCTGCGTCTTTTTTTTCAACCGCCTTGAATAATTTCTCGAAAGAGATTTCGTTTTCAGGGAAGTCGAATACATTACACTCCCTGCCTATGCGCAGCGGCGTCGGTGAATGCGCGTCACTATTAGACATTAGCGCGTAAGAGTCGAGTTTGTTCAGCCGCCGGTTCATGGCCGGGTCGCTGCTTATCCCGGTCTCAAGCGCCGTGATTTTTCCCGCCCATTTTCCGAACGCCTCGTCCATCGAGTCATACCCGCTCTTGTCGCCGAACAGTCCGAACCAAGGGGTCCAAACGTGTGCTGGAACGATTCGCGCGTGAGGCGCGCGTTCGAGCGTTTCCTCTGCCAACTCTTCGTTACTGGTCTTAGCGAACATGGGCCTGCCGTCGGAGGATAGGTTCCCCTTCTTCGCGTAATACTCGTTTAGTGCGTCAACCGCGTCGAACGAAGGCGCCTGAATAACGTGGTGAGTGCGCTTTCCTCCGGTTTTCGTTTTCCAAAAAGTAGCAACTTCCACGGTAAGCATGAATAATAAGGACTCGTCGCCGCGCATTCGGTAGAGCCCTTCACACTCACTCTCCACGAGGTTTTCCTTCAAGTGTTTTAGCCAAAGTGGGTGGGTAAAGTCCCCTGTTCCGAGGACTTGCAGGCCCTTTGACTTCGCTCCGGCCAGCATATGCGGTAAGTCCATGAATTTGCTTACCGCGCGTGAGTACTTCGAGTGAATGTGCAAGTCACAATAGTAAAGCAAGTCAGCCGCGCCTCTTCGAGAGTATTTTCATGGCCCCGCGGAGTACGCTCGGCGCCGCGCTCAAATACAATAACCGTCCGCTCTTCAAGTTTTTTTCAATCAAGCGCGTGGCCTTACTTGATTCGGCTTTTTCGAGAAGGTAATCCAGCGGAACGGTGTTAGTGAATGCAATGAAGTCGGCTTTTGATTCAAGTAATTTAACCAGCGCCCGCGGGGTGACCATATGGGTTACCGCGGCCATGGTGCCAAGGGCGCCTTGTTCCAGTGATTTTTCAATTGTTCGCGACAACGAACCTCCGGTCGAGGTCAAGTCATCCAAGCACAATACGAAGGTCCCCTTAACGCTCCCAACGAATGCCCTGGCTTTCGTTTTGTCCACCCCACTCCCGCGGTATTTTCGAATGAATGCGGTGTTCACCTTTCGGCCAAGCACGCGATTCAGTTCCTTGCGTAGCGTAATGCTCGCTTCCTCGTCCGGGGCAAACAAGCTTAATTCTTTTTTATTGAATTGCATCCTGAAAGCCTCGAGTATGACCCGCATCGGGTAAATGCCCTTTAACAATCGCTTCACGACGCTCTTTTCCAAGGTATGCGGCGTGACGATTGCGTACTTGGAATTGTAAGGCCTGGACAACAAGCGGTTAACCAGGACGTGTGCACTCAACGGCTCGCTTGCGAAAGCATGCCCCTTCTTGCCTTTTGTCTTGCGGTGCCCTCGCAAGTACGCGGCGTGAGCGCAAACCACCAGCGTCCGCTTAGTCGGCACCATCGGCTGCGCCGCCTCTAGCGTCATGAAAGCGTCCAAGTAATCCTCGCCTTGATTGAAAGGTCTGGTGTTAACGAGGATTAAAAACCGCGATGCCTTTCGCTTCGCAGCTTTCTTCAAGGCATTTGCATCCTCATGATTTACGTAATACCGCTTCTCCCCGTCCGCAAAAACATCCATCCCGATTGTGAAAAAGTTTTTCTTCGGAACGCCTAGCGTTTGCAAGTCTTTCGCCAAGTGCTGCACCGCGGTCGGTTGCAGCATAATGAACAAGTCCTCAACGCGCCCGTACTTTCGCAAATCACTTAAAAATTCTTTTTTATTCTTTCCATCAGGCAAAACTATTCGAGCGTTCAATCCTTCCACCCCATCATCCTATAAGCGAGCCGGGCCGCGAGCGCGTTCGGCGCTTCCAAACCCGGAACCGGCGTGAGCCCGCAAACATCAAAGCCGACGACTTCAAACTCCTTGAAAACCGCGGCCAGCAAGCCATTCGCCTCGCGCCACCCGAGCCCGCCGGGCTCCGGCGTTCCCACGCTCGGCAATAAGAAAGGGTCGAACGCGTCCAAGTCAATTGAAACGTAAACCCGCCCCTTCAACTCCTTCAAAACCTTCCCCTCGTCAAAATCAACCCCGAAGCAATTCCTTTTCTTTTTGTTCAAGCTGCGCACTCCGACTATTGTAACCGGCGCGACTTCACTCGCGCGCTTTGCCCAAGTCGCGTGCGTGAAACGCGAGCCTTCGATTTCATCGTAATCATCCGCGTGCGCGTCCAAAGCCAAGACCGAGTCCGGCTTTAACGCCCGCACCGCGCCGAGCGCGATTAAGTGTTCGCCACCGAGGAGAACGGGCACCTTCTTGTCGTAAACGCGCTTCACTTCGTATTCTATTCGGTTCACTGTTTCCTCTGCGTTCGCGCGGCACGGCTCGAGCTCGCCAGTAGTAAAAATTCCCTTGTCGCAAGGCCGCGAGTCGAGCTCTTCGTCGTATAATTCCATGAAGCGGGATGCATTAATGATTGCGTGCGGCCCGTTCCGCTGCCCCGCATTGAACGATACCGTGGAGTCGAAGGGCACGGGTATGACGACAAAGCGCGCTTTCTCGTAATACTTCGGGTCATCGTACTGCTCTTCAATGCCCGCAAAGTTGTAAGGAGGCAGCGAGTGCAATAACTTCAAGGAATCACTTCCTCTTGGCTTGGGCGCGGCAAGCCATGCAAGTGCCGTTCTTGCAGCACAATCGCTTGGACCCGCTCATTTCACTGACCATGGATTGCAGCCATTTCTTCGGGTTTTTTGCTTTCACGAAAGCACTCGCGAGTATGACTCCTTTGGCGCCGAGTTCGAGCGACTTGGATACGTCGTTGGGCGTGCTAACTCCTGCGCCGATTAGGAAGAGCACTCGCGGGTTCTCCTTTTTCACGGCTTCCAATGCCTTCTCAACTACCTTCGGTTTCGCGCTGCTCACGGATATGCCGGTGCCGATTAGTTCGGGCGGCTCGTAAGCCACTGCGTAAGGGGAAAGTGAAGCGCATTTCTTGCACTCCGAAACAGAGTCCGCGCAAACCACGGTGACGAGGCCCTGCTTCTTGCACTCTTTCACCGTTGCTTCGAGTTGTTCCCATGGGAGCTTGCGTTCCGCGTGGTTGAGTATGACGCCGCTCACGCCGATTGCCTTTAATTGCGCCGGGGGAATGCTTCCGGTAAACGCGCCGTAATTGTTCGCGTCCGCATACTCCGCGAATATCAAGAACTCGTTGAATTGTTTTAGGCGCTTGCAGTAAGCGTTCAAGTCAAGGAGGGTCGGGCAAACGACTACGCGCTTGTTGTTTAATGAAGCGATTTCGCGTGCTGTTTTCGCAAGCAAGTAGCCCGCGTCGCCGGATGCCTTGTCGTACGCCTTAAAATTAAGGATTATCACTTGCTTCCCCACCTCGAAGAAATTCACGAAGCCGGCGTTTATTATGGTTTCACTGGAAGCGAGGCCCGCTATTCCTTATTAACGCGTTTCTTCCCCCTCATTTGTAATAATGCAGTTACTCGAGAGAATGGGATATTCATCGCTGAACCAGATGCAGGAGCTCGCAATGCGCGAGGGCTATTTGGACGAGCATAGGGTAATCGTGAGTGCGCCCACGGCCTCCGGCAAAACGCTCTTAGCCTTGCTAACCATCGCGGATAATCACGCGAAGACAGGGTCGAAGGCGGTTTACATTGTTCCATTGCGTGCCCTTGCCAGTGAAAAGCACGAGCAATTCAAGGAGCTACTCGAGCCGCAAGGCATCTCGGTCGGGTTAAGCACGGGCGAATTTGATTCGTCCAGCGAGCAATTACACGCATTCGACGTAATCGTTTGCACTAGCGAGAAGATGGAGTCCTTATTCCGCCATAATGCGCCTTGGCTTAAGGAAGTGGGGCTCGCGGTAATAGATGAAGTGCATTTACTCGGAGACGGGCACCGCGGAGCAACTCTAGAGGTAGTACTGACAAAGCTAATTGAAAAGCAGGCGCGCTTGTTATGCTTGAGCGCGACAATACCTAATGCCGGAGACATCGCGGATTGGATGGGCGCGAAACTCGTCGAGAGTGACTACCGGCCCACGCCCTTGGAAATAAGTGTTTGCGACGGCGAGTCACTGTATTTTGACTGGGGGCGCGAACCGGCTTCTAGTGAGGAATCCCTTGTTAAAATGGCACTCGCCGAGAAGAACGGCAAGGGTCAGGCACTCGCTTTCGTTTCCTCGCGCAGGAACACGGAGGCGCTCGCGCGCAGCCTAGCACCTTTTGTTCAATCCAAATTGACTTTGGATGAAAAACAAACTTGCGAGGAGCTCGCGGACGCGGCACTCAAAACGCTTTCGCAGCCGACGAGCCAGTGCCGCGCTTTAGCGGAGTGCCTGCGCAGCGGCGTAGCGTTCCATCACGCAGGGCTCCTGGGCAAGCAGCGTTCTCTAATCGAGCGAGGCTTCAAGAAAGAGCATTGCTTGAAGTGCATCGCTTGCACTACCACGCTTGCAATGGGCATCGACTATCCTGCTTCGTGGGTAATCGTCCGCGACTTGAAGCGGTTCAACGGGTCATTCAGTGCATTTATTCCCGCATTGGAAGTTGCGCAAATGACCGGGCGCGCGGGCAGGCCGAGTTTTGACTCTAAAGGCACGGCGGTATTGTGTTGCAAGCCGCACGAGAAGCGCAGAGTAATCGATAAGTACGTGAACGGAAGGCTCGAAGACATTTGGTCGCAGTTATCGTCAAAGCCGTTACTGCGAAGCCATTGCCTGGGGCTGATTGCTTCCCGCCACTGTAATGACTTCAAGTCATTGTATTCCTTCTTCAACAATACTTTTTACGCTTCCCAGTACGGCGACCAAGAAGAGCTCTTGGAAACAGTGACGAGCGTAATAAGCGAGTTAATCGAGATGGGCTTCATTAGGGAGGGCACGAAGTTGTTGGCAACCCCCATCGGACAGCGGGTTTCCGAATTATACATCGACCCGTTAACCGCGCACTCGTTCGTTGAATTCGTCAAGTCCAAGCCGGAGAAGCCGTTCGACTACTTACTCGCCTTGAATTCGGCTACCGAAGCCCGGCCATTACTCCGCGTCAACCGCGCGGAAGAAACCGGGTTATGGGACGAATTGCATTCATTGTATGAAAGCAAACTCGAAGAAGACGAAGCACTCAAAAAGTACAAGTCCGCTAAATTATTGAATGCCTGGGTGAACGAGGCGACCGAGAGCGAAATAATGGAGGACTTCCAACTCCCGCCGGGCGTAGTGCACTCGCGGGTGCGCAACATGGAGTGGCTCGCTTATGCCTTACAGGAGTTGTGCTTCTTATTGAACCAAGCGCGCGAGTATTCGGAAGCAAAGAAGATGAGAAAGCGCATCAAGCACGGAATCAAGGAAGAGCTCCTTGCCTTGTGCTCGATTCGAGGCGTTGGCCGCGTTCGCGCGCGCCGCTTATGGGCAGCGAAAGTAAAATCCAAAGAAGATTATTCCCGCTTGTCAAAGGACGAGAAACGAGCCATACTTTACGCGAAGGGTATTTAAACGAGCTAGTGCAGAATTAAAGTGTATTTGTTTTTGTTATTAGGAGGAATGTTAAATTGGGAGCTAGACCCCGAAAGTGGAAGAAAAAAGGCCAAATGCGCTGGAAATGGATTAAGAAAAGGCGCAAGAGGCAGAAACGTAAGATGAAACGCCGCGTCGGCAAGCTTTAGAGATGAGTTTCACTCTAAAGGAGCGGCAGCAATTAACTGACATGGTTAGCAGCGGCGCCGTCATAATCCACCCTACGGACACTATCTACGGGCTAGGGTGCAATGCCTTGAAAAAGAAGCCGGTGGAGCGCATCCGCAAAATCAAGAAGCGGCCCAAGTTGCCTTTCTCAGTGATTGCCCCGTCCAAAAAGTGGATTCGCGACAACTGTGAGCTCTCAAAAGAAGCGCGCGCTTTCGTCCGTGAAAAACTACCCGGGCCTTATACCATAATCGTCAAGCTCAAAAACAAGAAGGCAGTGAGCCCCGCGGTCATCCCCGGGCTCAACACCCTCGGAGTTCGCTTGCCCGACCATTGGTTAACTAAAATCGTGGCTAAGGCGGGCGTTCCATTTGTTACCACGAGCGTGAACCGCCACGGTGATAAGCACATGACGAGCGACAAGACCGCCGACCCTGCAATAGTCAAGCAAGCGGATTACTTGATTTACGAGGGCGCCAAGCAAGGCAAGCCCTCGCGCGTAATGGATTTCACCCGCAACATAGTGATTAGGTACTAGCGCCAGTCGACTTCAACTTCGTCGGTGCGCCAACCGGGGTTAATGCGCCAAGCCTTGCGTTTGCTTGCCTTGTCTTTTTCGAGCAAGCCCTGCCAAGCAATCATCGCGGCATTGTCAACGGCGAGCGCAGGCTCAACGAAAAACGCCTTAGCGCCCCGCTCGCTGCACATTATTTTGCATTTCTCTTTCAACCAATCGGACGCGGCGACTCCGCCGCCCAATAACAATTCATTCTTTCCACAGTGCGCCATCGCCCGCTCGCTAACCTCCACCAGCTCGGAGAAAGCAATTTCTTGCAATGAAAAAGCAACGTCGCGCTTGCTAACCCCCTTCTCGATTGCGCGCTTGGCTTGGCTGAACAAGCCGGAAAAGCAAACATCCATTCCCTTCACGCCGTAAGACAAGGGAACGAGTTTTCCCTTGCGCGAGAACTCGTACAACTTCGGCCCGCCCGGAAAGCCCAAGCCGAGGAAGCGCGCAAACTTGTCCAGCAAGTTGCCGACGCCTATGTCGAGGGTTTCACCGAACACGCGGTATTTGCCTTCGGTGAACGCAATGATTTGCGTGTTCGCTCCCGAAGCGTACAAGAACACGGGGTCGCTCGACTTCGTCTTCACGCGCCCTATTTCCAAGTGGGCCACGCAGTGGTTTACCCCGACTCTCGGCAACTTTAATTTCCCGGCAAATGCTTTCGAGTAATCCGCGCCCACTTGCAGGCAACTCCCTATTCCCGGGCCCTGCGAGAAAGCGATTAAGTCGGGCTCTTCCACGAGCGCGCCGCGAATCACGCTCTCCGCGTTCTCACGATGCGAGAGCGCTACCTCGCGCGGCACCATGCCCGCGTTGTCACTGGAAAAAGAGTGCCGCTCGTGCGATAAAACGCGCGCCCTTTCATCCACTAGCGAAGCGGCGAAAGTGTGCGCGGTCGATTCAATTCCAAGGCACAGCATGCATTTATTCTCAAGCGCGCTAGTTTAAAACAATGAAGAAAATCGGCCACGGCGCTGAAGCAGTTGTTTATCAATCAGGTAGTCGCGTAATCAAGGAGCGTCCGCATAAAGCGTATCGGCACCCAGCACTCGAAGCGGAGATACGCTCCAAGCGCACGCGGACGGAAGCGCGCTTGATGGAGAAAGCGCGCATCAAGGGCGTGAACGCACCGCGCGTACTCAAGGCAAACGAGGATACCGGGATTATTGAGTACGAGTTCGTTGAAGGCGAACGAATGCGCGACGCCTTGACGGCCCGCAACTCCGTGAAGTGGTGTTGCGAAGCCGGAAAACAAGTCCGAGTGCTGCATTTTGCGAACATAATTCACGGCGACTTAACAACCAGTAATTTTCTGGTTTCAGGGAAAAAGTTATGGGTAATAGACTTCGGCCTTTCTTACTCGAGCCACCGAATCGAGGACAAGGCGACCGACCTTCACGTTTTCAAGGAGGCGCTCGAGAGCACCCACTCGCGCTTTTACCGCCTGGCTTGGAAATCGTTTTTAGTTGGTTACCGTGGAGACCGCAGCGTATTAACCAGGCTGTCCGGCCTCGAAGCACGCGGCCGCTACAAGAAGGCTAAAAGAAAGAAAACGCGAGCCAGATAGAGAAAGCATTGTACGTAGCGTGCGTTAGCGTACAGGCAATCAAGTCGCCGTGCTTGCGCATGCCGTACCCCAGTATCATCGACGCGGCGAACGCCCCGACGATTTCACTTATTGACCCGTAGCCGTAATGCAGCCCCGCGAATAAGAGGGACGATAAGATGATTCCGACCCGCTTTTGCAGGTAACCCCTAAAGAACAACTCCTCTGCAATAGGGCCCAGCGTAATTGCAATCAACAAAACGACCCAGTGCCCTTCGCGAATCACCCCCACTACCTTCTCCGAGTCAAGGAGACCGAATGCGTTGAGCGCGAACCCGATTGCCATCAACGCGAACAATAACTGCGTGAGCATTGACGCGGCGAGCACGATCGAGCGCGCGCTGAAAGCGTTAATGGATAACTCTTTCCTCGCCCGTTTCGGCGAATTCACGCCTTCGAGCTTCAATAATGCGAATGGTGCCGCGAGGACTATCAGACTCGTTGCCAGTGCGGCTTCCCAACTCATTTCTTGGACTCGGTGTAATGGCACTTACCGCAGCTCAGCCGGTTCTTGTGCTCGGCGAGCGAAGTGCCCGGCCCGCACTTAGGGCAAGCGCGCTTCTTCACGTACGCTTTTGTTACTCTTTTCTTTTTGGTTTCACTCATTTTTCTTTTACCTTCTTTCCTTCAGTGCGCTCGATTTTGTACTTGGGTTCAATGGTCTTCAATTCGTCCGCAGAATCGTACGCTTTCGCGTAAATTGTTACGGTCTTTGAGCCGTACGGCTGGTCTACCTTGTCTATAACAAGCTTGTCCACGCTCGTCTTCAAGTCGCCTGCAAGCTCTTCAATGAGCTCCTTGCGCTTAGGCGTTCCCGTGTTCGAGCGCTTGCGCGCGGTGATTTCCGTGCGCTTGAATAATTCATTCCTTTTTTGTTCGGTTATTTCCATTCACTGATCACTTGATTTTTAACGCGTACTTCCCGGGAATGCTGGCGTGTATTTCGTTTGCGATTTCCGAGCCGTCCACGCTGATTAATAGTATGTACCCTTCCCAACTCTTCGTGAGCTTGGAGTTCTCGCAGATGGGGCAGGCGTCTTCGGTGACGATGCGCCTGCATTTCTTGCACGCCTTCTCGCTCACTCTGCAACGACCTCTTGCGCTTCTTCCTTCGGCATTTCTTTGCGCTTAATCTTTTTCGGTTGGGCGATTGACGGTGTTATCTTGCCGAGCCCGTCCGGTCGCATGGTTAACGCGACTTTAGTGGAGAGCACGGACTCTTTCAAGCTCACCGTCGCTACCTTGGCCCGCACGAAGTCGCCCTTTTTGAGTGCCTTCTTGCTCTGGCGGGCGACGAGCGCTTGCTGTTTCTTGTCGAATGTTAAGTAATCGTTTGCGACTTGTGACACGTGTACGAGCCCGTCCAACGGGCCCATGCGGACGAAGGCGCCGAATTCGACGATTTCGCTGATTTCCCCGTCGATTACCTCGTTCACTACCGGCTTAAAGCACAAAGCCCCGAATTCCACGTCGAAGTACGCTGCGCCGTCGCCGTGAATCACGTGCCCTGGCGACTTAATGTCCGCCGAATGCAAGCTGACGATTACGCCGTGCTCGCGGTTAATCGTGCGCTCGTGCTGTTCCCTTAAAATCTCGAGGGCCGCCTTTTTGAGCTTCATACCGAAGAGCTTTGGGGGTATGCGCACGCTTTCCTTGAACGTAATCATCTTGTACATTTATTTCAAACCACTATTAAGCTATAATTCAGGCAAATCCGAGTTTAGACTTACCCATTAAGCAAATAACCTGCACTTCGCACTTTTTTAACCTTCGCTTCAATCTGAGGTCATTCGTGCAAACCCGCGCGTTATTGGCGACGGACCACTCGATTATCAAGTCGTCGGGCCTTCCTTCACCCGCCTTTTCAATGCTTACTTTACGCGCTTTCAACCACGATTCCACGCTGGCGAAGCCGCGCATAGAGCGCGCCTCGTCCAAACACTCCTTTAGAACAATTACCTCGAACGGCCCGCCTATTAGCTCGTGAAGCTGCTCGAAAACGTCTACTTTAAACTCGAACGGCACGAACAAGAAGTTAGTGTCCAGTAATACTTTTTCCATTAGAATTAAGCGGTGCTCCCGCAATAGTTAAATGTTTTCCGCACAGTGAGTATAAGGTGCGCGGGCCCGTAGCTCAGCTTGGCCAGAGCGGCTGGCTTTTAACCAGTAGGTCATGGGTTCGAATCCCATCGGGCCCGCTCTTATTTCTTCAAGACCGCCCGATGGCCTTTAGGATGAGTTGGAATACCGTTTCCTTCTTTGCTCCGTCGGGAACCACGATTGCGCGCAGTAACCCGCGTTCCTCGTACATGCCGCGTACGGGCGCGGTTTTATCCTCGTAAGTCTTGAGGCGTGCCTTGATTCCATCCGGCTTGTCGTCCTCTCTCTGGTACAACTCGCCGCCGCACTCTTCGCACTTGACGGCTTGCGACGGGGCAGGGTAATTGTGAATCTTCTTGCATGCCTTGCAAGTCCACCTGCCGCTCAATCGGCGTACGATTTCTTCGTCGCTAGGCTCTATTGAAGCTACGTGCGTCAACTCGTGTCCTAGCTCTTTCGAGATTTCGTCGAGCATTTCTATTTGTGGCGGTGTGCGAACCGCAGCATCGAGGAGCGCCCCGTTAGCGTACTTTGGCTTCGTCAGTTCTTCCTTCAAAACCTTTTTCACGAGTTCGTCTTCTACGAGCCCTCCGGAGTTCATTATTTCATATACTCTTTTTCCCAGTTCGGTATTTTTGTCGAGCGCGCGGAAAGCGTCGCCCGTGGAAATTCTCGGCAATCCGAGTTCCTTCTCGAGCATTTCGCCTTGCGTTCCCTTGCCCGCGCCGGGCTTTCCGAATAATAGTATGAATTCTCCCATAATTTTTTTTTGTCACTCCGTTATTTCGGCGGTAGCGTACAGCCTCCAACGGTTGTTCGCTCGCCGCATTATCGCGATTTCGTCGCCGGCGTTCACACAAACCGGCTTCTTCAGCTTCACGGTGACTCCTTCCTTCTTTTTTTGCCTGGAGACGAATCCCACGGTCGTTGCGGTTCCAACGCCTATTACCAGCGGCTCGTTCTCTATGTAAGTGTCGGCGAATTTTTCGAGTACGCGCGGCAACGGCTTTATCTTTAACCGCAATTCCGAGCGCGCTTCCGGAACTTTCGTCCCGAGTAGGCACCCTACTATTGCATCTCCTTTTGTTAGCGCGGGGTCGATTTCAGTTGCAACTGCGACGAGGCCGCCTGCGTGCGCTTGCTTTAACGACTCGCCGCCCGCGTGCAATCCGGTTATTTTCGTCTTGATTTGATCGTACCGTTCGCCGCCTTTTGCTTCGCGCCTAATGCCCGGCGAGATGATGACTTCGTCGCCGACCTTAAGCACTCCTTGCGTTATCGACCCGCCGAGCACGCCGCCGGTTATTTTTTTTATTACCGTGCCGGGCTTGTTGATGTCGAAGCTGCGTGCGAGGTACATTAACGGCTCGCCCTTGCTGCGGTCCGGCTCCGGAATGTTATCGACGAGCGCTTTGATGAGTGCGTTAACGTTGATTCCCGAGTTTGCGACTACGGGTATTACCTCCGCGTTTTCAAGGCTGGACCCTTTCAAGAATTCCTTTAATTGATTGTAATGCTCGAGTGCTTTTTCCTTGGAAACCAAGTCGATTTTGTTTTGCGCGATTACCACTTTCTTTATTCCGGATGCTTCGATTACCATTAAGTGCTCGATGGTTTGCGGCTGCGGGCACTTTTCGTTCGCGGCTATCACGAATATTGCCCCGTCCATTATGGATGATGCCGCGATTACCGTGGCCATTAATGTTTCGTGCCCCGGGGCGTCCAGGAAAGACACGCGCCGCACGAACTCGCCGTTGCCTCCGCACGGGCACTTTTTGCTTGTGTAGTACCCGCCGCACTTCTTGCACTTGTTGAAGTCCGCGTCCGCGTACCCTAACTTGATCGTGATTCCGCGTTTGACTTCCTCACTGTGGGTGTCCGCCCACTGCCCGGTGAGTGCGCGCGTCAGCGTGGTCTTGCCGTGGTCCACGTGCCCCACGACGCCTATATTAACCGTTGCCTGAGTCATGTTGATTACTACCTCTTTGGAGGCGGGCTCGTATTAAATTACTTGGGTTTAACACTCGGGAAGAGTATGACCTCCTTGATGCTCGTCTGGTTAGAGAATATCATGGCGAGCCGCCCGATTCCAAGGCCCATTCCCGCGGTCGGGGGCATGCCGTGCTCGATTGCCTCCAGGAACTCTTTATCCATTGGCTGGGCTTCCTCGTTCCCTTTCTCGCGCTCGTTTGCTTGCGCTTCGAACATTCGCTTTTGCACGAGCGGGTTCGTTAATTCGGAGTAGCAATTGCCGCATTCAATTCCCGCGATGAACAACTCGAAGCGCTCGGCAAGGCGCTCTTCCCCGCGCTTCACTTTCGTGAGCGGGCACATGTAAGCCGGGTAGTCCGTGACGAATGCGGGGTTCCATAGCTTTGGCTGCACGAATTCGTCGAAGAGCGCGTCCACCACGTGCGCGCGTGTCGGCTGGTTTACCTTCAATCCTTTATCTTCAGCCGCCTTCAGCGCGTCCGCGTCGGATTCCCACGAGAGAACGTCGATTTTGCTCTCTTTCTTAATCGCTTCGACTAGGCTCACCCGCTCGAACGGCGCCTTGAACGATAATTTTTTGCTTTGGTAATCGAACGATTCGCTTTCCTTGAGTTTCTTGGCGAGAGTTGAGAATAATTCTTCAGTGAGGCGCATGAAGTCCTCGTAATCCTCGAAAGCGGAATAGAATTCGACTTGCGTGAACTCGGGGTTGTGCGAGGAGTCGATGTCTTCGTTGCGGAAGTCCTTGCCGAACTCGTACACTTTCTCGAAGCCGCCGATTATCAAGCGCTTCAAGTAAAGCTCGTCCGCGATGCGTAAGTAAAAGTCGGTATTGAGCGCTTTGTGGTGCGTCTTGAAGGGCTTCGCCGCGGCTCCGCCGTAAGTCGATTGGAGCACCGGGGTTTCCACTTCCAAGTAATCCCGCTCGTCGAAGAACGCGCGCATTGTTGTTATCATTCGCGAGCGCATCACGAAGTTTTCGCGGCTCTCCTGGTTCATAATCAAGTCCAAGTAACGCTTTCGGTACCGCAATTCGGTGTCGCTTAATCCGTGGAACTTTTCGGGGAGTTCGCGCAGGGACTTGGCGAGCAGCGTGAATTCGTTTACTTCAACGCTGATTTCGCCTTTCTTCGTCTTAGTGACCTTGCCTTTTGCGCCTATCCAGTCGCCTGCGTCGAGGCGCTCGAAGCGCTTCATTTCTTCTTCGGGCAGGCCGTGAACCATTAATTGAATGCGCCCGCGCGAGTCCTGCAGGGATGCGAACGCTAGCTTACCGAAAGACCGCTTGGTCATCAAGCGTCCCGCCACACTCACTTCCTTGCCTTCCAACGAATCGTAATCGCCTTTCACTTGCGTTGAGTAATGCGTGCGCGCGTAAGAGTAAGGGTAAGCGTTCACTCCCTCGGCTTCCCAAGCCTTCAATTTTTCAAGCCGGTCGGTTTCCATTTTATTCATTCACTCTGTAAACAATGCTTCAGCGCGTTTTTAATTCGTTCCGAGTAGTTCAAGGTTGAACCCATTCTATTTCGTAGTACTCGTACTTGCTTTTGGGCAGCTGAATGCGCTTGACCCGGTAGTAGGTTATGCTCGTCTCGCGGTCGCAAATCGCCATGACCAAGTCGAGGCCCAGTTCGGCGGCCTTCTCGATTGCGCGCGCGAGTTCCTCGCCGCCTATTTCTTCCTCCTCGCTCAATGCGAGCATTGCGAAGCGCGGCTTGCCGTCCTTCGGGGTTTCGGGCAGCCCTTTTTTTCGGTGGTATAATAGGAAGTCGAGCTCGGTTTTCGCTTTTCCTTTGGCTCCGGGTATGGCGAGGATGAACGTTTTCTTGACGCCGTGAGCTACGCGGATTGCGCGCGCCCACTCGCTGATTAGCAGGCGGGTTGAGCGCGGAAACGCATGCACCACGTGCTTGGAGTGCATCCACTTGGCGTTCTCGAGGTTCGGCGATGCTCCGGGAAAATACAAGCGGAAGTGCGTTCCGAATTTGAAGCCGGTTTTCACTACGAAGCCGCATAGGCGGAAGTCCTCGTATACTGAGTATAATGCTTGGAAGTCGGGGCGCCGCTTTTTCGCTTCGGTTTCCAAGCGCTTTTCCTTGATGTTCAATTCGTAGCCGCCGTGCTTCATTAGGAATAATGACTCGTAAGCGTCCAGCTTTAGGTAGCGGCCGTGCTTGCGCGCTTTGTAAGTGCCGAACTGCCCGAACCAATGGTTCAAGTATAATTCCTCGCCGATTGAGTCGTCGTCGATGATGCTCATCAAGTCGTCGTAATAGAATAATCCTTTTGCGTTTACGCGCGGGCAGGCGTAGTCTTTACTCGGGTAGTTCACGACGGGGCTGCGGCCATAGCCTCCTTCGGCTTCGCGTATCGGCCTCGCGATTAAGCCTCGGTCGCGCCAGTCCTTGTAGCAGTAGTAACGCGCTAGAAACTTCGGGCCTTGGTATTTCGAGGCGATTTTGTTGAATGATACTTCGCGGTTGTTTTGCTTGCACGATGCCTTTCGCACGTCCATTAAGTATAATGCTTCCTCGGGCTCAAGCTCAAGGCGCTTTGACTTCATCGACCCGAAGCAGCCTTTCAATAGTGCTTGAAGCGACGCTTGGTCGCGCGTGGTTATGCCTTTTTTATCCCATTCGAGTTCGACTGCCATTGTTATAACGGGGGTTAGCGCGTTAGCGCATTTAAATCAAGTCATTAAGTTATTAAGCGCCCATATTGTAATGCTAGTTTATGCGCAAAAAAGCGTTGCTATTATTGTTATTGTTCGCCGCTGCGGCATTCGCTTACACGGACCGCTCGTTTTCCATGGCCGTGCAAGTTAACGGCGACGGAAGCGCGCATGTAATCGAAAAGACGGTGTTCACTTTGGATAATCCGGAGGAGACGAACACTTTCGAGTACTATTTGCTTCAAGGTGAGGCGACTTTAATCGATTGGCAGCGCTTCAGTAAGAACATTCGCTATCATTATGCCGGCGCATTGTCGAACCTGAGGGTCATCGCTGCGCGCGAGTTCGAGTTAGGGCATACTTCCGCTTCGGTTTCAATGGAGTACGACGTTTCCGGCTTGTTTCTTCCGGAGCAAGTGAACAACCGCGTCACGCGTTATTCAATGGATAAGAAGAAGCTGAGTTTCGGCGTGCCCGGTGAGCTTTCATTGAGCAGCGGGCACGAGTTGTTTATGAAGCTTCCCGCGGACGCGTTGAATGTGGAGTTGGTTCCGGTCGGCGGAGTGACTTACGAAGGCCACAACGAGCTATCTTGGAAAGGCCCGCTCATCGGAATTTGGGATGTTTCATTCGAGCGCGAGGCCTCACTCAGCCAGGAAGTAAAAGATTTTTTCATTGACTCTTATCAAGGGTTCAGCGAGTCGTACTTGTGGCTCGTTGCATTAGTGTTCCTTGCTATAATCGCGGTGAAGCTAGCCAAACTCCGCGAGTAGTTTTGCTTCCTTTTTGTCCAACCCGAAGTATTCGTCCGTGCCTTTCATCAAGCCCAGGAAAGGTAGTGTCTGCATTGCTTCGTAACGTGACAAGTGCAGTTTGCCTCCTACTTTCGTGCACAATGCTTTCAGCGTGTAGCGCGTTGCCTTGGACGAGCTGAGTGCGCGGATGTCGGATGGGAATGCGTAAGGCGTGAACGAATTGTGAACGCATTTCTTACTCGCCGCCACGCCCCCGACGCTCAACGCGTTCACGTAACGCAGCAACCCGTAATCCTGGCGCTTTCGAATGCGCCCGGCGAATACGTCCCCGCGTGACAGCCAATGCATTGCCTTCGCCGTCTCCTCGAGGTCGTACTCGCGCGGCGTGTTCTCTTGTATCCACTTCACGAAGAAGTCCCAGTTCCCGTCGAAGTCCATTTTCGCGCGCATTGCTTCAGCGTAATTTTTTTTGAATACCTTGCGGATTGCCTCGAAGGCGCCGAGCTTCTTATTTCGCCCCCCCCGAGAGCCGCCTTGCAAGTCATTAATCGCCGCACGCAAGTCTCCCCCGGCGGCGCGCGCGATTCCCTCCTCGTCCGCTTCGACGCGCTCTTCGTCCGCGATTTTCTTAATGATTTTCCTTATGGTAAGCCAATTCACGCGCTTCAACGCGATTTTCATGCAAGCGTTCCTCAACGCACCGATTTTGCGGTCCCATAAGTTTTCGATTGTAAACGCCACGGGCTTCCCCGCATCTTCCGCGAACTTAACGAGTTTGGTTACGCCACTCTGCTTGAATCGCGTGTCCACGGCGTCCACGAGCAGGACGGATTGCGTTCCGTACAAGCCGGAGCCGGAAAACAGCGCCCTCAACCGCTTGTCATCCTTCACGTCGGCCTTCTCAACGTCGAGGATTTCCCAGCCCGCGCTCGCCGCAACCGCCTTAACTAAAGCGGTCTTGCCGGAGCCCGTCGGCCCGCTCAACAGTAAAGGCCTGCCTTTCTTGCCGCGCTTCCAGTCAAGCGCCCACTTCACGGCTTCCTCGCGCGCGCTCGGGTTACCCGCGAAATCTTCCACGCCTTTAGGCGCATACTTCTCAGTCCAAAGCATAATACGAAAAGTTATTACCCGCGCGCTCTTAAAACGCATACCATGCTAGTAGCACTCATCGGGCTTCCTAACAAGGGTAAGACCACGCTATTCAACGCTCTCACGCGCGCCCACGCCCAAATCGCGGATTATCCATTCACTACCATCGACCCTAACAAAGGCGTTGCCTTTGCGACCGCGGATTGCCCTTGCAAGGAAAAAGAGCATTGCAACCCCCGCAGCGGGTCTTGCGTTAACAACAAGCGGCGCGTTCCGATTAATGTAATCGACGTTGCCGGCCTGGTGGCCGGCGCCCACAAGGGCAAGGGGCGGGGCAATCAATTCTTGTCCGACTTAGGCCCTGCGAGCGCGCTCATTTGCGTTGCCGACGCGTCCGGTTCAACGGACGCTGACGGGAACAAATGCGCGCCTGGGTCTCACGACCCCGCCGAGGACGTGCGCATACTCGAGAACGAAATCGATTATTGGCTGGCTTCGGTCGTCAAGAGGAACGCCCCCAAGTCGCGCGGCAATTGCGTGGGCGCATTCCAACAAGCGCTCTCGGGAGTCGGCGTCACCGAAAGCGTGCTCAAGAAGTGCCTCCGAGAAACCGGCTTGACCCCCAATGCATGGGAGTGGATGGATGAAAGTTGCTTGAAGTTCGCGAGCTGCGTGCGCAAGAAGACGAAGCCGATAATCATAGCGGCTAACAAGTGTGATTTACCGACTTCCAAAAAAGGAGTGGCTTCCTTGCGCTCTCTAGGGTATCCCCTGCACGAGGTATCCGCGGATTACGAGCTTGCCCTTGAAAAGGCGGCGGAGAAGGGCCTAGTGGATTACGACGGTTCAAGCGTAACCGTGAAGACAGAGGACGCGCGCTTGCACAAGGCATTGGAAAAAATCAAGTCGTTCGTTGAATTAAATGCTGGCACCGGCGTTCAACAATTGTTGAACCAAATCGTGTTTGAGTCACTCGGGTTGATGGTCGCTTACCCGGTCCAAGACGAGAAGCACTGGACGGATAATAAGGGAGCAGTGCTGCCGGATGCAATGCTCTTGCCGAGCGGCTCAACGGCCTTGGACCTCGCGCGCTTAATTCATTCCGACTTAGCGGACGGGTTTTTGTATGCGGTGGACGCCCGCTCTCACATGCGCCTCTCAAAAGAGAGCCCGCTTTCCAATGGTGCGGTAGTGAAAATCGTTTCCACGAAGTGAATTCGCAAGCATTTATAACCGCTGAAAATCTTGTTTATTTTGCTTTTACAAGGTGATATTTGAATGATTGAACACAAACACGAGCACAAGCAAGCGAAGCCGAAGTGGCAGGAGTTCCTTCCCCACTTTGCATTCCTAGCATTGATTTGCCTTGCAATCGGCGCTTTCGCTGGAAACAGCTTGTTTGCGTCGCTTGCATCGGAGCCGACGCCGGAGACGAGCGGGATTAGCTCTCTGGAAGCTAAGGGCATAGTTGAAGATTACATCAATTTACGCTTGCCGGCGGAAGCGGGCGCGAATGCCGAGGCTACTTATGTGGGTGAATCAAACGGCTTGCTCGAATTCAGCGTTGACTTTATTCAAAGCGGGATAGTAGTTCAATCCCTCGACGCTTTCGTGACGCCCGACGGAGCGACCATGTTCACTAATGCATTCGACTTGAAGGAGGAAGTGCCGGAGCAGCCGTCGCCCTCGCCCGAGCCGGAACTCGTGAAAACCGCGAGGCCGGAAGCAGAAGTGTTCGTCATGAGTTATTGCCCGTACGGCCTCCAATTCGAGAAGGCAGTCCTGCCCGTTTGGGAGCTCCTCGGAGAAAAAGCGGACATTAAAGTCAAATTCGTTTACTACACCATGCACGGTGAAGAAGAAGCAATGGAGAACACTCGCCAATACTGCATTAACGAAGAGTACGGTGAAGCAAAGCACTGGGAGTATTTCGAGTGCTTCGCTGGCTCTGGAAACACCAGCGCGTGCATCAATGCTTCCGGGTTCAATGCAACACTCATTGAATCGTGCGTGAACGAGACGCACGAAGAGTTCGAAATCGACCCGGCGCAGCCCGCTTACGACTTGTTTGCAGCGGACAACGAGGCTTACAATGTAGGCGGTTCGCCTACTTTCGTTCTCAACGGCAAGACCATGCAGGTCTCGCGCAGCCCCGAAGCAATCAAGCAAGCGATTTGCTCTGCTTTCATTGAAGCGCCGGAAGAGTGTGACACCGTACTCTCTGAAACACAAACCTCGCCGGGATTCGGCTTTGAGGAAGGTTCAGGCAGTTCAGGAACCTGTTGATTATGCGGACGGATTGGAATGAGCGACTCGAAAAAGCGCGAGGATTAAAGCCGCTCGGTTTGAGTGTGCTAACCGCGTTCAACTCGAACATTGACGCGGTCAAGAGGATAGGCGTTCCCTCTTACCAATCTTTTCCCCTTTCCTTTTCAAAGCGTGAGCTGGCGCGGGTGCGTGACTTATCCTCAAAGGACTACTTTCCCTTGGGTGTGGTTGCAAACCGTGCCGAAGCATTCGCGGCGTTGAAGTGGTCCGTGGAGCACGGTGAAGCCGCCCTGGTTTCGGCCAAGCCGGGCGTAATCAAGTGGTTGGAGGCGAGCGTGGATTCAAAGGGAGATTTTCGCCTAGGCGGTCAGGCCAGCCTAATCGGGGAGAACCTAATGCGCCTCGGCTGCAGGACCCTCGTGTACCCTCTCATGCTATCCAAGGAACTCGCGCGCTTGCACTCAAAGCGCATAGCTTACCCTTTACCTATTGAATCCGGAGTGACGACGAAGCCGATCCGCGAGTGCACTAACTCACGATTTACAAAGGAGAATTTAGTCCTCGAGTACGGGCGTGAATTGTCAAGCAGGCCGAACCGCGTGATTTACTCTTCCCGCCTAAGGCAAAAAGTGCGATTCGGCAGGGAGTGGTCCAAAGCGCGCTTGCGTGACCTCGGCGGGATGCTGGACGCTTGCGTGTTCTCCGGTTTCCACCACTTAGAGAGTGAACGCGATTTGAGTGCGGTTACCGCGCAGTTGGAAGCCCTAAAGCAAGGTCGTGGAAGGTTTGAATTCCATTGCGAGTATGTGCCGTTTAAGGACAAGCGGATAGAATCCAGAGTTCTCAGAAAGCTTTCGCGGACAATAGACAGCTTGGGGCTTAATGAAATAGAGTTACGCGAGCTGCACAAGGCGTTGTTCAACAAGGGTTTCGACATTAGCAACCCGCGGTCACTTTTACGCGCCGCGGAGCGCGTTTACGATTCTTTCGACCTCGAGCGGCTGCACGTCCACACTCTCGGCTTGCACTTGGTAGTATTGAGCGGGAAGCGTGACGCGAAACGCGCTGTTGACGCGTGCCTCCTTGCTTCGGACGAAGCGTCGTTCAAGGCGGGGGGCAATAACAAGGAGCGCCCGCGAATTAAGCGCGCTGCAATCGCGAAGGCGAAATTCGCTTGCAATGAATTCAAGGAGAAGCGAGGCCGCTACTCTATTGCAGTGCCCGCGACTTTCGTGGATAAGCCGGTGCACACCGTAGGCCTTGGAGACATTGTGTCGAGCACTGCTTTTGCAGCCGAGCTGGCGCACGCGTAACCGCTTTAAACGCAAGGCTACTTTATTCCCCTATGAGCTTTAGATTATACGACACGCTCAAGCGCGATAAACTCAAATTTTCACCTTCAGAAGGCAATACCGTAAGGTTTTACGTATGCGGCCCGACGGTTTACAATTACGCGCACATCGGCAACTACCGCTCTTACATTTTCTCGGACTTACTGCGCAGGTACTTCAAGTTCAAGGGTTTTCAAGTCAATGAAGTAATGAACATTACGGACGTCGACGACAAGACCATCCGCGACTCTAAAAAAGAAGGCGTTGCCTTGAAGGATTTTACGGCGCGCTACGAGAAAGCGTTCCATGAAGACTTGCACTCGCTTAACATAGAGCCTGCTGAGGCGTACCCTCGCGCCACGGAGCACATAAGCGAAATGGTTGCGCTAGTGCAGAAACTCTTGGATAAGGGATTCGCTTACAAGGGAGACGACGATTCGATTTACTATAAGGTGAGAGAGTTTCAGGATTACGGGAAACTCTCGCATTTGGACTTATCCGCATTAAAGAATGGCGCTTCCGGCCGCGTGAAATCCGACGAGTACGGAAAAGACGAGGCGCGCGACTTCGTGCTATGGAAAGCGTACGGCGAGGATGACGGCGAAGTTTTTTGGGAAACGCCGTTAGGTAAGGGAAGGCCCGGCTGGCACTTGGAGTGCTCGGCAATGAGCGTTAAGTACCTCGGCGAATCGTTTGATTTGCATGCGGGAGGCGTTGACTTGATTTTTCCGCACCACGAGAACGAAATCGCCCAGAGTGAAGCCGCGAGCGGGAAGGAATTCGCGCGGCATTGGGCGCACTGCGAGCACTTGCTGGTTGAAGGCCGTAAGATGAGCAAGAGCGCAGGAAATTTTTACACTTTACGCGGCGTATTCGCTAAAGGGCATTCCCCTCGTTCCGTGCGCTGGCTCTTGCTCACAACGCATTACCGCAGCCAATTAAACTTCACTTTCAAGGCCCTCGAGCAAGCGGAGAACACGATTAAGAAACTCGACGGCTTTGTGGATCGGGTAATGAGTTCAATGCAGAAGGACGGCGCGTCTCAGGAAATTGACGAGGCAATTGAGCGCGCGTCAAAGGGCTTCGAGGAAGCATTGGATGACGACCTTGAAATTTCACAAGCGCTCCCTCATTTGTTTGAGCTCATTCGCATTGTGAACGCTTCCATTGATTCCGGGAACGCCGGGGGGGATTCGCTAGCCCGCGTGCTGGAATTCCTAAAGCGCGCGGACTCGATTCTCGGAGTGATGCAATTTACAAGGCAGGAGTTCGACGCGGAAGTGCTGGCTTTGGCCGGTAAGCGCGAGGAAGCCAGAAAGAACAAGGATTACGCCGAATCCGACAGGATTCGCGACTTGTTGAAGGAGAAGGGTTATTCAATTCAAGACACGCCGAACGGCCCGAAACTGAGCCGCGTGTCATCCTAGGTGTTACTCTTGATTTACGGCTTGACCGGGTTGTTTGCCGCTGGCAAGGGCACCGTGGCATTAATGATTGCCGAGGAGGCGGGCGTGCCTGTATTTGTTTTAAGCGATGAACTCCGTTGCTCAATGCGCGCTCAAGGAATTCCAATTACCCGCGGGTCCCTGCAGGAATTCGTTACCCGCTTGCGTGCAGAAGAAGGCAACGCAATTCTCGCAAAGCGGTTGGCTCTCCGTTTGCCCGGCAACGCGGTCGTTGACGGAATTCGTTCGCCGGACGAAGTGCGCGAGTTTCGAGAGGTATTCGGCGAAAACTTCAAGCTGGTTTCAGTGGAGGCGCCTTTTGGGATGCGCTTCGAGCGGGCAAGGATTCGAGCCCGCGAAGGAGAAGCCCTGACGCCTGAGCAGTTTAAGGAGAGTGAGGGGCGCGAGGCCGCGGGAAAATCATTTGGAATACTGGAATGCATGCGCGCTGCGGATTGCGTGATACTAAACAACGGGTCGCGGGAAGAGTTGTGCGAGCGCGTCCGTTCAATCCTTCACTAAGCCTACGTCCTCGACGATTAACTCGATTTCTCCGTTGTAATCATTAGTTTTTCCGCGCACGCTGAGAATCGCGGCCTTTTTGAGTAAGTAGCCTCTCTTTATGTTGAGAAGCGTTCCCGGCTTTACCTTTGCCGGCTTCCCGCCGAGTAGCGCGAACGCGTTGTCATCGAATGCAACGAAGCGCTTAAAGCCGCTTGAGTCTTCAAGCTCGCCGCTCAAGTAAACCTTGCCGGATTCACTTTCCTTTGCTTCGAATAATGATTTGAGTTTTACTTCCACGACCGCCCGCTCTCCATTTCCTATTAAAGATATTTGCGTTTTTTGCAGCCGCTCAGGCTCGCTTGCCTCCTTGAATATTATTGCATCGCTGCCCGCGTGCAACTCTTTATTTCGGTAAGTCAGCCCTTCCCCCCACACTTTGTCGCCTAACTTGAAGGCAGAGGCGATTGAAGCATTATAATCCCAGCAAACCAACGCGGATTTAACTGCCCCGTCGGTTATTCCCAAATTGCACACGCGGCCTTTCCTTTCATTCCTCTCGAACTCGCGGAGGCCGGAGTTAGCAATTACTATTCCCTCGACGACCAAGTCGCCGTTGTTCAAGCCGGTTAACGGTGTCGGCTCCGGGGCATCCAGCCCTTCCTGCTTAATGCTGGTTAAGTAACGCGAGTGCACTTCAAGGAGCCCGTTGTTTTTCTTAGCGATTACGTTTTCGAGAAGCAAGTGTGCGCCCCTTCTTACGACCCCGTCGGAAACCAAGGCGGCTTCCTTGTTCCACAAAACCAAGGTTGCTTTCGTGGTGCCTTGCTTCACGGTCACATTCGCAACCAAGCCATTTCGCTCTTTCGATTCGAACTCGCGCGGGCAATACGCCTTTTCGACGATAACGCGCGCGTTAAAACCCGCGCCTTCACTTACCTTGGATAAGTCAACAACGGCTAATTCTTTTTCTTCTACAAGCTCGATTCCGTTTTCACGCGCGAGCAATCGCACCGCATCCTCTCTTGACAGCAAGCCGGCGTACTCTTTCTTTTTTTTCCGGACGGCCTCGTTCAACTCTTTCTTGGAATACCCTTTTTCAGAAAGCTTTTCCTCAAGACTCACAAGTTCCAACCCGCCATCGTTTCCTTGACTCCTTCTGCAAACTTTTTATGCGCTTGAAAGCCGAGGAGCTCGCGAGCCTTTGACGCGTCAAAAGACCGGTTTTCCCCAAGGGTTCGAACGCTCTCAGCCGTGAATTTTATCTTCCCTCCGAAAAGCCTTGCCTTTAATTCGTAATACTTCACTGCCGCATAAGCTAGCCACGCCGGCACGCTTTTAGTAGGCGGCTCGCACCCCATTGTCTTGGCTAAAGCCTCGTAACAATTACGCTGAGTCAATTCCTCTTCGCTCGCGATTATGATGGTTTCTCCGAGGGCGCGAGGGCTTGATAAGGCGAGTGAAATGGAGCGCACTGCGTCGTTAACGTGCAATAATGCTATTTTGTTATTTCCCGAGCCGATTATCTTCTGCTTTCCCCGTTTCACGAGGCGCGAGACTTCGTAATACCCTGTCTTGAATGTTGGCCCGTAAATCGTGTTCAAGCGGAGTATGATGAATGGGATTTTCGAATCGCGAACTAGCCTCTCCGCCTCTATTTTACTTTGCCCGTAAGCGTTCACCGGGCTCTCTTTTGAAGATTCATTAATGCGCCCCTCGTAGCTCCCATGGTAAACCGAAGTAGTGGAAATGAATACGAATCGCTTAACGCACGCCTTTTTTGCGGCTTCCAGCACGCGGCCGGTCATTACCGCGTTCAACTCGAAAACGCGCTCTTTTGGAAGAGTGTAATTCACTGTTCCCGCCAAGTGCACTATTGCATCGTATCCTGAAAAGTCGAGCTCGTCTTTCAACAAGTTTGCTTTTTTGAATCGAATGCGCTCGATTCTGGGGTCGGTTAATCCAATCGAGGTAACGGGGTGCTTTCGTGACAATTCCATTAGCAATGCCCTTCCAAGGCGGCCTCCTCCCCCGGTAACCAGTATTTTCATTGATTCTTGGTAAGCCAACAATACTATTAATTAGGCGCGGTTCGCAATCGTATTACATCATGTTCAAGAACGGAGTAGAAAAGTATTACCGTGAATTATTGGCTGAACAAGGTGCTTTATTGTTCTCCCTCATAGACCCCGACAAGCTCTCGGCCGTAGAGTGCGCTGCAATTGCCAAGGACTCTTACGAGAGCGGCGCGGACGCCGTACTCGTTGGAGGCAGCATCGGTGCGCAAGGCACGATACTCGATAATGCGGTCAAGGAAATAAAGGAAGCCGTTAGCAACAGCATACCGATTACTCTTTACCCGGGAGGCCCCGGCGGCGTCACGAAGTACGCTGATGCCGTGTACTTCATGCAAATGCTCAACTCGCGTGATGTCTATTGGCTTAGCACCGCCCAAATTCAAGCAGCACCCGTGGTAGCCCGTGCCGGCATAGAAGCCATTCCTACTACCTACGTCATCCTCGAGCCGGGAAGGGCGGTCGGCTGGATAGGCAATGCCAATTTGGTTCCCCGCGAGCGCGGTGATTTAGCCGCTGCTTGCGCTTTAGCCGCTAAATTCCTCGGCAGCCACGTGTTCATTACCGACTCCGGCAGTGGCGCTCCGGAACCCGCCCCAAGGGAAATGCTATCCGCAATATCAAAGGTATGCGGGGATGATTTATTGTACTTCTACGCCGGCGGCATAAAAAACGCCGAGCAGGCTAGCGCGTGCATCGAAGCGGGTGCGCACGGCGTACACGTTGGAAATGCCTTTGAGAAGCGCGACGCGTCTAAAATGAAGAAAATGGCGGACGCAGTGCACTCTGCAGGCAAGAAACGCGTTTAAATAGCCACCAGCTTTATATATCTTTTGTGTTATTTACTACTGTTAGGTGGTTTATATGTCGCGTTTTACCGGACTGTTTATTGTATTCGTTGCTTTTGCCGTGCTTGCCTCGGCCTCCAGCTTGACGCTTCTCCCGGAGAGCGTTTACACTGAAGCGTGTATCTGTGATACCGCGCAAGTGAATTTCGAGGCAACTAATACGGGCACCGACGCCGACTCGTTCACCTTCTCAATTGAAGGCGACCAGCCTTGGGGCATAGTCGCGCCTGAGAGTGCGGTCGTAGAGCCGGGCCAATCAATGCCTGTATATTCGTTCCTAACACCGACTTGCTTCTCGTCCGTTGGATTGTACGACTTCACGGTTACCGCCGCGTCTTCAACCAGCTCACAGCAATCCACAATGACTCTTAACATAGTGCCTTGCGTTTCCATTACCGATTTGGAGCCATCGAAGTCCATGTGTTTCGGTGAGTCCAAGTCTTACCAGCTATTATTGAAGAATGACAGCCGAACCGCCGATAAGAATTACACTCTCTTCGTCACCGGTGAGGGAGCTGCCGCGGTCACGGTGCCTACCATTGTTTTCGTTCCGAGCGAGGGCGCCTCAACGGTCCAAGTGCAAATCGACTCTACGAAGCTCGCCATCGGCGACTTTGAAGTGCAAATCCGCGCGGTTAGCATTTACGCCTTGACCGGCCAGCCGACCGAGGATGAGGACACGATTACGCTTTCATTTGAAATCGAGGATTGCCAATCCCTTTCACTCGACTTCCCGACCCTTGAGAGTGAGCAAGTCGACAAGTGCATCGAGCGCGAGGAGTCGTTCCCGATGGTCGTCACGAACAACGGAGCCCTTTCGGACGAGGTATGGCTTTCCTCTTCATCGACTAAAGTATCATTCGCGATTTCCAGTTTAGAGCTCGGCCCGGGAGTGTCCGAGGAAGTAATAGTCACGCTGGATGAAAGCGTTGGCAACACTTCTTTTACGCTCGTCGCCGAGTCCGGTTTGGGCGCTTCCACCAGCACGGTTCTATCGGTTGAAAGCGGCCCCTGCTACGGAGTCCGTATCACGCCGCAACTACCCGAACGCGTTTGCACCGACCGCGTCAGCAAGCACAAGGTTAAAATTGAAAACCTCGGAGACGAGGCCTGGTTCGACTTGAGCTTGTATAATGTTTCATTCATGTATTTGAACCAAACCCGCATCCACTTGAATGCAGGGGAGGAGAAGGCGGTGTACCTAGTAGTTACCCCTGGAATAAAGGATGGTAATTACACCCCGCGCTTCCTAGCGGAGTCCACTTACTCTATTGGAGAAGCCTCGCAGGAATTCGAGCTCGTGCGCTGTTACGACGTGGAAGTCCTCACTGAGAACGACTTCGTTTGCCAGTGCCAGGACAAGGTATTCGTTGCCGAAGTGGTTAACACGGGATTCCTGACCGACGACTTCCGCATTGAATTGTCTTCGGCACCGGAGTGGCTGGAATTCGATAATGTTTCGTCCACTACCATCGCCGGAAAGAGCAGGAAGACATTACTCCCTCACGTGTTCACTTGCGATGCCGAGCCGGGCGAGTACGCGGTAGTATTCAATGTCCTATCTCTTTCCCAAAACTCCACGGACAAAGTTTGCCTTAACATCACGGTGCACTCCAAAGCGGAGTGCTACACCGCCCGCATCGATTTATCCGAAGGAGAATTCGTTGAATGCAAATCCACGCTCATTACCGTAAACGTGACGAACGAAGGATTACTCAAGAACACTTTTGCTTTGAGCGTTGACGCGCCGAAGTGGGTGTCCATTCAGCCGGACTTTATCACGCTCGAGCCGAAAGAGAAGGGCCAAGTGTTCCTCGTGGTCTCGCCCCCGCTAAACGAAGCGGGCAATGAATACGATGTAACCGTGAAAGCGCTCTCAACCGGCTTGTCGTCAGTAGCCACCATGAAGCTAAAGGTCGTCGGCGCAGGCGAAACCGGCTCGATTGAGTCCGAGCCATTGAACGTGAGTGTGGAATACGCTAACAATTCAATTATCGTTAACTCGGTGGAAGGCGCGATGGTCGACTTGTACTCCCCATCCAACGAGTCTTATTCGCTCGTTGCCGGAGTAGACGGAATTGCGCTCCTTGAAACCGGAGAGCAAGGAATTTGGATAATCACCGTTCTAAAGGACGGCTTTGAGCCGGCGGTAATCGAGTACTCGCTTGAAGGCGAGGCTTTGCCGCACACGGGAGTGTTCGTCGCGAACCAAGGCGTAGTGTACGTGCTCATACTAGCGGCGTTCCTCGTATTCGGCGCATTCGTGTACAAGCAGTTCTTCGAAGCCAAGAAGTAAGCCCCTTTTTTCTTTTCAAAAAGGGGACGCAACCCCTTTAAACCTCTTTTTCTTTAATTTTTAAGAGGTTGATTAAGTTATGAAGAAACTTGCAATTGTATTATTGTTTGCGTCGCTACTCGTTTTCGGGTGCATCGGCGGCGATGAAGCCGCTCCCGAAAGCGGAGTTCCAGCGCAAATCGCGGCGAGCGAATCCGCACAAGCCGGGGCCAGCGAACCAACGCAAGCCGCTGCCAGCGAGCCCGCGTCCGTTGAAGGCAATATCTTCGAAGGATTGGACTACGCGGCGATAATGGCGCTCGGTCAATCCGGCGAGTGCACGATCACTGTTCAAGAAGAGGGAGTTGCGGGCACCATGCACGTGTGGTTCGCCGACGGCAAGTCGAGAGTTGAAATGACTTCAACGCAAGGCGGCGAGTCTT
>CAYZDE010000005.1:0-32918 GCA_964477205.1 Microcaldota archaeon
AATGTTTCCAAGCCTTGCAAAAGTGAGAGAATTATTTAATAGCCCGATTAATGATAAGGCTATAGCCGCAGCTTCGAAATGGACTTCTATTTTTTCGACTTTTTCTAATGTTATTTCTTGGGTTCAGCCGATGCAAGCGTTTAGGATTTACCATGGAAACCAGGCAATGCAGTACGTTTCAAGTTGCAAGGACTCGCAATACAAACTATTAACTTATCAACCACTAGCCAAAACTTTGGAAACCGATTCAAACCAATTGAATGAGTTATTGCAGCCAATAACCGAATCAATATCGAGCATGACTGCCGGCGAAGCAGCGATGGAATCTTATAGCCCCGTTACTGGCTCGGCGTTAAGCAACCTGCGAACCATACTCAACTTCAAGACCGTAATGCAAGACCAAACCGGAGCGGTCGCGCCAAGCGAATTATTATACCTGCAAGTCGAGGAGAGCGCGTGGAGCGTGCAAGGAGGATTATTCGACCAGTTAGCCGGGGATGCTTCGTGCCAGTTCAACGAGAACTACGCGAACGGCGAGCTCAACTTTAATTTGGGAGAGGACGGCATTACGGTTTACAATAACGACGGCAGCGTACGCCTCTCTTTGAACGATTATTGGAATAAAGTGCGCGCGCTCGGCCGCATGCGCTCGCAAGAGAACGGCCGCGTCATCCTTCCGAATAAGATAATCGAGCACTCGCTTAATTGTCAAGGCGAGTTCATTCAAATCGATTATCGCGCCGGGGCAACATTAACCGGCAACTGCGGTGCGGATTGTTTAAAGTCCGCGATTTCAATGGTCACTTACCGTGACGCTTCGAATGACTTGAGCGAGGTAATCGGCACGATTTCCAGCATTGACACTGACAAGGGAGTCGCCTCGTTCGCGGGTGACGCAATCCGCTTCCTAGTACTCTACCCTGACGAAGAGAAAGATGAAATGTTCGGAGAGGAAATCACCGCGCCGGGAGTTGACCAACTAGGTCTTGCTTCACGCCAGGAATTACAAGCGTCCAAACTCGCAATCAGCGTTGACGAGAGCGGAGTGGTAAGCGCAGAACTCTCCGGAAGCGGCCAGCCCAAGCGCCCCATCGGCGATGTGCAAACCATAATCGGTGACCGCGGGAAAATAGAATTCTCGAACGGAAAGATGCTCTTGTTTGTTTACTCGCTCGCGGGAACGAGCGCGCAGAACATCCGAGCGCTTACTTCCGGCTTGGAAGACGGGGAAGTGAACCTCGGCGTGCAAGCAAAAACGGGAGCCGAAGAGAGCGGTGAAGAATTAAACGCGGCTCTCGACGCGATTCAAGGCGAAGGCGGCATGGACGTGTTCGAGACGGACGACCACATTTACTATTTCGACGGAGAGACCCTCCGCGTCATCGACAAGAACACCGGGGAGGCGACTGATTACGCGATTACCGGCCGCGAGGACCTTGGGAACGGCCAATTCGCTTTCGACACGGACGAAGGCCAATTCCGATTCGGTTTCGACATGCAGAACGGACAGCCCATGCTCTCCGCCGAAGGGCCGAACGGCTTGAATGAAGTGCTCGCACTCCTAGCCGCGCGCGGTGACGACGGCATACTCACTTTCAACCCGAGTACGGGAGCGATTAATGTTTACAACGGGCAGGACATACCCCTCAGCCCGGAGTTTGCGAACAAGGGAATCGGGTTCATGGGCGACGAGAACGGGAGAACGCGCGGCATTCCGGCGAACAACCCGTTCACGCAGTCTTGGGACACTACGGGCACTCCCGCTAGTAAGGGCTTGAATTTGCCGGCTTGGCCGGAGAACCAATTATTATTGGCGTTGATGGTTAGCGTGGTCTTAATCGGCGTTGCTTTCGTGCGCCGCGATTGAATCGATTAGCTTTCGGTCGGCTTCCTCGTCATCCCAACTTAGGTTATTGAATAAGTAAGAGCCAACGCACAGTTTCTGCGCTCCTGCTTTCACGCACTGCGGAGCAGTGTCCGCGTTCAACCCTCCGTCCACGGAAACGAGCTTGCCGTAGTCACTGGCTAGCTCGGTTATTTTCAAGAGTACTTTCGGCTGGAACGCCTGCCCGCCTTTGCCGGGCTGCACGCCCATCACGAGCACGAAATCCGTGATGTCCGCGTACAGCTTGATTATGCCTGCGTGGCTTCGCGGGTTCAAAGCGAGGCCAGCCTTTTTCTTAGAATCGATTATTTTTTGTAGTACGGGAGTCGTGCGCAATGATTCCGCGTGCGCGCTCACCCACTCAACTCCATCAACGAGGAAATCGTCCACCCAATCGAGCGGCTTCTTCACCATCAAATGAACGTCCAAAGGCAAGCCCTTTCCGAGCACGCGGTCCAAGTCCTTGGCAGTAAACGAAGTGTTACCCACGAATTCCTCTTCCATCACGTCGAAATGCAAGCCGAAGATTCCTATTCGCTTTAAGTAAGAGTAATCCAATTCTTCGAGGTCGCGCCCGAGTACCGAAGCCCACACTTCACTCGTCAATTAGCCGCACCCTTCGCTCGTGCCTCTCGACGCCGCTGAAGCCCGTGGAATAAAAAGCAGTAATAATGTTTTTGGCGGTGTCGCCGATGGTGGTTTTCTCGCCCATCACTAGAATGTTAGCGTTAACGTGCTCGCGCGCTTGCCTAGCCATTAAAACATTAGTACACAATGCGGCGCGAACGCCCTTGAAGCGGTTCAACGCGATTGAAGAGCCCACGCCCGTGCCGCAGGACATGAAGCCGTAGTGCGCGTTGCCGGAAGCCACCATTCTAGCTAACTTCTTAGCAAAAACCGGGTAATCGCATGACTCTTTCGACTCGCAGCCGAGGTCCACGACTTCAAAACCGAGTTCCGAGAGCCATGCCTTAGCCTTCTCTTTTAACTCGAATCCCGCGTGGTCACTTGCAACTGCAATTCGCAATTAAAATCACTCCTTCTTTTCCTCGGCAGGAACCTCTACAATCTTTTCCTCTGCTTTAGGTTCTTCCTTCTTCTCTTCTAAAACGGGCGCTTCCTCAGCCTTTTTCTCTTCCGCAGGCGCTTCTTTTGCTTTGGGCTCTTCCTTAGGAGCTTCCTCTACCTTTGATTTTTCCTTTGGTGCTTCCTCTGCCTTCTTAGCTTCTTCCTCAGTTTCCTTCTTGGAGTTGAAACCGAGTTCGGCGAGGCCTTGCCCGCCTTCCTTGGCGATTCTCGCGTTCACTTGAGCCGTGCTCTCGTTCAGCATGCTGCCCGCGACGAGCTTCTTTTTCCTTTCCCCGCTTGCAATAGGATTGCCTTTCTTGAAGTTGCGTACGCCCGTGCCGCGGGGCAGGACGCTCTTAATCGTGCGCGCGCCGGGCACATAGTTTACCATGGGCGTGCCTTGTTTGTTCGAGCCGCCGGTTATCTCTAACTCGTAGCCGGGGAGCCCGATGACTCCGCCCTCGAATTTATCCCCGATTTTTTTTCCGTAGAACTGGGGTGCCTTTGCTTCTTCAACTTCAACTTGAAAACAATTACCTGTTTTAGGGTCGCCGAAAACTACTTTCACTATAAAACCACCTTCTAAAAGAGAATGACTTACAAAACAAGTGCTAAAACCATTATTAACGCTTGCCCTCCGCGCAAGCTTTTTAAGCTTTTAAAGCGTCTTATTCCGCAGTGGGTGTAAATTGAAGAAAGGCAGTACTATGCACGCCCGTTTTACTGGAATCGCGGGCATTCGGTTATTCCTAGTGCTCGCCTTGCTCGCGTGCGCGGCGAATGCGTGGGATGCAAATTATACTGCCGTGGCTTACATGGACGCGTCTGCGGCTAATGGCGTGGATTACATTAATGGTTGGAATTGCTCGAATACCGGAGGAGGCGGGGAGCCTACTTGGACGGCCGGTGATGGACCGAACGGCGAGGATACCTTGACTTTTACAGTGGGAGTCGAACACAATTGTAATTGGAATCGCGCTGTGAGTAGTTTTGTTACTACGGGGGCCGGCGCGTTCACTTTCTTGGTGAACCGTTCAACAGCAATGCAAACGGGAACGTTTGGGCAATACAATTTAATGATTGATTCTGGTGGCCATTTTGATATTGAGGCGGCTAATGGAACCAATTTAAAGATGTATTTTTGGGATGGAGGGTCGAAACAACTTATTTGTAAAGACGAATTGCCTTTAAACGAGTGGGCAACCGTAACAATGAATTGGGACAGTTCGAACTTATACTGCTACATTAACGGTAATTATTCGGGGCATATCGCCGCAGGAGCAATCACGGATGCTTCTTATGTTTTGTCTTGGGGTAAAAATCAACCGAGCACTGCGGCACTGGGCATTAAAATCGCGAACTTCACGGCGAGCAACGCCAACCGTTCAGCGTCATTCATACAAGACGAATACCTGGCAATGATGAGCTCGTCTCCCGGAGTCTCTTCCGTATGCCAAGAGATTACTTCTAATTTTACCTTGACTTCCGACGTGAACGCGAGCGGTAACTCGACTTGTTTTAATGTTACCGACACGGACTTGGACTTGAATTGTGACGGATATACCATTTACGGTGATGTTTCCGGTGACGCGATTAGCGTTCAAGATAATCGGCTTACCCTTAGGAATTGTAATATTTACGGGTTTCAGTCCGGGGTAGTAGTTGATGCGCACTTAGGCGGCATGCACTTCCATAACAACGCGGTCTGGGATAATTTGAAGAAAGCGTTTCATTTTCACGAGAACAGCACGGGCAATAACGTCAGCATGAATAACGTTTCCTATAATGAGGACGGCGTTTACTTTGAAGGCACCACTGAATCCGATGTTTACTGGAACACGATTCACGATAACTCGGCGAACGGGATTTACTTTAGCGGCGGCTACAACAACGCCAGCTTTAACACGGTTTATCATTGCGATGACGGCATAGAAGTTAACGGTGACGGCGCCGACGGGTGCACTATCTTCAATAATACTTTTTATTCAAACGCTAATTACGGGGTTTTCCTCGACGCTCCGGATTCGAATAATGTTTCGTATAATAATGCCAGTTATAATTCGGTGGGATTCCTCGGGAATCACACTTCAACCGGGAACACGATTCAAAAAAATTCGTTTAATCAAGATTCGGATTTGTATTTTATCAGCGGCAGTAACGGGAATCTGGTATTCAATAACTTGTTCCTAGGCGGTTTGACCTACTTCGTCCGCGACGACGACGCTACCGGCAGCAGTTATAACACGACTAGCGGCGGCACTCCACAAGGCAACTACTACGAGGACATTACGGATTACGACATAATCGACTCGGACCGAGACGGTTACGGTGACTCGGGCGCGGATTACCCGTACAACTCCAGCCAAACCCGTTGGATAGGTAACGGTAATGACTACGCTCCCATCATGGTGCGCAACGATTATTGCCGGGAAATAGCGGGGGACTTGACGCTAACTGCCAACGTTAACGCCACCGGGAACTCGACTTGCTTTAACATTAGCACGGTGGGCGTTACCTTGGACTGCAACAACTACGCGATTTACTCGGATTCCACTGGCACTGCCGTGGAAATCGGCGCTGCAGGCGTCACCGTGAAGAATTGTGAAATAAAGAATTTTTCTAAGGGCATTTACTTCTCGAATGCTTCCGCGAGCCGCGGCATTGCGTTCAATAACACGGTTTGGAATACCACTTACGCTGCCTACATTTACTACGGCGACGAGAACAATGTCTCGTACAATAACTTATCACACAACGCTTACGGGGTTTACTTGAACGGCCATTACATTGCTGATAGGCCAACTGCTAACAACATTTCCTTTAACACTATAGCGTTTCAAACCCTCGAAGGAATTGACGATTATGATTCAGCTGGCGTTGACAAGTTGAATATTTCTTATAATAACATTAGTTATAACGCCGACCGCGCCATTTCACTTAGTCCCAATTCGATTGACCGCTCTAACTTTTCAATAATCGGTAATACTTTCTCGTTTAATACGGGCGTCGCCGCGTACTTTTATGGCGGGTCTTGGGCTAATTTTTCGTACAATAATTTTTCGTATAACGGCAACACGGGTTTGTATCTTTATTCGTCCCTGCAAAACGTTTTCATTTACCTGAATAATTTCACGAGCAACGGGCTTTACGGGGTATACATTAGGGGGCCGGATTATGTAACTTTTTACAAGAACACCGTGTTTGATTCCGGGTCTTCTGGCTTGTACAGCTATAGTGCTACCTCGCAATACAACAATTTTTCTAGTAATAACTTCTCGTATAATACCGGTGGTTTTTCCATTGGGTCTTATTGTAATGTAACGAATAACGTTGTTCACTCCAACTCCGGAGTGGGGATTGGGTTTACGCAAGAGTTGGTTCGAAGTACGGTCTACAATAATACGGTTTGGAGTAACGGCGGTACCGGATGTAGTGTTAGGGGTGAATACCATAATATTTCCTTCAATAATTTTTCTTATAATGTGGGTGGCGTCTACACTGGTGGTGACGACGCGGATTACAATTGGATAGAGGGTAATATACTAGCATATAGCAGTGGCGGTAACGGCCACGGCGTCTGGATTAACGCGGACGGCGCCCGCAACTGGACGATTTACGATAATTTGATTTATTCTAATAACGTAAACGGGATTTACTTTAATGGCGCCGATTACCACAATTTTTCTTACAATAATATTTCTTACAATGTACAGTACGGCGTTCGCTTTTGGGGTGACACGTTCAACAACACGGTTGCGTTCAATAATATTTCGCGTAACAGCGCAGGCTCGGCGAATTACGACGGGCTTTTGCTTGGCTCGTATAAGGTTAAGAGCTACAATAAGATTTACGACAACACGATTGACTTCAACGGCAGGCACGGAGTTTCCTTCCTGGACAACAGCTACAATGAATACCTGCGCTCTTACAACACTTTCTTCAATAACAACGTGAGCTACAACACGGGCCACGGCTTCTTCTTCGAATCCATTTCCGAGAACAACAACTTCAGCTATAACACGATTCAAAACAACAGCGACGATGGAATCAACGTTTACAGGACTACTATAGACCACAACACTTTCTTCCAAAATCAAATTTACGATAACGGCAGGGACGGAATCCGCTTTTACCAAGGCGATTCGAACAACGCGAGTTACAATAATATCTCGTATAATTATGGTTGGGGTTTGTACTTCGAGAGCAGTGCGGCTAATAATACCGTCCAAAATAATTCGGTGACGCAGGCGAGCGGGGCTTACGCGAACGCGCTTGCAACCGACAATGTGTTCTTCAATAACTCGTTCTTCGACGGCTCCGCCGTCGCGGTGAGCAGCGACGGCGATAACCAATTTAATACTACGAGTGTGGGCGTTGCCCAAGGTAATTATTACCCTGACATCCTCACGAAGACGATTTACGATTCCGACGGGGATAATTACGGTGACACGGGTGCGGATTACCCTTATGCAATAGCAGGCGGTGGTGGAGGATTGGATTACGGGCCGATGAACGCCACGGTTTTATTGACCACGACTTGCCAGAACGTTTCCTCGGACTTGACTTTTGTTAGTGATGTGGACGCGCGTACTTACTACGACGGCTGCTTCAACATCACTCAAGAGAATGTTACCATTGACTGTGCAGGGTACAATGTTTCCGGTTCTGGCACGGAAATAGGCGTAAACGCTTTGAACCTGGAAGGCATCGAAATCAAGAACTGCAACTTCCACGGGTTGGGCACCGGATTGTACCTCGACCCGTCGTACAATAACACAATAATTGACAACAATTTTTACTCAGCCGGGGAGTGTTTAGTGCTTTACAGCAGTTGGAACAACACCGTGCGCAACAACACGTTCCTCAACTGTTCGATTGGAATCAAGCTCAACGGGACGAGCGACAATAACACCATTTGGAATAACACGATTTGGAATTCGACGGCTTACGGCGTGTTCTTTACTGACGCGGACGACAACAACATCTCGTACAATAATGTTTCGTATAATAAGCAATACGGGTTTTACTTGACTGCTTCGTCAGCGAATAATACCTTCTCGTGGAATAATGTTACGGGGAATGTTGATGGAGTCTTCTTAGATGATGACTCGTGTGATGATAATAAGATTAGTTGGAATACGATTGACTCTAGTGTAACGCATGGAGTAGAGCTAACTAATGGCGATTATAACAATGTCTCGTATAACAACGTGAGTTATACCGGTCAGTATGGAGTGTATTTGCTTGGTTCAGCAACGAATAATAACATTAGTTATAACGACATCGTGTTCAATGACGCGGGATTAGGAATTAATGATGACAATGTAGACTTTAATACCTTCAATAATAACACGATTGAGCATAACGGACTCGGCGCGTACATTTGTTCGGGTGACTTTAACGTATTCCGCAATAACTCTTTCAACCAAGGAAGTGACATTAGGTTCAGGTTGAATGCAGGGGACAACCAATTCTACTGGAATTACTTGTATAATGGTTCGGATTACTTCGTTAACGATGATGGCTCTAATAACCAATTTAATACGACTGTAAGCGGTGTCAGTCAAGGGAATTACTACGAGGACATTAGGCACACGGCGATTTTTGATTCGAGTGGCGACGGTTACGGCGACGTCGGCGCGGATTACCCGTATGATTCGGGGGAGCCCAAATGGATTGGCTTTGGAGAGGATTACGGGCCGATAGGGGCGAGGCCGCCGATTTGCATGGAGTTATCCTCCAACTTGAGCTTGTCCGCGAGCGTTAACGCTACGAATTACACGGCTTGTTTTAACGTGACCGCGAACTCGGTGACGCTGGATTGCGCCGGGCATTTGGTTTACGGCGACTTTGCGGGCATCGGCGTTAACAGTACGAATTACCGTTCGTTCACAGTGAAGAATTGCGTGTTCAAGAATTTTTCAACCGCAATTTACTTTGATAACTCGGATGGCGGGTTGGTTTACAATAATTCCGCGTGGAATAATTCGTACGCAATGCAACAGTACGCAAGCAATTCAACTAACGCGAGTTACAATAACTTCTCGTACAACTCGCAGCAAGGGTTTTACTTGACTAAGGTTGCGGCGAATAATAATTATTCAAGCAACGTGCTCGTGGAAAACTTGGGTGCGTTCTCGTTGGACGGAGACAATGTTGACTCGAACACTTTCTATAATAACACGGTGTACGCGAGCAGTGCTTACGGCTTCTCATTATCCGGCGGCGACTACAATAATATTAGTTACAATAACGCTTCGTACAGCCAGAAGAACGGCATCACCTTGTCGTCGTCGGCAACGAATAATTTCATAGGGTTCAACACGGTTCAGAATAACAGTGCGGGCTCAAGCGCTTACAATGGCTTTTACGTTAACGGCGACGAGGTCGACGGTAATACATTTTATTACAACGACATCTTTGATAACGGCGGCAACGGGGTTTACTGCGTTGACTCCGATTTGAATAATTACTCTTACAACAACGCTTCTTACAACGCGCGAAGCGGCTTTAATGTGACCGGGAACGCGTCAAGCAATGACTTCCTCTTTAACACGGTTAGGAGTAACAGTGTTGGCTCGGCGAGTTACGATGGAATAACTTTTGATGATGAGAAAGCGGACCATAACGGGATTTACGGCAACCTGGTTTACTATAACGGCAGGGACGGCATCCGCTTTTACCAAGCTGACTCGAACAACGCGAGTTACAATAATGCGTCGTACAATGGCGCGGATGGAATCCGCGCGGAAACCGGCGCTGATTTCACTGAAATTAAGTCGAACACCGTGCACGGCAACTCCGGCGCAGGAGTCCACTCTTCCTGCGACCAGAACGAAGTGGATAATAACACGGCTTATTCGAATGCAATCGGCTTGAACGTGAGCGGCACGAACACCGGAGTTTACAATAACACCGCGCGCTCGAATGCAATCGGGTTCTACTACGGCGGCGCCGACTCAGTGTCCACTCACAATAACGCGAGTTACAATAATGTCTCGTATAATACGGGTAATGCAACGGTAATGGAGGGCATTACCACTTCTAAGTTCAAGCACAATGTCGTGAAGGGCAACTCGGGCTCGGGCTTGGTCATCCTCGGCTCGGCTTTGGGATGCGAGAATAACGTTGTTTACTCGAATAATATTAGCTTCAACTCTTACGGCATCGACGCCCTCGGCAATGCAACCGAGAACAATGTCAGTTACAATTTTGTCTTCAACAATACTGCCGACGGCATCGCCCTACGCGAGACGAGTGCCCCGCCGGCGAACAACACGCTCGATTACAATTCAATCTATTTCAATTCACAGAACGGCTTGACGGTCACTGGAGCGGACTTGAATAATTACTCGAATAATAATTACTCTTACAACTTACTCGACGGCATCATGCTCAACGGTTCGGCAGTCAACAACTCGTTCATCAGCGGCGAGGTAACCGGTAACTCGAACCAAACCTTCGTGAGTACCAGTGGAGGCTATAATTCGTTCTTGAACATGACTTTCAACAAAACGAATTCGAGTATTACGGGAGGCAATGTGACCGTGAAGTGGTACGCGCACATAACTATTAATACTGAAGTGGGTGCGCCCGTTTCTTCTGCTATTTTATCTGTTTCAAACGGCTCTTACTTAATGTCCACCGAGAGTACGAATGTTAGAGGAAGAGCAAATAGCCCAGTACTAGAGTTCTTCCAGAATTCGAGTGAAACCCTTAATTATACGAACCAGACGATTCGCGCGCTTCCGCCTAGTGGACCGCTTCCGTTTGGCCAAGGTTACACTGCAAACGGTTCTCTTTACGAGATAACGGAACCGGTTTGGCTAACTATTATTATGGCTTACTGCGGTAACGGCGTTTGCTACGAGGGAGTTGAAACCGCCACGAATTGTGCTCTTGACTGTGGCGGTGGTGGAGGCGGCAGCACGCCGACTCCCACGCCGACGCCGACCCCGACTCCCGAGCCGACCGTGGAACCGACTGCGCAGCCCACTGGTGACCCCGGAAGCGGTTCGGGAAGCCAGCCCACGCCTTCACCTTCACCGAATCCGTCAGCGTCGCCGAGCCCCCAGCCAACGCCTTTAGTTGATGTAGAAAGCGTGGTCGAGCCCGTGCCCGTGTGCATTGAAGGCGATTCGCAGTTACTCGAAATCAAGCGCCGTTTGCTCGTTACTGAAGAGAATGGGATGTACCGAACCACGGTTACTTTAACCGTAACGAATATCGGCGTGCAAACTCTTTACGAAACTTGGGTTACGGAAGAGTTGCCGAACGAGTTCACTTCCATTCAAGTTATTTTCCTCTCGCCTCCGGACGAAGACGAGGGCAAGAGCGTGGCCTGGTTTATACCCGAGCTAGAGCCCGGCAAGAGCGCTTACTTTGAGTACTATGCTAACCAGTACATTACCTTGAGTTTGTTTACCGAACCCGGGTTGAGTGGGGGGGTGCGTTCTCCACTCGCCGCGTTCATTAACTTGAACTTCGGTTCGTGGCCGACTTGGTACTGGCTGATCCTCTTGTTATTACCATTCGAGTTGTGGTGGGCTTTAAGCAAGAAAAAGAAAAAGGGAAATGGAGCCCGAGGGCTCCCGAAAGCGCCTAGCAAGAAGTAGTTCGCACTTCGTAGGACAGTACGGTTTCCCCGTTAGCAGGAATTGTTACTATCCACTCCATTGTGTTCGCGTCCGTCTTCTCGCCTTGCAGCGATTCACTCATCACGGTCCAATCGCCCCACAGAGAGTCTTCGACCACGCGCACGACGACCGATTCTTCCTTGTAATTCGACACGGTTACCTCGTATGCGGCTTCACGTGTGCACTCGCCGAGCACTTCGTATTCTACCTGCACTTTTTCTGCTTCCACGTCGAAAGCGTTGCCTATTGAGAGTTCGAGTGCATCGCCAACGGCGGTGTGCGGAATCGAGTCCGAGCCGATTAAGGCTAGGAGGCCGTTTTCGGTTTCCTCGTAAACGCGCACCGAGCCCGCGGGCAACGGCGTTTCGTCGTTCTCGAATTCAAGGGTTATTTCAATTGAGTTAGAGCGCGACGGGTTGAACACGAGCTCTTCCTCGTAGTCGACGCTTTCCGCACCGGTGAGGGCCAAGCGCTTTGACGCGCCGTCTTCAATAGTTACCGGGCGCTCAAGCGAGTAAGAGTGGTATTCGGAAACGCTGGACTCGCTGAAGCCGCCCATTCCGCGCGGTGCCGCTGCTTCCATTGCGTACCCGTACTCGTAGTCGTCGTAATAATAGTTCTTCTCCTCGTTCAAGTCCCCGGCGATTATGGTCAACTCCGCTTCCTCATAGTTCACTCCGGCATAGTTGTCAACGGTAACAAACGCATTCCAGTCGAGTTTGCCTTCTTGCGTTATCACCGCGTAATCCGCATTCCAATCCAAGCCACCCGCCAAATAAGTGAGGGTGAACGATTGTTCTCCGCCGGTTTCTGCGTTAACGAGCGCACTCAAAGTGGGTTCGAAAGAGAGTTCAGGCGAATCCGAGAACGCGACTTCATCGTAATCACGAATGGACACGAGGCCGTCGACGGTCTCGAGCACGAGCGTGGAGCCGGCGCTTAATAATATGCCGGTAACAGAGCCGCTCTCCGTGGTAACCGTGACCTCGCGCTTCAAGTGCGCGCGCAGTAACTCGTTTTCGGACGAGAGCGCGTAAGAGTAATCCTCTTCAATGGACTGCAAGCCGTTGAAGAGCACGCTGGACGAGTCGATTAGCGGGCTGACTCCCTCCAAGGCAAGGTAATTCAGTCCGGCGGTAAGGCCGGCTGAGCGCGTTTCACTAACGAGCGCCATACCCGAGTCGTACACGGTTAAGTGCACGCTTTGCGCTCCGGTTGCTTCGGCTTCCACGGCTTCAGAGCCCAAGCCCCACTCCACGCGCATCGTCTCCTTTTCCCCTGGCATTGCGAATGCCAGTAGCACCGCGATTCCCACGACGCCTAATAACAATAACCATTTGTTCATTTCGAGCACCTCGAAACCAACCACTGCGCCATTCTTTAAAAAGCGGTTCTTTGTTTCAACCATTCGATTGAAGAAGTGTTTTAAAGTCCATAAGCCCGTATTATACCGTGGTGATTCATTCGTGTTAAAACGCGCTTCCTTGTCCGTAATATTGCTTTTCGCTTGCCTGGCTTTAGCCCAGTCGTTTACTGTTTTTGATTTGCAATCCTTGTCGTTTGACGGGGACTATTTGGTTACCGAATCGGATTATGACGTGAGTTTTTCCTTAGTTCCGGGCGGAGATGGATTAATTGCCTCGCTGGACGGGGAAATCGACATGCTCTATTGCCCGACTTGCACGAAGTATACTTCCGAGAATCCGACACTTTACAAGCAAATCGCCTTCGACTTCGACGACGTGCAATCCGTGGAAATTCCCTTAATCGGGGAAACGAATTACGAGGAGGGAAGCGAGTTCGAGGCCGAAAGCGCCTTGGTAACCGTGAGCGACGAGGTTTACTCGGAATTATTCTTGACGCGTGAGTACGATGATATTTGCAAGGTGTTCGTTCCCGGCTCTTACGAGGGAAAAATAATTGTCGAGCCAGAAACCGAAGGAGAATATCTTTCAATTAGCTTTTATGACGGGAACAATAATCCCGCGCTTGTCCCTGTGTTCACTCACGCTTGCAATTCCGAGGACACGAACGGGCCTTACTTTGTTTTCTCAGTGAGCGGAATGAACTGGGAGCAAGTTAATGACATGGGCGCCGTGTTCTTTGAACCGGACGACTCGACTTGGGTGTTCCAAGCGGAAGCCGATGGCGGCTACGACTTCGGGTTGAACGGCCAGTCCATTGAACTTGAGCAATTCGTAAAGCACGGCAGCATAATTCAAGATTTCTCCATAGGAGAGCCTTTATCTTACTCCGAGAAGGCGCGTTCCGAGTTCGCCTTTAAGCTGTACCGGTACGCGGACGTGCAAATCAGCGTAGAACGGCTGGTCGTCAGCGAGGAGGGCTTGAACGCAGTGGGCGCTTACGACGAGTTCGTCCACCAGCTCGACGACGCGGATTACAAGGTCGCGCCCGCGATTACGGACGAGGCGGAGAGCTACGACGACTCCGGCGAGGGTTACTTGTACTACAAGTCGGGCGTTCTCCAAGCCAGTTACTTGTACTGGGACTTGGAGGAATCTTCGTTTGGCCCCTACAAAGGCGTCCCCCCGGGAATCTACAAGGTAACGCTCGAAGCGTTCAGCGGCGACGAGTACGATTCAGAAACAGTCATCCTTCCCTTGGAGTGGCTCAAGATAGCGGACTGGCCGAGCGTTTACCAGTACGCCCTGCCAGACGAGTTTTACGAGAAGGACACGGTTAGCGGTAACATTTATTATGACTCCGTACCCGACGGCGAAGTGCAGCGCTTTTCACTCACGATTGAACAGGACGGAGCGGAGTTCACGCACGCTTACGGCACGACCGGCGGCAGCGTCGGCTCTTTACCCGCGGAGGACGAGGCGTTCGAGTTCTCTTGGGCAAGGCAACTGAATTACGGGAACGAGCTCGACGCAATTCAAGACGACTTGAACTTCGCGGTATTAACCAAGGATTATTTGAACGAGCGCCTTAATTTGAATCCGAGCGATGAAGAGCTTGAATTACTCGAAGCGCAATTAGACGAGGTTGACCTACTTATAATCGCTTTAGAAGGGCAGTTGGATGTAATTGACGGGCTGGCTGTTTCTAACCTCCAGCTTGACGAGGAATTTACCGCAGTGTTCGCTAGGCCAGACTTCACTGGGTTTGCAGGTCTTGCGGCTGCTTCCGAAGTGTTTACTTCAATTGGATTGGGTTGTTTGATTGAAGAGTGTTTTACTAATGAGTGGACGATCACGATTAAGAACGGCGGCCTCGAAGGCGGCGTTGAGCCCGAGCCTGCCGAAGGCTTGAGCGACTCATGCGGGGAATTCCTGGTGGGTTCACACGCTCTCGGCCTGCAGCAAGGCGGTTGGGTGAACTGCGAGGACTGCGAGGGATACTCGGTGTACGTGACCGGGGTTGACCCGTTGAACCCGAATACGAAGTTCACAGTTGACGGCACTGATTACCCCGCGCGCTTTTACGGCAGCGACGGGCGCGATTGGGGCCTTCAATACGCGAACTCGTTCGAACTCGGCAAGAAGTACTGGATGACCGTGTTCGACGAGGAAGGCAATGAGTGTGATTCCAGCGAGTACGTAACTTACCACGCTCCGTTCTGCGAGTACACGCGCGACGGCGACTTGCAGTACTTAATCAGTTTGCCTTACCCGGTGAACAACATCAACAAGTTCAAGCTCACTTACGGAATTACGGTGAATAATGAGAAAACAATAGAGAGTGCCGTCGCGTCAATTAAGGACGAAGGAGAAATACTAGGCCACTCTGCATGGCAGAAGACCGTTTTCTACGGGGGAAGCATTGACGCTGTTAACTTACTCGGTATCGGAATGTTCGGCGAGTACTACGACGAGGATTCATTCTACTTGACTTTCGATTTAGTGCGCTCGGACAACCCGTACCAAATCGAGTGCTCGAAAGTGGGCTCACTCCGCGGAGTTGACTTGTCCCTTGAAGTCGAAGAGAATGATTACGATTCGCCGGGCTTGGGCGTGATGACGCCTGTCGGCGCGGACTTGACGCGCTCGCAAATGTTGCAATACGCTTTATCCAACCTACAAACGATTACGCAGTTGAGGCCCGTTGACTTGAGCAGCCCGCTGTCTTTTGACCCTATATTGGAACGACCCGCAATCGGGATTCAAACCCCGTTCGATAGTTTCGTTGCCGAAGTAGACGAGCAAGGGCAAGTGAGCGTTGAGGAAGTAGAACAAATTCCGAGCGACGAAGTGGATGTTACCGTATTCATGGACGACGAGGCGATTGCCGGGATTGAGCACGAGTTCGGCATAACCGCATTGGAAATTCAAACTGCCCCGTTGGAAATCGGCGCTCAGCAGTATTTCAGTAATTATTTGACTGCGCCCGCTTACGTTCCGGTTCAAGGGACCAGCTATTCAATTGAAGGATTGTCCGTTGAACGAGCGCGTGGATTATTAGCTCACGTCCAAAACGAGTTGGCCGGCCAAACTTTCAAGTTGAATGATATCCCTTCTTCGTCCTTCCTTGTCTTAATGAGGATGTTCAGGGTGAGGGAAGGCGACGTAATCGCATTCTTGTTGAGCGAGCAAAGCTTAAACCAGTATTACTCTTCAGGAGACGTGCTGGCTGAGTTGCTGACCGAGCAAATACTGCCTTCCCTAGGCAGCGAGTACTCTCGCGAGGAATTGGCGCGCATGTTCATCGCCTTGAAGGAGAAGAATTACCATTTCAGTAACCTCGATAACTTCAACCGCTTGTGGGGCATTAACCAGCAAGGTGCGGAATTATCCGGCGAGGCAGAGCGCATTGCATTGTTCGAAGGCAAGGAAACTCCCATCACAATTTACTTGGATAATACGGACGAGTCCGCCTTGTTCCACAATTTGTTCCTCAATTTGTCGAGGAAAGTGCACATGCTTGTCGAGTGGCATGACCCGGAGTCGCCAACGGACTTCATAGTAAAAATTATTTCGTGGCCGTTCGGCGGGAAGCGCCCGGACGTGAAGGGCGCCAAGGGTTACGGCTCTTTCAAGGCGGCCGGCTCCTGCTTCCACAAGGACTCGGTCATCGGTAAGGATGAACTAGAGAAGTCTTCTTTCTTACATTCATTGAAGGCGCGGCTGGAGTTACAAAAAGAGGATTGGCTGGATAGCTGTTCCGCTTGCGTTTACGCTTGCAGTAGCCGCGTTAACTCCGGGGAAGTGTACGACTTGTATAGGTCTGCGGTCGACGTCCGCAATGCCGGGCCCTCGACTTATTATACCCAAGACCATTTCGTTAGCTTGTGCGAGTCGTTCTATACTTTCGACCCGGATTGCGCTTGTGAATTAGGAGGCGAGTGCTAATGCGCGAGTACCAATTGAGTTTTGATTCGGGAGCCGGTAAAATCAGCGTTGGCGAGGAAGAGACCGTGCTCGAGACGCCGGAGAAAACAATTAAATTCCCGTCGAGGTACGCGCGCTCAGTGGAAATCGGTGATTCCCTACCGCTCGGCAAAGTCAAGGTAAAGTTTGTTTACTACGACCTACTAGCCACCGAGAACACCGTTGAGTTCGCGATGACCGAGAGCGATGCCCGCGGCTTGAAGCAAGAGCTCGGCAAGTAAACCCTTTTTATTTTCACTTGCTTTTCTTTTTCACATGAAGAAGCTAGTATTATTCTTATTACTCGCGAGTGTTTGCCTAAGCGCGCTCACGACCCTGCAGGTCCCGGCCGTGGATTCGAGCGGTAACGGGATGATTACCTCATTCGAGGCGCGAGTTGTACCCGGTAGCGGCGGAGTGTTCATTGACGTGGAGCCGTACATTAGCGTTGACACGCAGGAGAGCGCGCGCACTGCCGTGCGCGTTGCCGCGGCGAAGGCGGGAATGGACTATTCAAAGTACGATATGCTGTACAAGATTACCGCTGACGCGGAGATAGTGGACGGGCCGAGCGGCGGCGCCGCACTAACGCTCTTGGCGTACGCTGAGTTCATCGGCGAAGAGCCTAGGGGTGACTTGGCAACCACGGGCACCATCGAGCGCGATGGCAGCATAGGCAAGGTCAGCGGGGTGGCGGACAAGCTGGATGCTGTTAACGGCGCAGGGCTCAACTTGTTCATCGTGCCAGCCGGGCAGTCCAAGCAAGGCGGCGTGGACTTAGCCGCGCTAGCTTGGAGTGAGTTCGGGTTGCAAGTCGTCGAGGCGCGCTCGCTTAACGAGCTCGTTGATTATGCCTACTCACCGGAAGGGAGTGAAGTGAATGCTTCGCTGTTTATTATTCCACCTTTGAGCGTTCGCGCAATCGAGCCTTCGAATGCAACTGAATTAATGAAGAGTATAGTGGTTCAAACGCAGGACTCGTTGGAAGCGGATTTAGCTGGTTTGGATTCCGAGGTATTAGTCGAGGAGGTGTCGGTCGCGTTGAATGACTCGCGTTACCTACTCGAACAAGGCTATTATTATTCCGCGGCTAACACAGCGTTCCTCGCCCGCGTTGGCGTGGACGCTTTCGAGCTCGCGGCTTCGAACATTACGAAGCCTGAGTTCGAGTTGATGCTCGACGATTTAGAGGATGAATTAAACGCGTTTCAAGCCGCGCCCAAGACCGTGGAGAATTGGGAGTGGGTTGCCGGCGCTGAGGCTCGCCGCGAGTGGGCTTTGATGAAGCTCGACGACTTGCGCGGCGACTTTATTTTGAAGGGAGTCACTTCAATGGCCGAGGATTACGCTTCGGCAATTAACTGGTTGAAAGCCGCGAATGACTTTAATAATGCCGCCAAGTCGATTGGCGGAGTTGAATTCAACGAGTTCCTCATGCGGAAACTCGCAGAGGAAGCCTTGGCGGATGCGAACGCGGTTGGTGATACGCTGCCGGCCGGCGTGGACTCGGAAATCGATTGGCATTTGGACGCGGCGCGAGAGGAGTTCTCTAACGGAGAGTATTTAGCGAGCGTGTTCGACTCTTGTTTCGTTACCTCGTTCGATAAGGCGGAGGGCTTTGTTACCGGGGCAATAGGCGATGATTTCGGGGCTTTGTCGCCCGACTACGATTCCTTCGAGGAAATCAAGGGCTCGCTGTGGCCCGAGTTGTATTATTCTCACGCTTTGTATGACGTGCAGGAGGCGAACCGCACGGGCGAGTTCGCTTACTCGATGACCGCGGTGAAGCTGCGCGTGCTTGCGGAGTGCCTTAAGCTTAAGGGCAAGGGCGTTGCCGTTGCAATTGCGTTGGAAGCTCCTTCGCCGAGCCCAGAGCCGTCGCTGTCCGTTGCGGTTTCAACTGTTTCATCCAGGCCTTTGGATTGGGGCAAGTGGCTGGGAATCGGTGCTTTAGCCGCCGCAGTCATCGCCGCCTCCTTGATCTTAATCGCGTTGCGAGCGCATTACTCCGGCTCTAAGGAATTGTCGAATGAGGAGCGGCTGCGTTGCTTGGATGACTTGTTATTACGAGGGAAGCTGAGTGAGCGCACTTACGAACGCCTACGCAAGAAATATAAATGCGTTAAGCCAAGTAAAAAAGTTAAGCGAAAGCGCTCGAAAAGGTGACCAATGAAAAAATGTCGGACGTACTCTACTTAGTATTTGCCGGGTTAATACTCGCGTCATTCCTGCACTTCTTTACTATGAGCAAGCATCCTTAGTTTTTCTTCTTCAAGTAATTGATTGCACTGGTAGCCGATAGTGCGCCTTGTGCGGTAGCCGTAACGATTTGCTTGAATGCGCCGGTTACGTCCCCGGCAGCGTACGCGCCCGGGACGCTGGTCGAGCAGTCGTGCAAGTTTACTTTCACGTTGCCCTTTTCGTCCAATTCAATGCCCAATCCTAGCGCGAGCTCCGAAGCGGGCTTCACGCCCACGTTAATGAAGATGCCTTCCACTTGAATGTCTTTCTTCTCCTTGGATTCAACGTTCGCTACGCTTAAAGCATTAACGAACTTATCGCCTTTGATTTCAATCGGCACGGAGTTGAACACTATTTCAATTTTTTCATTCGCCTTCACTTGCTCAACGAGTGCTGCTTCCGCGCGGAACTCGTTGCGCCTGTGCACGAGGTACACTCTCGAGCATATATCCGCCAGGAATAACGCTGCCGTTAGCGCGGTGTTACCCCCTCCGATTATTGCCGTTGTCTTCCCTGAGAACAAGGGTCCGTCGCAAGTCGCGCAATAAGAAACGCCCTTGCCGGTGAATTCCTTTTCGCCCTTCGTGCCGAGGGTCCTATGTTCGGCGCCTGTTCCGATTATGATTGCCGAGCCTTCGTGCGTTGAGCCGTCTGCGCATTCCACCTTGAAAGCGCCGCTTTCCTTGGCTAACTTCATTACTTCCTTTTCAATGACTTCGACCTTCAGTGCCTTCACTTGCGAAGCCATTTTTTTGGATAAATCTTGCCCCGTTATTTTATCAAAGCCCGGGTAATTCTCTATGACCGTAGTGGCGTTCATGTAGCCGCCGAGTTGAACGCTCTCGAAGAGCTTGACGCTTGAGCCCCTCCTAGCCGCGTAAATAGCGGCGGTTAATCCCGCCGGGCCTCCCCCGATTATTAGTAAGTCAATCACTTTGTTATCAACTCCAATACTTTCTCTTCCGAATCATTTACGCCTAGGCGCTTGAAGTATTTTACTATGTTGTGAACGTCCTTTTTTAGGAATTCGCTTGCGCGCGGGTGCTTTACTGACACGGCTTGCCCCCAATCGATTAGCCATGGCTCGCCCTCGTGTATTATCACGTTGAATGCGCTCAAGTCCGCGTGCACGAGCCCGGCTTTCTTGTAAGTTTTACGCGTTTCCTTGATTATCGAGTTGAAAGTCTTTTGCGGGTCTTCGAGGATTACTTCGGAGAGGAGTGCGCTTTGCACGCCGTCCACTCCCAGGAATTCCATTGTTATTACATTATCCTTGCGGCGGTACGGCTCGGGAACGCGCACGCCCGCGGAGCGGCAGGCTTTGAGGTTCGCGAACTCCTTGCTTGCCCACAGCTTGACTAGGGGCCGCCTTCGGCGGCTCGGCCTATAAAACCGCGGGTCGCCTTGTACGTAATCGAACATCTTGTAAAAGCTGGATGTTTCGTACTTGAATACCTTCACGGCTTTGAAGCCGTTGTTGGAGGAAGCGCGGAATAGTATTGCTTCTTTTCCCCCGGAAACCGGGTAGTCAAGGGAGGATATTTCGTGAGTGTTCAATAAGTTTACGAGCACTTGCACGGTTTGGTCGTCGAATACGCGCTCAGCTATCTTCGTCGCTTCCTTGAACGGCTTGTCCTCGCGCTTGGGGCGCTTTCTCTTTGATTGCTTCATCGCCATTTCAGACAACCTTATTTAATGCGGTATTAGTTAAATTCTCGTAATGGTTAAGAAGCCCGCTAAGGTCAGCATTATAGTCCCGACTTTGAATGAGGAGAAGCGCATTCAAGGTGAAGTCGCCCACTTGAAGCGAGTTGCCCGATATGAAGCCGAGGTAGTCGTTGCGGACGGAGCGAGTACGGACCGCACTGTTGCACTCGCAAGGAAGGCTGGAGCGCGGGTGGTGCAGGAGGTTAAGGACCCGAAGCACCGCACGACCATCGGTGCGGGCAGGAACGCTGGAGCGCGCGCGGCGAAAGGGGATATTTACTTGTTCGTGGACGCGGACACGCAGCCTGAACCCGCTTTTTACAAGGAAATGCTGGCGGCGTTCGAGGACGAGCGCGTTGTGTGCGTTGGATGCAAGATAATGCCGCGTAACCTAGGGTTTATGGACCAAGTATTATTCGAGTTATTGAACCTCCTCATTTTCCTCAGTGTTTTCTTCAAGCGCCCTGCAATAGCCGGGCCTTGCGTTGCCTACCGTAAGAGTGCTTTCGAAGCCGTCGGAGGGTTCGACGAGGAAATGGAGGCGAGCGAGGACCAGGACTTGTGCATTCGAGCCGCCAAGTTCGGGCGCGTTGCGTACTTGAAGCGCGTTCAAGCAACGACTTCAAGCCGCCGGTTGAAGAAAATGGGTTGGTTCGGCTTGGCTTTGGATTGGGGCAAGACCACGCTTTACTTTGTTTACGGCAGGAAGAACGAGCGTTACACGATAGTCAGGGAGGTTTAGTTGGTTTGGGAAAAGTAAGCCAGCCCGAGCACAAGGAATTCTTTTGGCTAGTTTCTGCACTCTTGCTGTCCCTTGGAATCCTAGGGTTAATTTTTGCAATAGTCCCGTTCATAATAATCTTCATTTTTTCGAGTTTCATCTTCATTTTCATAGCCGTAGTTTACTTATTGGAGTTTTGGGATAGTAAGCCCGAGAAACTCTTGAAGCGCCGGCCGGGAGTAAGCGTTATAGTGTCCGCGTTCAACAGCTCGCAAACAATCGAGCGCTCGCTTGACTCGATACTGGCGATGGATTACCCGAAGAAAGTTCCGGTTTTCGTTGTCGAAGACGCCAGCACGGACGACACTTTCACGAAGCTCAAGAAGTACTCGAAGCGAATCACGATAATCCGCAATAAGGAGAACCAGGGCAAAGCGGCTTCCATTAACCAGGCGCTAAAGCGCATTAAGACGGATTACGTTGCTTGCATTGACTCGGACACCTTCCCGAATAAGAACGCGCTTGAGAAAATGATGCCTCACTTCACTGCGCGCAATGTGGGCGCGGTAATCGCATTGATTTGCGTTGACAAGGCGCGTAATTTCGTGCAGAAGATACAGCAAGTCGAGTACTATGTTTCATTCGGCTTCTGGCACACCGCGCTCGCCCAACTAGACAGCCTCTTGGTGACCCCGGGCCCGATGAGCGTTTACTCAATGGAGGCATTGCGAAAGGTCGGCGGGTTCGACGAAGGCAATATCACGGAGGACATGGAAATCGCGCTGCACTTACAGTCCGAAGGCTACCGCATCAAGTGCACGACCGACGCGAAGGTGTACACCGAGGTTCCGGACTCGTGGCGCAAGCTGTACAAGCAACGCTTGCGTTGGCTGCGCGGCAAGATTTTCAACGGGTGGACTTACTCCGGCATGCTCTTCAACGCGAAGCACGGCGACTTCGGCAAGTTCGCCTACCCTGCCTCGTTCGTTAACGAGTTACTAGGCGTCGTGGTGGTAACGCGGGTGCTATTATTGTACGCGACTAAGTCGTTCAACGTGTTCCTCGGCGCGATAGGCCTCGCGGCCGTGGACGCTTCCCTGCTTTACGACTTAAGCATTTACTCTAATTCGGTGTTGAACTCGTCTTTCTTGTTCTTCGTTTTCACGCTTTTGTTGTGGGCTTACATCGTAATCGTGAGCTTCAAGCTCGCTAACGAAAAGATTCACTGGGCGCACGTGCCCGCGGCAATAGCGTACATGGCTTTCTACGCCATGTTCATATCTCTAGTTTACTTCTCTAGCATACTGCACGAGGCAGTGGGGGCTGAAAGGAAATGGTGAAAAGCGTTTATGTTAAGGCACTCGCGATAACCTTGCTGTTGTTCGCGGGGAACTTCATGGTAATCAAGTACTTGGATGACTCGCGCGGAAACGAGCTACGCGCGCAGCTCTACTCTATTCAAGAGGACATGCAGTCCTCCCGCGTTCTGTTGCTTTACTCCCAGTCGCGGAACGATTCGGCTTCATTGTGCCCGCTGCTAGCGAATCAAACGAACCAGCAAGTCGCTGAATTGTACGAGTTGTACGGTGAGTTGACTGTTGCGGAGGAAGCCCATGTTTTCGCGGATACGGGGCCGATTAAGCGCGTTTTCATACTAACGAACGCCGAGCTCCTCCTTTACCTGCGCCAAATGGAATCCGTGTGCGGCTATTCCCTAGTCGAGCCCGTGCTCTACTTTTACCCGGACGGGGCGGATTGTCTCGAGTGCCGAGCGCAAGCAAAGATACTCAATTCGCTAACACAGGAGTGCCCCGGGGTGCGCGTGTTCGCCTTCCCGTCGAACTCGGATTTGCCGGTAATTCAGGCGATTACCGAGGAGTACGGCATAACCGTGAACCCGTCGGTGGTAATAAACGAAAAGGTTTACCCTGGAGTTTCCACGCGCGAAGAGTTACTCGGCTTGGTTTCTTGTTGAGCGGTTCGCGAATGAACCGCGAGAGCTGCGAACCGCAACTTTCGCGACCCGTTCGGTTCGCTCAATCGAGCGGTTCGCGAATGAACCGCGAGAGCTGCGAACCGCAACTTTCGCGACCCGTTCGGTTCGCTCAATCAGGCCTTGCGCGCGAGTTCGCTTTCGTACGCTTCCATTAGCAAGTCCACGCTCGCTTGCACGCTTTTTTCCTTGGCTTTGCTGCGGGCGTGGCGCGACCACGCGTCGCGTTCGCTTCCCGGCGCTTTGAGCACGCGTAATAAGTTTTCAGCGCAGTCCTCCGGGTTGTCGGCTTCGAATAGGAATCCATTGTACCCTTCGTCGATGGCTTCAGGTATCGCCAGGGAGTCCGCGCCTACCACGGGTTTGCCGCAGCCCATTGCCTCGTACAATGCTAGGCATTGCGTTTCGAAGGTTGACGCGGTTGTGAATACGTCGCAAGCCGCGTAGTATTCGGGTAGTTCTTCATCCGGGACGAATCCTTCGAATCGGATTTGCTCTTTTGAGAGGCCTAACTCGTCCGCGAGCTTTTCGCAGCGAGTCTTCGCCGGGCCCTTTCCCGTAATCAAAAAGAACGCGTTTTTTTCTTCTTCGAGCACGCGGCTAATCGAGCGAATTACCACGTCGATGTTCTTCTCGAAGCCCATGCGCCCGGCAACGAGCACTATCTTCTTTTCTTTTAGCCCGAGTTTCTTGCGAACGCGCTCGCCGCTGACCAATGGGTTGAAGCGCGAGGAGTCGATGCCGTTCGGTACGGTAGTAACGCGTTTTATTCCCTGCTTGACTAGTTCGCGCTTAATCGTGTTCGAAGGGGCGATTACCAAGTCGAACGGCGTATAGAACAGCGTGATTGCCTTCCACGCTGCTTTTGACAAGAGTTTTTGCCCGGTCGCGCTTTTCGTCACGTACTTCGCGGCTTGCGGGACCATGGTGTGAAAAGTGCCTATGAGCGGCAGCTTGCGGTATTTTGCCGCGGTTATCGCGGCAATGCCCATTGAAGCGATGGCGTGGGAGTGAATAACATCGATCTTCGCCTCCTTCACTTGCTTGAGCGCGGTTGGGATTGGGAACAATGCGACCTTGTATTGTGGGTAAGACGGTAGGCTCATTCCCGAGTGCACGAAAACGTCGTTCTCTTCATTATTGTGCTTCTCGTGCGTTGTTCCGGAAGCGAACACGAATACTTTGTTGCCGCGCGCTTCCAGCTCGCCTTTTTGCAATAACATCGAGTTGACTACCCCGTCCACGTTCGGCAGCCAAGTGTCCGTGAAGAAAGCTATGTTCACAATTCATCAAACCCGCAGTAAGGCCGGAGTGCTTTCGGCACCTTTACTTGCGTGCCCTCCTGATGGTTTTCAAGTATTGCCACTATTGCGCGGCTCGTAGCGACCATCGTGCTGTTCAGCGTGTGCACGAGCTCGGTCTTCTTTGTTTCCGGGTTGCGCCACCTTATCTTCAATCGGTTGGCTTGGTAGTCCGTGCAGTTGCTGCACGAGACGACTTCGCGGTAAGCTTGCTGCGCGGGCATCCACGCTTCCAAGTCGAACTTCCTCGCCGTGACCGTGCCGATGTCCCCGGTGCAAACGCTAACAATGCGGTAAGGCACTTCGATGGCTTGGAAGAATTCTTCGGCATTAGCGAGTAATTCTTCCTGCAGCTTCCACGAGTCCTCGGGCTTGGCGAAAACTACTTGCTCGACTTTATTGAATTCGTGCACGCGAAAAATGCCTTTTTGGTCTTTTCCGTGCGCTCCGGCTTCCTTGCGGTAGCAACGGCTCAACCCTGCGTACTTCAGCGGGAGCTTTTCCAGAATCTCGTTGGCGTGCATTGCCACGAGCGGGTGCTCGGAAGTGGCAATCAAGTAAGCGTCCTCTCCCTCGATTTTGTACATGACTTCTTCGAAGTCGGAGAGGTCCGTGACGCCTTCGTAAGGAGCTCTCTGCATTATGGTGGGTGGTGCGAACAACTCGAAGCCCTTTTTCTTGAGCATGTCCAAGGCGAGTTTTTGCAGGGCTAGGTCGAGTTCCAATAAGCGCCCTTTTAAGAAGTAATGCCGTGCCCCGGCGATGTTCGCTGCGCGCGGCAAGTCCGCGAGGCCTTTCTCTTCCATTAAGTCCACGTGGCTCTTGGCTTTTGTTTTCGAGGGCTCGCCCCACTCCTTGAGGACGACATTGTCTTCCTCGCTCGCGCCGACGGGCACGCTCTCGTGGAGGACATTAGGCAAGCGCATTAAGAGCGAACGCAGTTTTTCGTTCGCCTTCGCTTGCTCTTCCTCGTTCGCTTTAATCTTAGCCGGTAGTGCTTTAGCTTCCTCGAGTAATGTTGAAGCGTCCTTGTTGGTTTTCTTCGCTTCGTTGACTTTCCTTGAAATTTCATTGCGGCGCTTGCGTAACTCGTCGCCTTCCAAGCCCAAGGCGCGCACTCGCTCGTCCAGTGAAATTACTTCATCCACTTCGCCTAGGCGGCCTTCCTTGCCGCGCTTGCGTAAGTCCGCGCGCACGGCTTCGGCATCCTCCCGGAATAATTTGATGTTGAGCAAAACTTAATTCACCGTTCGGGCTTCCACTTCGCCCCGTAAATGTTCTATTGCCTTGCCCAATATCTGCGTTAAGTGCTGCACGTTATGCACTTCCTCTACCGAAGTGCCTTTTCCCCGCGCGTTTTCGTCTATTGTTTTAGAGAATTCGCTGATTGAACCCTTAACCTTTTTTAGTGCTTCGGCGGCCTTTTCCTTTCCACCCATGGCTGCGGTAAGGGCTTCGACTTCCTTTTTTGGAAACGGTTCCCGCTTTTCCGCGAAGCCGCGCCAGTGAGTCACCTTGAACGGGGCGTCACGCCTTGACGCGAATTCCGAGAGTAACCCTGCCAAGGGCTCCGCTTGCCCGCCTTTAACCTTCGCCGCTTCGCATAACATCTTGATTACCGGCCCGGCGAGCTCGCTCCTTTGCTTCAAGTGGTTCAACACGCTCGGCTTGCCTTCGCTGACTTGCTTCAAGTATTTACCGTAATCGTGTGCAAGGTTGCCCTTTCCCTCCGGGTATTTCGACTTCAATGCGAGTTCCAAGTCGCGCACTCGCCCTAATTCCGCGGCCATCGAGCCGGTTAACCTGCCCTTCAATTTCGCGTGGTTAGGCGGCTCAAACGAGCTCAATGAGTCGTACTGAGGCAATCCGAATTCTCCGTAGCCGTCGGCTTCCCCCCACAAGGCGCGGTCCAAGTCGCGGCGGAATTCTTCAGCGTTCCCCTTGTACTTTTCGTCCAAGTGGCGTTCGAGCCAGTCACGCTGCGTCAAGCCGCTCTTCTCGGCGGCCTCGCGAATGTTCGGGTGGCCTTCGAATTCCTTCAACGCTTCCTCCCGGTTCATTTCAGTAATTCGCTCCGCGCTTGCTCTACTTGCTTGCGCGCCACGTCCTGCTTTACTTTCAATCCGTGGGCGATTGAACCCGAGTACTTCAAGGTCATTACATTATCGTAAATCCACTCCATCTTTTCGAAGTAGTACTCCGCGGCTTCGCGGTCGCCCTTGATGAGTGCGATTTGCATTGCGCGCCTTAACTCGCCGACGCAGTCGCATAACCCGGTGAGCCACGCCATTTCCGGCACTTGCAGTTCCTCGTAGTCCGGCATTTCCTGCTTTTTGGATAATGCTAGAAAGCATTTGATTTCAACGAACTCCTGGTAAACATTAAAGCAAATGTTTTCGAACCCGTTGCCAATCGAGCGAATTTCCTTGATTTTCCCTTCTAGCTCGGTTAAGTTTGGCTCTTCACCCAAGTGAATGCTCTTGATTGCCTTGGCGCAGTCGCGCACGGCATCCCTTGTCTTGGCGAGTAACGCGGCTTGGCGTGTTTCGCGTTCCGCTAGCTCGCCGTCTATTTTTTGCACTGCTTGTTCTAGTTTCAAAACGGGTTATCCACCTACCCAAGGATTAGGCCGGCTTCGGTTAAAAACCTTTAATTGGAATAAATAAAAGCGAGTTAATTGACTATTATTAGCGGTGGTTTTAATGGCCGGCGAATGCATTTTCTGTAAGATTGTCAAGGGTGAAATTCCGAGTGCCAAGGTGTGGGAGGACGATAAGTTCCTGGCAATACTCGACGCTTTCCCAAACACCAAGGGCATGGTGCTCGTAATGCCGAAAGAGCACTGTGACTCTTATGCATTCGACATGCCCGAGGATGAGTTCATCGAGTTCACGAAGGCCGCGCGCGAGGTAGCCAAGCTCTTAGAGAAGGCGTTGGGCGTGAAGCGCGTTGCCATGGTAATGGAAGGGATGGGCGTGAATCACGCTCATTACAAGCTTTACCCGCTGCACGGCTTGACCGACAAGAACGCGATAGTCGTAGCGGAAGGGACGGCTTACTATGAGAAGTATCCCGGATACGTTTGCACGCGATTGGGTGAGAAAGCGGACTTCGGTGATTTGCTGGAACTCGCGGATAGCATTCGAAATTCCGCTGGGAAGGTTTAAAACTCTCGGCGCGCTCTTTAATCCGGTGGGAATGAATTGCCTAGTTTCGACGAGTTCGTGAAGGAGAAAACACTCTTCAAGAATAAGGATGTGCTGTCGCCCCACTTCGTTCCTGAGTTGCTTTTGCACCGCGATGTGGAAGTGCGAACGGTCATGCGTTGCGTGGCGCCCGTGCTCCGCGACCAGAAAGCATCCAACTTGTTAATTTACGGCCGAACCGGCACAGGGAAGACCGCGAGCGTGAAGAACGTCTTGCACCAGTTGAGCGAGCGCGGCAGCCAGAAAGTGCGCAGCGTTTACATGAATTGCCGCGTGTACGATTCGCGCTACAAAGTGCTGCAAAAGTGCATTAGTGACTTCAAGCCCGGCTTCGCGCGCACGGGCTACTCCTTCGCCGTATTGTACGAAGAGTTCCTAGATTGGATAGAGAGTGAGAACTTGAACGAGCCGCACAAGCACGTAATCATCGCGCTCGATGAAATAGACATGGTTAAGGATTTGGATTCACTCGTGTACGCGCTTACCCGCGCTAACGACGACTTGAAGAAAGGCAGCGTGTCGATGATAGGCGTGTCCAACCGGGTGAACTTCAAGAACCGGCTCGACGCGCGCTCGCGTTCCTCACTCTGTGAAGAGGAGTTGGTATTTTCTTCTTACAAGGCGGACCAGCTCCGCGACATACTCGAAGACCGCGTGAACGACGGCTTCCGCGACGGCGTAGTAAAAGAAGGCGCGGTGAACCTCGCAGCTGCCATTGCGGCGAGCGAGAACGGCGACGCTCGTTACGCCTTGTCGTTACTGCTTCGGGCCGGCGAGTTGGCACAAAAGCGCGGCAAGGCCAAGATAGTGGACGCGCTGGTTGAAGAGGCGCGCAAGCTCGCGGACGAGGACACTGCTTTCAGCGTCATCGGCGCGCTCCCGCAACACCAACAATTATTATTATACGCGATAGCCGGACTCGCTGACGACGGGCATTACAAGCGTCTGTTTACGGATGACGACGGCGAGCGATTATACTTTAGCGGCGAAGTGTACGAGCGGTACGTGCGCATAGCCAAGAAGACGGGTAAGCAGCCGCGCACTGCCCGGTGGTACCGGGAATATTTGAGCGACTTGGAGACTGCCGGCTTGGTTACGACCACCCGTAGCGGCAAGGGCATTCGAGGGCACACTACCTTGATTAGGTTGGCTTACGACGCGGATAAAGTCAAGCGCGTTATAGAAAAGACGCTCTTATCCGACTAGCGGCGGCCCTGCCTAGGGGCGTGCCTCGAACGCGGGTTGCCTTGCCTTCGAGACGACGGCCGGTTTCTTCCATAGCCGTCGCGCCTTTGCGTAGGCCTTCGCGATGGCGCGTTCTTGAGTTTGTATTCCTTTAACTCGCGTTCTGGCAACGGGTATTCTTCTGCTTCATAGCCCGTACGGTTGGACATCTTAATCAAGCTGCGTTTCTCGTACACGCTAGTCACTAGTGTTATGGCCTTGCCTTTGCGTTCGGCCCGCCCGGTGCGCCCGATGCGGTGGGTGTAAGTCTTGTAATCCTCCGGCAGGTCGTAATTGAAAATGTGTGTTACTTCCGGAATGTCCAAGCCGCGCGCGGCAACGTTCGTCGCCACGAGAATGTGCAGCTTGCCCGCCTTGAAATTCTGCATTATTTCAGTGCGCTGCGCTTGAGTTAAGTTGCCGTGCGTTCCGCGCACGTTAATGCCTTCTCCTTGCAGTAATTGGCTTAGCTTCTCGGCCCAAGAGCGCGTTCTAGAGAACACTATGGCCAGGCCAGGCTTCTCTTTTTCGAGCAGCATGCACATGGCTTTCAGCTTGTCGCGCGGGTGCACGCTCAAATAATACTGTTTAATGTTACTGATTGAATCAACGTCCGAGGACAAGCGCACTACTTTCACGTCCTGCATGTCCCGCTTCATCATGCGCTCTACTTCCACGCTGATTGTCGCAGAGAATAACGCGACTTGCTTATTCTTTGGGACAAAGCTCATGATGTCGTCCAAGTCTTCGACGAATCCCATTTCGAACATCTTGTCCGCCTCGTCGAGCGCAACGAAGTGCACGCGCGACAAGTCCAGCAGCCTTCGGCGCAGCAAGTCGAGTGTGCGACCAGGCGTGCCTACCACGATGTTCGCTTTCCTGACCTCACGCGCTTGATTCTCGATGCTGGCGCCGCCGTATACTACCGCGACTTCGGCCTCGCGGCCGGGCATTATCTTCCTTAACTCGTCCGCTACTTGCATCGCCAGTTCGCGCACCGGGGCGAGTACGAGCGCTTGCGCGCCGTCTTCGTTTCCTTTCAGCGATTCCACAATGGGGATACCGAAGGCAAGGGTTTTCCCGCTCCCGGTCTTGCTTTGGGCTACTACGTCGAGCCCTTTTAACAGCAAGGGAATGGTTTCCCCCTGCACCGGCGTGACCTCGTCGAAGCCTTGCTTGTCGATTGAGCGCAATACATCTTTACTAATGTCTAATTCCTCGAATAACACTTTGAAACAACTCCGTTATAGAATTCGATGGTATTATCTGGTAAAACCGCTTTTTAACGCCTTTCCTTTTACGATTCCTTTGCTAACACTAGCACGGTTTGAATTGCGCGAACCCGAAAATCGTCTTCCACTGCGCTCCCGACTTTGAATGCCGAGAAGAATTCCTTCGGCTGCTTGTCAAACTCCGGCAACTCCTTCAATTCGAGTATTCGGTGCTCGACTTCCTTTGGAACTCCCTCGTCCGAGAGGTTATGCGCGTAATAATTGCGAATGCGCGTTAGCAATGCAATGTTTTTCTCCAACGCCTGCTTTTCATCGAAAAACCCGCGTGCCTTGAGCAGAGAGACCTTGTTGTTGAACTCGCCGAGCACCTTCCCGTCGATTATTTCTTCCGGGTGGGCGAACTCCCTGCAAACGAGCTCGTTCACGAAGTAGTCCAAGTACAAGTGCGTGATTATCGACAGGAACCGCACGCCACGCACGGCTTGAAACTCTTTCACGAGCTGCTCGAAGAGCTTAGCTTCCGACTTCTTCTCGTGCTTTCTCATTTCAAGTACACCTGTCCCCAGTGCCTGTCGTACACGCGGAAGTCCTCGGTGTTGGTTTCGGATTTAATTCGCGCGAATTGCGCTGCCTTCGAATCCAATTCGTCCGCGTAGTACACGAGCACGGCTTCCACGAACATGGGAGGCTTCGGCGAGCCGAATTCCTGCTTGCCGTGGTGCGACAGTAAAACGTGTGACAACTTCAACAAGTCACGCCCCTCGAGCCCCATGGAACGCGCTTTTTCGCGAACCATTTCCTCGCCCATCACCAAGTGCCCGCGAAGCATTCCCTCTTCGCCTACCTTAATGCTCGTCGACACCTCGAACTCCTTCATTTTGCCTATGTCATGCAATAATGCGCCGGTAATCAGTAAGTCACGGTTTACCTCGTAGCCCTTTGAAGCTTCAACGGCAATGCGAGCAACGGCGAGCGAGTGCTCAAGCAAGCCGCCCAGCCAAGCGTGATGGTAGAACATTGCGCCGGGAGCGCGCTTGAATGCTTTCGCGAAATCTTCGTCGCGGAAGAAAGCGTCCAATAGCTTATGGTAGTTCTCGTGTTCCACAGAGTCCGCGAGTTCTAGCAACTCCGTGTACATCTCTTCAACATCCTTTTTGGTTTCCGGCAGGAAGTCGGTTAAGTCGAAATCGTCCGTCGGGTTAATCGAGCCCTTTCCCTCGTTAACGTCTATTTTCTTTCGGTCCTTCCAAGAGCCGACGGCGCCCTTCACGTGCACCACGCTGCCTTCCTTGAACGAGTCGTGCACCGCGCGCACCGCGTCCGCATCGTCGCCTCCCCAGTAACTCACTTCCACTTCGCCGGTCTTGTCCGCTGCACCGAAGGCGAACCTCCATCCGTTCGCGTACTTCACTACCGCCCGCTTGTACTTCACGCTGAACGCCGAGTCGACTTGGTCGCCCGGCTTTAATTCCTCGACGAATACCTTCACTATTCCCACCACTAGAAGCACGCCGTAGCCGCTATTAACGCTTACGGGGGGCCTTGCTTCCAAAGCCATTTAAAAAACGCTTTCCCTCCTCTTAAGGTATCAAAATGTGCGGCATTATCGGTTACATCGGGGAAGGCAAAGCGGCTGAAATACTTTACGAAGGCCTCAAGCGCCTGGAGTACCGCGGCTACGACTCCGCGGGAATAGCCGTGCTCTCGAATAATGAATTAATCATTCGCAAGGACATTGGAAAAATCAGCGAACTCAACGAGCGACTTCACTTCGACGAATTGAAGGGCTCGCAGGGCATCGCACACACGCGCTGGGCAACGCACGGCGGCGTTACCAAGCAAAACGCCCACCCGCACGCCGACTGCAAGAGTGAAATCGCGATAGTCCACAATGGAATCATCGAGAATTACCAGGAGTTGCGTGCGCGCCTTCAAGGCAAGCACTCGTTGAAGTCGGAAACCGACAGCGAACTCATCGCACACTTAATAGAAGAGCATTACTCGGGTTCCTTGGAGGAAGCCGTGCGTGCCACCGCCAAGGAACTAAAAGGCAGTTATGCGCTCCTCGCTATTAGCAAGCGCGAACCCGACAAAATCGTTGCTATAAAAAACGAGTCCCCGCTCTTAGTGGGCCTGGGCAATAATGAGTTCTTCTTCGCGAGCGACGCCACGCCTTTACTCGAGCACACGAAGCGCGTTGTATTCATCGAGGACGGGGAAGGTGCGGTGATCACTAGGCAAGGCGCATCTTATTTTAACACTGCAACCGGAGAGCCAATTGAAAAGAAAGAGCAGGTCGTTGAGTGGAGTGCAGAGGACGCGGGCAAGAACGGATTCGAGCACTACATGCTCAAGGAAATATTCGAGCAGCCGA
>CAYZDE010000005.1:33018-37857 GCA_964477205.1 Microcaldota archaeon
GTACTCGACGGCCTCCGCAAAGCCAAGGCGCGCGGGGCTAGGATAATGAGCATCGTTAACGTGAAAGGGTCGAGCATCGACCGCTTGAGCGAGCGCTCGATTCACTTGAATTGCGGGCCTGAAATCGCGGTTGCATCCACCAAGGCGTTCATGAACCAGTGCGCCGCTTTCTACCTAATCGCCAAGTCGATGGCCGGCGAGCTCGACGAAGCCAAAGAGAATTTACGCGACTTGTCCGAGCGCGTGCAGGAAGAGCTCGACGCCGCGAACGGGAAGATGAAGGCAATCGCCGAGTCGCTCAAGGGAGAGCACGCTTACTACCTTGGCCGCGGAGTGAACTTCGCCATCGCCGTAGAGGGTGCACTCAAGCTAAAGGAAATCTCTTACATTCACGCCGAAGGAATGCCCGCCGGCGAGCTAAAGCACGGCACCCTCGCGTTAATTAGCAAGGGCACCGCCGTGTTCCTGCTAAACCCGAAGGATTATACTTACTACGAAACGCTCAGCAACGGAGTGGAGACGAAGGCGCGCGGCGCCCGCCTAATCGGCTTGAGCAATTGCGCTAATGAAGCGTACGACGAGTTCATTCAATTACCCGAGCCCAAGGACGCGCTACTCTACCCTCTCTTGTCCATTGCTCCGCTCCAACTCGTAGCGTACTACGCCGCGGTGGCGCGCGGATTGGACCCGGATAAGCCCCGCAACCTAGCCAAGTCCGTGACCGTTAAATGAATGCGTTCCTTTTCGACGTTGACGGCGTGCTATTCGAGTCGAGCGAAGTCGTCAAGCAAACATTCCTCTCTTTGTTTAAAGAGCTTGAATTGCCCGCGCCAACGCCCGAGCAAATCAGACGAGACCTTGGATATTACCCGCCCCGCTGGTTTAAAGAATTAGGAATCAATGGCACGCAAGAACTCGACCACGCAATCGGCAAGCGATTCGTCGAACTCTACCCTGAATTAGCAATGGAAAACGAGGACGCGTTGCCCGTGCTCGGCGAACTCCGCTCGCGCGGGTACAAGCTTGGAGTCGTCACGAACCAAATCGAATGCGAGGCGAAGGCAACGCTTTCACTGCTCGGCTTTGAGTTCGATTGCGTGAAGCACGCTGGCCACGGCGCGCCCAAGCCGGCGCCCGACTTAATCTTGAATGCTTTGTCGGAATTGGAAGTCGAAAAAAGCGGGGCGCTCTTCGTCGGCGATGTTGAGCCGGATGTTCAAGCGGCTTCGGCCGCCGGCGTTTCCTATCGAATACTCGCGCGCCCTTACAATACGAAACTCAAGAACCGGATTCAATCACTACGCGAGTTATTAGACGTCGAGTAGGATGTGCGCCTTCCATTCATTCTCGTGTTTTTTAACCGAGCACTCGTGCAGTGTGACCGCCTTCACGTCCGTTCGCCCCGCCGCGGGCGAGCGCTCGCAGCCGCGCGCCGTCCCCTTCAATTCCTTTCCGTCGAATGAATCGACAATGAACGACTTGAAGAATAACTCGCGCGCGTCCGCCTCGGACAAGAGCTCGCTCAAGGCGAAAACGAGGAGTTCGTCCAGGGCATTTGCTTGCGCGCTAATGCACACTTCCACTTCTTCGGTTAGCTTTGAAGTGTCCGCTATGGTTTCGAATAAGGCGCGCGCGCTCTCCTCGGCTACGCGTTCGAAGGACTCGGCGCGTGCCTCGAATAAAACATCCGCTTTGTGCTCTAAGAATTCAATCGGCATCGCAAGACATTATGCCTGCTAACTCTTTTATTACTCGTCGCCCTTGAAGGATTCGGTGATTTACTTTCAATGATGCCCAAAATGGACCCTAGGCAAATGGCTAAGCTCATGAACCAAATGGGGATTAAGAACGAGCCCGTCGAGGCGGTGCGCGTGGTAATTGAGAAGCCGGACGGCTCAAAGCTCGTCATCGACGAGCCCGTGGTTACCGCGGTTACCATGCAAGGGCAGTCCACTTACCAAGTTCAAGGAGAGGCGCGAGCCGAGGAGGGTGCGCCGAAGGAATCCGACGCTTCCATTATATCAAAAGAGTGCGGTTGCACTGAAGGGAAAGCGCAAAATGCGTTGGATGAAGCGAACGGCGATTTGGCCGAGGCCATTATGAAGCTCAAGGGCGAGTGAGCAGCTTCTTCGCCTTCTTCTCAGAGACCACGTTAACTATCACGCCGAGCCCCAGCTCTATTGCGCCCCAAGTTTCCTTGCGCGGGTAAATTTCGGCGTGCAAGTGGAAGTCGCTTCCCTTCGGTGCGCAGTGGAATGCTATATTATAATTAGGAGTGAATTGGTCCGTGCGCTTGAGCGCTTCTTGAATCGCCTCGAGGAATTCCAATCCTTTTTCATCCGTCAAGTCGAGGAGCGTTTTGTAATGCTTCTTGGGCACGACCCACGACTCGCATTCCCAGCGCGCGTTGAACGGAAGGACGCAAACGAAGTTTTTCGTTTCAAACAGCTTCTCTTCTTTTTTTCTTATATTACAAAAGTAACAATTGCCGCGCTTGGATTTCTTCGCCTCGTTCTTCAAGTAAATCGGGACGAACGGGAGTGAGATTATTTGAGCGTGCTCGTGCGCTATGCTCGCGCCGGCGGACGCGCCCCGGTTGCGCATTAGGAAAGTCACTTTCGCTTCGTTGTCCGAACTCAAGTCGGCGTAAGCGTCTTTATAGCCCTGCCAGACGAGGCGCAAGTGCTCGCGCGAGTAATCCTGGAACGCTTGCGAGTGCTTTTCAGTGTCAACGATTACCTCGTGCCTGCCGATTGCCGGCGCGTGCCCGTTGCACCACGAGAAGTGTTTGCGCCCGAGTTTTAGTATCGGGAACACGTTGTTGAACCGCCTAACGCGCCAGTTCTCTTCATCAGGGTAAGCACTAATGGTTTTAGGCGTCAAGTCCTCGTTGCCCTTGCAGAACGGGCAGCCCGCGCGCTTCTTTCTCGGGCGCTTCGAGCGCTCGTCCGCAACGATTACGTCCACTCCTTTTAAGGGGTCGCGACGAACTTCGAGAACCATGAACTAAACCACTCCGTGAGCCTATTTAAGAATGTTATTATATGCGTTTTCACCTTTTTTTCCTATGGACGGCGGGATTTTCGATTCTATAATTTACAAGTGGGATTCTCTTTTGAATTGGCTTGACGAAAAAGGCATTCCATTCAAGGGGCTTGCCGACTCGCTTGAAGATAAGGGAGTTCCATCGCTTCCGGTGTTCATACTCGCGGCCGCCCTGCTGCTCTTTGCAATAGCCCAGGTAATTCCGGTTGCATTCGCTCCGGGGCCGGGAAGCGTAATAATTACGGTAACGCAAGCCGACGGCTCGCCACTCGCAGGCGCTTCAGTGCTCGTCGAGTCCTTTGAAAGCGGTTACTCGGATTCGGCCACTACTAATTTACAAGGCAAAGTTGAATTCGAAGGCGTGCCGGCCGGTGAAGTACAATTACGCATTACCCACGATGAATACTTCTTCGAGCAATCCATTCAAAAAGTCGCAGTGTCTTCAGGCGCAGCATCGCTAGCTTCTGCAGCCGCAATGGCCGTCGAGGATGACTCCGTAGCCTTGTATTACCAAGTCGAGGGGGCCGAGGTTGCAACGGTTTACTTACTCGATTCGATAACCGGCGTGGAACTCGCAGAGTCCGCTTCCTTCTCAGGCGCATTCAATGTGGACCCGAACCGCGAATACGTGCTTCGCGCAGTTTCCGACGGGTATGCGCAAGTAGAAGAAGAGGTGCGCGTTGGGGAGAATAATTACGGCCCGGTGCCCTTGCTCCTCATTGAAATCGGGTCCGTTGCTTCAACCGAATTACACGTGGAAGTCACGGCGAACGACGCGCCCGTTGCGAACGCGACCGTCGAAGTAATCCTGCCTTCAACCGGGGAGCGCTTGTTTACACTAACCTCCGGAGAGGACGGCCGGGTTACCCCTGTCGAAGTGCCGCTGGGCTCTCAACTAATTGTTGTCGCTTCATCGCAAGGTTATTTGACTGACTCGCAGGCGTTTAACGCCACGAAGTCGGAAGCGTGGCTCAAGTTCGAGCTTGTCGAAGGCGACGCGTCGTCCACCAGCGTAGTTCGCGTGAGCGTGAAAGACGCTTTCAATAACTACTTGTTAAGCCCCCGCGTAGCCCTGCACGAGCGAGGCGTTAATGCTTTCACTAACGCGAAATACGAGGAGAACCCTTACAATGGAATAGCTGAATTTCTAGTACCTTACTCCGAGGCAACGCCCACGACGAGCACATTGCGCGCAACCGCGTTCAAGAACGGTTTCCTGCCCGGCTCAATTGAATACGCGACAGCAGGCGAACACGCAATCACTCTCGCTTCAGCAACGGATAATTCATCGGGAATAGTAACCGTGCTCGTACTGAATCATGAAGAATTAGGTGTATCCGAAGCTAGCGTTGCCTTGCTCGACTCGGAACAGCGTGCAATAGGCATTCCTTACAAGATAACCGGCGCAGACGGCTCGCAATCATTTGCAGGCGTTCCACTGCAAGAAGTAGTCGTCGTTGCCGCAGCTGAAGGCCGCGTTGCTTACTCGAACCCGATTCAAGTTGAGAGTATTGCCTCGAATCCAGAAGGAGTCGCAGTAATCGTTCGATTCCCTCTAATAGAATCGAGTGCCGAGTTCATTGCCCGTGATTATTACTCCGGCGAAGTAATTCCCGGAGCTTCCATTACCGTTGGCTCCGAGTCATGCAAGACCGGATCTAGTGGCTCTTGCACACTGCAATTGCTGGAAGGAACAATTACCGCTATTGCGAGCGCTGCAGGCTACGAGGACTCAAGCGCGGAATTAATAGTGCTCCCCGGAGCCGATAATTCGTTCGAGCTCTCGATGGACTC
>CAYZDE010000006.1:0-35227 GCA_964477205.1 Microcaldota archaeon
GGAGCGTAAAAATCAACACAAGATTCTTAATTAACCGCATTATTAACTCTTTCGAGCGGTTCGCTCAATCGCGTGCAAAGCCGTGCAATGCTGGAATGCTTTTAAAAAGAACGCGCGTAATGCTACTCGATGAAATTGAAGGCGCGCTTGTTCGACATTCATCAAGGCCAGAATGAAGTCGTCTTGAACGAAGAGCAGGCCAAGGAATTAAGCATTCACTTGCTGGACCGCGTGAAGCTCTCCGCTAACAATAAGACCTCAATAGCCATCGCGGATTCTTCCCGCGCAATGGTAAAACACGGAGAGATAGGCGTGTTCGCGGAGGTAGCCGCTCAACTCAACTTACGCAAAGGGCAAGCAGTGAAAGTTGAAGCAACGCACCGGCCACAGAGCCTGGATTACATCCGCAAGAAACTCGACGGGGAAATACTCAAGGAGAATGAAATTAATTCCATTATCACTGACTTGATGGCCGAACGCTTATCCACCGCCGAACTATCCGCGTTCATTAGCGGCGTTTACACGCGCGGAATGACCGCCGAGGAAACCGTTGCGCTGACCAAGGCAATTTACGCTTCAGGCGGCTCATTAAAGTTGAAGAGCAAGCCCGTTGTGAGCGAGCACAGCATAGGCGGGGTTGCCGGCGACCGAATCAGCATGCTCATCGTGCCGATCATCGGCTCGCTCGGCATTTGCATTCCAAAAACTTGCAGCCGCGCCATCAGCACCATGTGCGCGACCGCCGACGTAATGGAAGTCTTGTGCCCAGTGGACCTCGACTTGAAAGCCGCGCAAAAAGCAGTGAACAAGACGAACGCCATACTCATTTGGGGTGGAGCCGTTAACATGGCCGCCGCCGACGACAAGCTAATTCACATTCGCAAGCCATTACACCTGGACCCGAAGGCGCTGTTATTGTCAAGCATCCTCGCCAAAAAGAAGGCGGAAGGCGCGGAATTCGTGCTACTCGACCTACCGATCCGCGGCGTCAAACTCGACTCGCTCGAGCAAGCCCGCGAACTCGCAAAAAACTTCGAGGCAATCGGCCGAATGCTGGGTATGCGCGTGCAGTGCAGCATCACGGACGGCAGCGAGCCGCTAATCAACACCATCGGCCCCGTGTTCGAGGCGCGTGCGGTCCTTGAAACCCTCAAGGGCGGCGGGCACCCGGCACTAAAGGAGAAAGCGTGCGTGATGTCAGGAATACTATTGTCGATGATTCGCGGGGTTACGCACGACGAGGGTTACCGGATAGCACGCCAGCAAATCGAGTCGGGTAAAGCATTGAAGAAATTCCGCGAAATAATCAAGGTGCAAGGCGGTAACCCGAACGTGGAGCCAGAAGACTTGAAGCCCGGCAAGTACAAGAAAACAATTCACGCTGACAAGGGCGGGCGCATCGGCCACGTAGACAACAAATCCATTTCACGCGTGGGGCGCGCCGCTGGCTCCCCGACGGACCAAGGCGCGGGAATAGTGCTCGAAGTAATGAAGGGCGATCGCGTGAAGAAAGGCGACGCATTGCTAACCGTTTACTCGAACAATAAGGATAAATTAGAGCGCGCTTTCAACCAAGTGAAAGGCGTAATAGAAATAGAGCGCGTTGTAATAGACGTAGTATAAGGTGTTTAAAGAATGATTGAAGTAAGGTTTCACGGCCGAGGAGGCCAAGGCGTGGTAACCGCTGCTAGCGTGCTCGCGATGGCGGCGTTCCACGACGGCAAGGAAGCGCAAGCATTCCCGTTCTTCGGGGTAGAGCGCACGGGCGCACCCCTGGAAGCGTACTGCCGCATCGACGACTCGCGCATCAAGCTCCACCAGCAAGTGTACGAGCCGGATTACGTAGTGGTGCTGGATGACACTTTACTCTCGCAAGTCGACGTTCACAAGGGCCTGAAGAAAGAAGGCAAAGTAGTCATCGCGTCGAACAAGCCCGTTGAGGGCGCGTTCGTAGTTGACGCACTCGAAATCGCCAAGCGCGAATTAGGGCGGCCTCTAGTGAACATTCCCGTGCTCGGCGCTTTCGCCAAGGCAACTGGCCTCGTCACCATCGAGTCCCTTGAAAAAGCGATTAAACAGCAATTCGCGCACAAAGCGGGCGTAGCCGAGAAGAACATTAAGGCCCTGCGTGCTTGTTATGAAAAAGTCAAAATCTAGGAAAGAAGTAGTTAAGTGGCTCGACTCCACGCTGGCTTACGCCGGCAAGGACAAGTCATGCAACGGCTTGCAAGTGGAAGGCGCGGAGAAAATAACCCGCGTGGGCTTAGCCGTGGATGCGTGCTTGGATTCCATTTCAATGGCAAGCAGGAAGACCTGCCAAATGCTAATCGTACACCACGGGCTGTTCTGGCGCGACAAACTGCCTTCTCGAGTGAACCGCGTTTGGCGCGCTCGACTAAAAGAGTGCTTCGACTCCGACTTGAACTTGTACGCCTCGCACCTGCCGCTCGACGCGCACTCGAAGCTCGGAAACAACGCGGAAATCGTGCGCGGAATGAAGATTAGAAAACCGGAGCGATGGCTTGAGTACGAAGGCGCGCAAATCGGCTTCAAAGGCAAGAAGAGCACCACGCTAACACAGCTTACCTCGGATTACGAAAAATTCTTGGGGAACGAAGTGCGCGTTTTCGACTTCGGCCCGAAGAAAATTGAAACAATCGGCGTTTGCTCTGGCGGAGGCGGGTTCGCTGCCGCAGTGGGTGAAGTGGACGCCTTGCTAACCGGCGAGTTCAACCACTCGAATTATCACTTCGCCAAGGAGAATCGCGTTAGCGTCCTCGAGGGCGGGCACTATGCCACGGAGACTCTCGGGTTAAAGGCGCTCGGCCGCGCCCTAGAGAAAAAGTTAGGCATTGAAACCGTTTTCATCAACGCGCCCACCGGGCTCTAGTTTTTACTCTTGCTTTTCGGCTTGTAGTTTCTGCCAGTACAAGTAGCCGCCGTATGCCAATAGCGTGATTGCGACTGCGTAAATAATTCCGGAGTAATCGTCTTCTTCCTGCGGGCGGGGCGCGATTGTCGGGTTCGCGGTGCACGACTCGTAGCCCGAGTAAACCTCGTTGATTAGTGACTCGGCTTCGGGAAGCAATTCCAGCATTTTTGAGTAGCCGAGGGCGCTCGACTTTCCTTTATAGTAATCAACTTCCGCCCAAACGCCTTCGAGCTCTTCCACTTTCGCCTTCAAGCCGCACGAGGTGAGCGCGACTTTGCTCGAGGCGATGAACTCGTAAGACTCCAAGTTCGCGTTGTACATTGACAGCGAGTTAGCGCGGGAGCTCACGAAAGCGAACGAAGACACCGAGTCGTTAACCCATGCGCCGCGTGCGCTTTGCAGTGACTCGAAGGTGGCGCGGGGCTGGGAGAAAGCGAAGTCCGAGTACAAGTTGTTCACGCCGATGTCCTTGAGGTTCTCGAGGCTGTTGTAAATGCTCTCGTCGTCAGGCGAGGGTATGCTTGAAGTGTAAACCGCGGATTGCGCCTTGTTAATCGATTCCAAGTAAGAGTCGTAGGCGTCGAAGAACGAGTCGAGGCTCTCGAAGGCGAGGCCGTAATAGTAAACGAGCGTCGAGAGCGAGTGCTCGGAATAGTAATCCTCGAACATTTGTTGTTGTGAATAGCCGTCCTGAAATAGCACGTTCAAGTTGTCAGCCGCGGAGAGCAAGAGCGTTGAGTTCGCTTGAATGTGCGAGAAGTCAAGGAAAGAATACTTGGCTTCGGTGACCGTGGCGAGGTCGTACAAGTTAGCGTCGTTTTGCTGGATAGAATCCGATACTGAATAGAAGGTGGGCGAGAGTGACTTGAACGAGTAGCCGCTAGGCTCTATGAAAGAGTATACGACGCCGTAATCAAAAGCCGCTGAAGCGACTTCCGCTAAGTCGTCTTCGTCCTCTAAAACCACGCCGTAGAACTGGCCTACGGCTACCGTTAGCTTGCGCGACACGGGAGGGTAAACTTGCGTGTAGTAAACCCAATACGAATCCATGCCCACTTCCAACGGCTGGGCCAAAGATGACATGGACTCGCCTTGAATAAAAGGCGCGGCTATCTCGTCCGCCTCGGCACTGGAAACGGCGAGTAATAAGGGCGCGATGAGCACCAGGAACAATAGCTTTCTCATAACTAATTAACGGAAAGTGCGCTTTGAAATAAAAAGGGTTAGTTCGGAGTCGCCTTGAGCGTCGCGAGGAGGTCACTAACGTTCTTTGAATGAGTTATTATCTGCTCCTCGGTTTGTGGGAGTAGGGAACCGTTAATGAGCACGAAAACCAAGCTAACGAAGAGTATGACTCCGCCTACCAGCATAATGAATTCCATTGCCGATTGCGCCTTCAAGCCCTTCACACTCATCATTAAGAAATGATGTTGGACTTGACCACGTAAGCGATTACGGTTACGAAGACCACGGCGCCGCCGACTAACAACGCGTATTCAACACTCGATTGTCCCTTCATTTTTTAACACACCATAGGCGCCCCGCCAACGATGGTGAAGCTGAACCACTTGCCCAACTCGAAAACGAGTAACGCCGCAAGTACCATCAGCGGAGCGTATAATATATACCTTGCTATCTTTCCCTCGCGAATTATGCCGACGGCGAACGCCGCGATGATTGATTCGACTCCAATGAAGAAAAGGAGCAGCGAATTCAACTCGCACAAGTCAAAGCCGGAAGAGCCCTTCATTGAACTCGCTATTCCGACGCTAATGTAATTCACGATGGTAATCGCGAACCCGAAGATGAACGGGGACAATAAAACCGAGGACACTAAGAGGAAGAGCACGTGCATGGTCGTCCGCGAGTACCTCTCGCGCTTGATCCTCAACACGTCGCGCGCGTCCTCGGCTATCTCCGAGATTACGCCGGCCATTCCCGCGCCCGCTTTCTTAGCGTCCACGATTATACTAGCAGTGCGCTTGAATAAGACCGAGCCGCCCTCGAGCGACGCTTCCGTGAGCACCTCCTCGAAGCTCTTGCCGTCCTTCAGCTTCTTCAATGCAACCTTCAAGTCGGCACTCAACGGGCCGTACTCGCCGTCCGCCGCTTCTTGAAGCGCGCCCTCGACCGTACCCCCGGCCTTGAGCACTAAGCTCATGTGCTTTAAAGCGTCAGGGAGGCTCTGCTCTAATTCGGAAACCCTGGAGTTACGGATGCTAACCGGAATCGCGATGACCAAACTCATTATTGAGAGGAAGGAAACAATTGAAATTATCGAGGAAACGTGCAGGACTTGAAGCGTGCCTCCGACTAACGAGGCAACCACCACGAAAACGAGCACGAACAATTCAAACGAGTACTTGTAACCGCTAGCGGCGTAATAACGCCGCAAGAGCAGGTACCTCCTCTTCAATCCGTTAAACACTTATCAAATCACCAAGCCACGGGCTCCAACCGCTTCATAACGAACAATATTGCTACCATGGTAATGGTTATGCCCGCGAACGCGAAGTAAACAAACGACGGGGGCAAACCCCCCGCGAACATGGGAATCTGCATGATAGCAGATAGAATCGCGGCTCCAACCGGGGCGACCACGGCGACCATGATGTAAATAATGTTAATGAAATTCAACCGCTCCGTAAAGTCTCGAATGCGCATTCGCGTCTCGAATGACACGTCGTCGGCTATGTCCTTGATAATCTGTGACAAGCTCCCGCCGGTCTTCAAAGCGCGGATTATCTGCGTTAGCGCCGTGTGCAACCCCTTCGAGCGCGTGCGCTTCAATAGCTTAGTCAGCGCCTCTTCCGTACTCACCCCGTTCGCCATTTCCGAGAGAACGCGCTTGAACTCCTCGCTTAACACTCCGTAATCCGTTTGGGCAACCGAACGCAAAGCCCGATAAAAGCTCACTCCGGCCTTTACCTGCGTAGCGAGTTGCCGTAACGCGAAAGGCAGCACGCGGTCGATGTCACGCGCCCGCGAGTTAGCGCGGCTTGAAGGGTAAATCGTTGCGCCGATGAAAGCCATGATAAAACCGGCGGCCCCTGCCGCTGGAGCCAAGGCAATTAACAAGTAATCCTCCAGCAACACGCCGAGCAAGCCGAACAAAGCAAAGAAAACCAAGCCTAGTATTACGGCCGTTGACGCTGACAAAGCCAAATACGCTTCAACTGAAAGCATAATGCCGGCGCTATCCAATAAGTTACGCAGCCCTTTCATGGACGGCAGACCGGCCAAGGCATTCGCCAAAGCATTCAACGGGCCCTTGAAAGCCGAGTAAAAAGCAGCGGAAAGAGAAAGCGGCCCGGACTTTATGCTGCTAACGTCAGCCGCCTCCAAGTCGATTGACTCCGACGCGCTCACGCCGGTGAATTTGCGGGCTATCGCGTTCACCCTCGCACTCGGCTCGTGCTTAACGCGGGTATCCGACCCCTTCTTCAACCTCTTGACCACGGACTTCAAGTCAATATTGCCGCGCGCTGAGGAAACCGATTGCTTAATCTTATTCAAATCGCGGGGCATGATTAATCCCGCCTCCTCCTCAACGCGTAAAAGGCGAGCAACCCTGCCAAAGCGATTGTGAACAACGAAGCGTCGGGCACGGCTTGAGGCGGCTGGCCAAGGACCCGCAGGGAGCTATAAGCTTCGTAATCCTCAAAACCAAGCGCATTAGAATAAGTAAACAACGCGTAACTGCCAGGGGAGGACAACTCTAAAGAAAAAACGTGCCTGCCGCCAACACAGGAGTCAGGAGAGTAAACAGAAGGCAGCGATTCGTCACCTTCTAAATCTACTTCCAAGAATAAATCGTCTTTTTGGCAGATGCCTTCCCCGTCCTCCACGAGGTCAACGAAAACCGTGACTTGCGGATTGATTACCAGTGACGAAGGAGCTTGAATCGTGAAGAACGACCCGGGCATTCCCGACGGGAGCGGGGGAGCGCTAACACTAGGCGTAATCGAAGGCGACGGGCCTCCCATTGCTTCAATCAATACTATTGGAAGGGTTACCTCGGAGCCGGAAGAAAACTCTCCAAAAGCGTCCTCGTAACCATCCGCAGTAGCAGTGTACGAGTGCGGGTCGTACGAGCCCGCGTCCCAAAAGCCGGACAAGCGCAGCCGCCCGCCCTTCAACTCCATGGGAACAGACGACAATACTTCTTCGGTCAAATTCAACTCCAGCAGGCTAACGGACGCTTCACTCGAGTAAACCGAATTGCCTAAAGCGTCGGCCAAGGAAAGGGAAACGAAAACCGGCTCGTAAGAATCAATATCCGTAAAGTTGAGGGTGACGGCCCACTCGCGCTTCAAGCGCGAGGCTGAATCCTGGAACACGACATCGTCGAAGCCTCCGTTCAGCCAAGTGACGCGCGCGTTCGAAACATTCACCTTCGCAACAGTCGAGTCCTCTGCCCGAGCGAATTCATCAGTGGAAGGCAACGGCGCCAGGAAATAAGCGTCCGCCCCACCGAGAATGGACGATGCAAGGTAGCCGCCTTGGGACTTGAAGGCAACGAATCCGCCTGAGTCAAGGCCAAATGCCTTGCCGTTCGCACCGTAGAAAACAATTCCTTGCGAGCCCAAATTCGAATTAATCACTTTAGAGTTCGCGCCGTACAAGTCAAGCCCGCTCTCCGCGTTGAAGTCACAATTCGAGAATTCAGTGTTCTCTCCATGTGATTGCACGAGCGCCTGCGGGCCGAAGGTACAGCCGGTGAACGAGTTGCCTTGAGAATTCGACGAGATTTGAATTACCGAAACCAATCCCAATCCCCCATCCACGTCGAATAATACTCCTTCGAATGAATTGTCACTAGAGTAATACGATAAGTTGACTGCGCGCTCATTGGTTGAGCAGTCGCGGTAATTGTCAACGCAAGCGCATACCGGCGGGCAAGGGGGAATCGGGCAGGTACTGGAAACGCACGAACCGTCGTCTCCGGGCATTAAAGCGTGGCGCAACCTCGCGCTCCAGTCCACATCGGATAATTCGGTTGAAGTGAACGAGCCCCCTGAAAACACATTATTCGAAGAGCCTTCGAACAAGGCGAACGAAGCGCCTTCAACGAGATTCTCTTGGAAAACGCAGTCGTTTGAGTCGAGCAAATTGAATGCTATACTACTCGTAATCTCGTTATAAGAAGAATTAGACGAGTCCGAGCCTGCCAAATGCACTGCGGCTTGCGACTGGGAGGAAAAAGTGTTATTGTAAACTAGCGCGTCGTCGGAGCCGTCAATGAAGACGCCGTACTCAAAGCCGGTTATAGTGCAGCCCTCCAAAGTGAACGAGTCCACGTTAACGTGTACCGCGTTTGTCGCATCTTTAATCCCGGTTATCTTATAATGATTACAATCAATTGAAATCAAGCCCTTAGGCGGCTGTATTACACGAATACACTCACCAGAAACAACAGAAAGGTCATTAACCAATACGTACTCGCCAGATTCACTGATTACCCCGCACCCAGTAATCTCGCTCGCGGCTAAAGCGAATAAGGACGCGAAAACGATTAACAATAACAATGATTTGTGCAACGGTTCTCCCTCTCTTTTAGTAACCGCGAGGCGAATAAAAAGGTTGTTTGTCAACGCGTGCAATTCACTTTAATTGACGCGCCGGCGCGGCGCACTTCAAAATTTAGCCAACCCGCCTTCAAGGGCGCCGGGCACTCGGAGAAATCGGGCTGAGGCGAGCGCGTTTGCGCCTGCACTAGCGTGGGCGGCTCGATGACGAAGCAGTACAAAGAGTTGGAAGTAGCATTCCAGTACAAGCAGTTCGCGCTCGAAGGGACGAACGCCGTGAAAACGCGCGTTGACTGGTTGCCCTCGAACCAAACCGCGTCGCAAGCGCCGGCAACCTTTTCGGTTAGTGCCTTCACTTGAACCGCGGAGTCAAAGCCGCGCGAAGCACCCGCTTCAACCGCGGTACCCGTGTAAAGGATTATGGCAAGAGCTAGGATTAAGGTTACCATTAGGAAGAACTCAACGCTCACTTGCGCGCGGTGCATGAAACGATTAAGCCGAATGAAAATAAAAAGAGCGGGCCCGGAGGGATTCGAACCCTCGACCTTTCGCTTAGGAGGCGACTGCTCTGTCCAAGCTGAGCTACGGGCCCTCAGCACTAATTAATTCGCGGGTAATGGTTATTATTGTTTTTTAAACTCGCGCGCGTTCTATTTATTCATGGCCATGGAGTCCCAAATAATTCCCATCATCGACATAGGCGTAATCATGATAATCGCCATGGTCTTCGGCATCATCGCAACGCGCTTGAAGTTGTCCAGCGCCATAGGGTATATTCTGGCAGGGATTGCACTCGGCCCATTGTGGCTCAAGCTCTTGGTGCCCGGGGAAGGCATCACGCCCGTCTTCGCTGAGTTCGGCGTACTCTTAATAATGTTCTACCTCGGGCTCGAATTGAACATTCGCAAGTTCAAGCAGACCGGAGCCGTTTCGTTCGTGCTCGCCATTGCACAGATGTCCTTAGTGTTCGTCGGGGGATTCCTCTTGTCCAAGCTCCTAGGGTTCGCGGATTTGGAGGCCGTGGTCCTCGGCGCGATGATAGTTTGCTCAAGCACGGTAATGGTAGCCAAGTTTGTCATCGAGAAGGGTATACTCGAGAAAGTGGACTCGCGAATCGCGTTATCCATACTCATACTCCAAGACATCTTCGCAATTTTCATGCTCGTTATCATTTCCAGCTTCTCCACGCAGCGCTCATTGAACACGATGGTGCTCACGGCCGTGTTCTTCATGATAGCCGTGTTCGTGGTACTCAGCAAACTCTCGCGCTTCCTGCTCGACTACCTCCACTCGATCGGGCAGGACAATAAAATGGTGTACTACGCAATCGGCGTTGGCGTGCTCTTCGCGGTTGCCGCGGATTCACTCGGCTTATCCGCGGTAATCGGAGCGGTCTTCGCCGGCTTGGCGCTCGCTGAAACCAAATACGGCGACCGAATCAAAAACGAGTTGGGCTTGTTCCGCGAATTCTTCGTGTTATTCTTCTTCGTGGCTTTCGGAACCACGGTATTCTACGATTCCGCGCTCGGAAGCGTACTCTTCCCATCACTCGCAGAGTTCCTGCCCTTGCTCGGAATCAGCTTGGCGTTCGTCCTCGTATTCCTCGCTTGTTCCTTCATAGCATTTACCATTGCGGGCCTCGCACTCGGAATGGATAAGTATACCGTCGCCAATATCGCCGCGCTCCTCGCCCCACTCGGCGAGTTCGTGATAATCATCGCTACCGCCGGGCAATCCTTGTTCTCGGCCGCCGCTTACACTACGGTGAGCACAGTCGCGTTCCTAGCCATCCTGATAACCGCGCCTTTGAGCCCGATAATCTATGCTAATAGCAAGCGCATAATGGACGCTTTCCTTTCACTCATGCCCGCGAGTACGACGCACGTATTGAACGCCATCGGCTCTAACTTCCACGCCGCCGAGGAAATCGCGGAGAACCCGGCGTTCAAGAACGAGCTCTTCAACCACTTGAAGAACGCGGCGACGAACGCAGTGGTAATGCTCGCAATTGTTTACATCAGCGTACTATTGAAAGAGCAATTCGCGAGCGCCGACTTCTCAATAATACCGGGAGTGACCTTGAGCGCGTTCTTACTATTATTCATCACTTGGCCCGCGTACCGCCTATTCAACGACTTGCGCTGCATAGTCAGCGGTTCCTTCGAGGGCATAACGCGCCGCTTCTTCCCGGCGGAGCTCGGCCGCGAAGCCAAAACGCACGCCGTCAACACCGTCACTGGCTTACTGTTCACAATAGCCGGAATCGCGGCAATAGCGTGGACCTACCACTCAGGAATCGACTTCGTGTACCTCGTTGTCCCCGGCGTGTACACCGCAATAAGCTTCACCTTTTTCGCGCGCTCGGCTTCCTCGCTAGTCGAAGGGTTCAATTCCCTGGAAAAGCGGATGATAGGGTCGTCATTGCGCTTGACCCGCGAATTCGAATCGCACTCGCGCAAGATGTCCTCGTTGAATGCGAAGCGTGCTGAAGCCCGCGAGAAAGCCGAAGAAGCCCTGGATGACGGCGACTTGAAGCGGGCGCGCCGCATACTATACAATTACAAGCGATTCGAGAACAAGGCACTAAATGACTTGGGCTCCTCCAAGCGGCCAACGCGCAAATCACTCGAGAATTACTTCTTGAAAAAGAAGCCGAAAAAGACGAAAAAGCGAACCGTTAAGAAAACCAAAAGAAAGAAAAGCCGCGGAAAGAAGTAATTAAACTGGATGATGACGTTGAACAACCGCGGAGCGCCGCAAGGCGCCGTGAAGATGACTGATAGCGTCTGACAACTTATTAATTAACGGGCATGCCCGTGCTCTCGATTAACGCCCCGATGGCCAGGAAAACGATTGCCCAAGCGAACAACTTCGCAGAATCGTAAACCAGCTGCACGAATAGCGGGTGCTTGTACGACTTATTCACCACCGCCTGGCTAATAATGCCCCCGGATAAAGCGGTCGTCAAGTACGCTAGGAGCTCGAATATGCCGTGGGGGAGTATGCCGAACACGCCGTACCCCAATCCCGATACCAGCCCCCCCATCGGGTCGTGCAGCACTGCGAGATCTATTACCGACCCGATAAACACGGCTATAACTGAAGCATTCCAAACAAGGACGAATACGGCCCCCGCCCCGTACAACAAGGAGAGCACCATGACTATCAAAAGCACTTGTAAATTATGCATGAATAACAAGTCGAAAGCGCCAACATTGAATTCCGTCGGGGCATCCACCAGGCGTCCCTGGAACTGCGCGCGAACGCTCTGCAGCTCGCTCGTTTGCAGCGAGTACAGCGAGCCCACGTCGGAATCAGGAAGTACGAGGAACCAAAAAGTGAAGCCTGCCGTGATGCCTACGAAGTAAGCGAGGAGAACGATTATAGTCGGCAAATGGCGGGCTAGGGTTCGGCTGCCTGCAACGCGGTGCGGGCGCTTCGAGAATTCTGATTCCTCGAAGCAAAACAAGTTGAGCACGAAAGGCACGGACGGAACCACTACGAAGAGAACGAAAAGGAAGCTCGCTTCCTGCGTGTGCAAGAATAGCGTCGCAAAAACCGCTAGGGTCACGAAAACAAAGCTCAAAGCGAAAATCTTGAGGGGGTTCTTTCTTGCACTCGACGCGTCAATGATGGACTCCAAGACCATACAGAATAAGAGAAGGCAAACAAAATAAAAACCCCGCCGACCCTACTTTTAACCTAACTTGGTTATTCTAATAGTTACAAGGTGAATTAATTGAACGAAATAGTCAATCCAGGCGACAAGCTCGCCGCTGAAGAGGAAATGGTGGGCGAAGACAACACTTTCGCCGAAGACGGCTTCGTGCATGCGGCAGTGACCGGTGAAGCCGAAAAAGACGAGGCGAACCGCGCGGTCCGAGTGAAAACAAAGGGCCGAAGCGCGCGTGCCATTAAGCCGGGCGACATAATCCACGGCAAAGTCGAGAACATTTACGATAAAGTCTCACTCATTCACTTCGAGCCTGAGAGCACGGAGTACGCTTACAACCGCAACAGGTGCTACTTGCGCATTCGAGAGGTAAGCAGGGGCTTCGCGCGCGAGTTCCGGGACTACTTCCACATCGGCGACTACTTGAAGGCGCGCGTGGTGGAAGTAAAGCCGCTCGGCTTGCACGTGTCCATCAAGGGCGACGACTACGGCGTAATCCGTGCTTATTGCCCCCGCGACCGAAGCCAACTCGACTCGAACGGCAAGTGCCCGGCTTGCGGGCGCACAATTCGCTTGAAGTGGGCGGGGCGGCCCGAACCCCGTCAGGAGAGGCGCGACGACCGCGGGCCCAACCGAGGCGGGTTCAGGGGCGGTAACCGCGGCGGGCCGAGAAGGCGAAACTAATAAAACGCGCTTAACGGCATTAAACTTAATACGCGCCGGGGTGGCGGAATCTGGTAACGCGCTAGACTCGAATCACTTCTTTCTTCATCGGAAAAAAAGTGAGTGAGTAATCTAGTGGGCTTCGGCCCGTGCGAGTTCGAATCTCGTCCCCGGCGTCTCCTACTTAATTACACTCGAATTCAAAGTATTCTTGATTAATTGTTTCAACTTCGGGCTAATTGAATCAAACTTTTCATCGTCTAATTCTTCCTTAGAAACCCAACGGAATTCGGAGTGCTCCTCGTTAATCACCGGCTCTTTCTCCTCGTCCGAACTCTTAACCAAATAAGTGTACACCAGCCGATAAGTTGCTTCCCCTTTAGAATCAAAGCCCTTGAAGGCCCTAACCCCTATTTCCTTAATTATTTCAACATCCAATTGCATTTCCTCGCGCGCTTCCCTCAAGCACGCGTCAACGGGTATCTCTTCGTACTTCACCTTGCCCGCCGAGACGCACCATGCATTAGGCGCAACTAAGCAACCGCTTGCTCTTTTCATCAATAAAACCCGCCCGCCCTTAACGACGACGACTTCAACGGCAACTCGATAATTATGACACTTACTCATTTCAAGGATATTATTTTTTTGTAATTATTAAGGGTATATACCGATTTTACTCCACCCACCAAACAAGTAAAAAACCATTTCAATCTAATGATAATCCGTTTGGTGATAATTAGTGTCCAACGAGTTTCTTGAAACAGAAAGGAAATGGCAGGCGGCGTGGGCTGACGCGCGCGCTTTCGAGCCGAGCGTGGACGAGGGCAAGGAGAAGTGGTTCTTCACCGTGCCGTACCCTTACGTTTCCGGCTGCCTGCACGTTGGGCACGGCCGCACTTACGTGGGCGGTGACGTAATCGCGCGTTACAAGCGAATGAAGGGCTATAATGTGCTTTGGCCAATGGCTTTCCACATTACGGGCACGCCAGTGCTCGCGGTGAGCGCGAAAATCGAGTCCAATGACGAGGCCACCGTGAAATTATACGAGGCATACGTCGGCGAGTACGAGAAAGACGAGGCGCGCGTGAAGGAAATCGTTTGCTCGTTCAAGGACCCGTGGAAGCTCGTGGAATACTTCTCCGGCAAGCTCATACAAGATTTTCAAGCAATCGGTTTCTCGCTCGATTTTACCAGGGAGTTTACCACGGGCGACGCGGAGTACAATAAGTTCATCGACTGGCAGTTCCGCAAGTACGCTGAGAAAGGCTACTTGAAGCAGGCGAGCTACCCGCTACTGTATTGCACGGTTTGCAAAAACGCGGCCGGCGAGGATGACATCAAGGACGGGGACACGAAGCCCGTTGACTTAATGGAATTCACTGCCGTGAAATTCGAGTTCGGGGACGCGTTCATAGTCTCGTGCACTTTGCGCCCGGAAACCGTTTTCGGAATAACGAACGAGTTCGTTAACCCAAAAGCAAATTACGTAAAGATACGGTTCGAGGACGGCGAAAAGTGGTGGGTTTCCAAAGAGGCAGCCGAGAAGCTTGATTTGCAGGGCCGCAAGCACGCGGTGGAAGACGAGAAGAAAGGGGACTTCTTCGCGGGTAAGAAGTGCGTTGACCCGCTGGGGAAGGAGATATTCATTTTCCCGGCTGACTTCGTTGACGCGGATAATGCTTCCGGTTTCGTCCACTCCGTGCCCGCGCACGCGCCTTACGATTACATCGCGCTAGAACAGTTGAAGAAGAGTGAAGAGTGGGGGGCCCTCGCGAAAACCGTTGAAATGGTGAGCTTGATTTCATTGGGCGGTTACGGAGAGTTCCCGGCTAAGGAAGTCGCCGAACGCATGAAAATCGCAAACTTAAAGGAGAAAGGCAAGCTGGAGAAGGCAACGAACGAGTTGTACAAGGCGGAATACTACAATGGAGTGATGAAACCTGTTGTCCCTGAATTCGCCGGATTGAAAGTTACCGAAGCTAAGGACAAAGTCGCCGGGTGGCTGAAAGAAAAAGGCAAGGCGGATAAGTTTTACGAGACGAACCGCCACGCCTCGTGCCGTTGCGGCGGGAAGATAGTCGGCGCGGTAATGGAGAACCAATGGTTCATCGACTTTAATTCGCCGGGCTGGAAGGGCGCTTCGCGCAAGTGTTTGGACGCCATGCTCATCCACCCGAAGGTTTACCGAAAGCAATTCGAAGACGTTTTCGAGTGGCTCGACAAAAGGCCTTGCGCGCGCCGCAGGGGCTTGGGGACGCGTTTGCCGTTCGACCACGAGTGGATTATCGAGTCCTTAAGCGACTCGACTATGTACATGGCTTTTTACACCATCATCAAGAAAGTGCGCGAGCTCGGCTTAACTCCGGATGACTTGACTGAAGAGTTCTTCGACTTCGTATTCCTTGGAAAAGGCGAGGGGAGCGAAGCGGCGAGCGGGGTGCGCAAGGAATTCAAATACTGGTACCCTAACGACTTAAGGCACACGGGGGTAGCGCACATAACGAACCACTTGAGCTTTTACATCTTCGCGCACACCGCAATATTTCCGGAAGAGTACTGGCCTAAAGGAATCTCGTTGAATGAAATGCTCATTAGCGAGGGAACGAAGATGAGCAAGAGCAAGGGGAACGTGGTGCTCTTAAACCACATTAGTGAAGAGTACGGCGCGGACTTGTTCCGCGTTTACGTGGCGGGAGCCGCGGACTTCGGAAGCACCCTTGATTTCAGAAAGAAGGAGCTCGTTGCCGCGAAACGAAGCTTGTTAAAATTCAATTCAATGGTACGCGAGTTCAACGAGGCGGGCGAAGGCAAGGATTCTCCGCTCACGCGATGGGCATTAAGCAAGTTCGAGTCGGGCATTAAAGAGGCAGGCACTGCACTCGAAGAGTTGCGCGTCCGTGACTTTGTTCAAATCGCGTTCTACAAAACAATGAACGCATTCGACCACTTCAAGCGCCGCGCAACAAAAGAGGAAATAGCGTTCGTCGGCCCGCGAGTGGCGGGCAAGTGGGTGCGATTGATTACGCCCGTGATTCCCCACACTTGCGAAGAATTATGGGGCGAACTCGGGGGAGACGGGTTCGTGAGCCACGCAAAATGGCCGAAATCCGATGAGTCACTAATCGACAAGGAAGCCGAAGCCGGCGAGGACTACGTGATGAACGCGCTCGAGGATGCCCGCCGCATAATCAAGCGGTTGAAGAAAAAGCCCTCGAAACTGCTGATAACCGTTTCGTCTCAAGCAAAACTCGAAGCATTAAAGAAAGGGCTCCAAGCCGGGAAGCCGGAGGAAAGCGGGCTCGAAGGCGCGCTCGCCGAGTACGCCGGAAAGTCGTTTTACGAGTTGAAGGAAGTTCGCTTCGTCGACGAGTTCTCGCATTTAGAGCAAGCCAAAGAATTTTATTCCCGCGAGTTAAGGGTTGAAGTTGAAATCGAACGCGAAGAAGGCGCGCGCAACCAAAAAGCAGAGCGAGCGATGCCGTTGAAGCCGGCATTATTTTTCGAGTGAGAGGATTACATGCCTAAAAGACGAGCTGAAGAAGAATTCAACGGGATAGTGAAAGCGTTCATAACCCCGGTCGGCGGCGAATTTCGCATCAATGAGTTGTTGCGGCCTTCGTTCGCGTCAACTCTTCACGAAAGCATGGAGTCGTTCAAGCTGGCACACGAAGCGGAAAACTTAGAGAAGAGCCGCGAAATGGCGGTAAACATCGCCAAATTCATTAATGAAGAATTAAAGGACGAACATTACCACAACCCTCCGGTTAAAAACGAAACCAAGCGCGGAACCTTACTAAGAACCGAACACACTACCCGCGTCCACAATCCCGTAATGCCCGAGGAAAAAACAAAAATGGTTGAGCGCTTGAAGCGATTAAAAAGCCACTTCGAAGAGTACGCTTCTAAGCGCGAATAGTTCCCTGCAGCGAGGACTCCTTATCCAACTTCAGCTTGGGCCAAACGCGGGTATTAGGCAACAATCGCGAGCCCGCACCTATCACGCACTTCTCACCGACCAGCGAGTTCTCTGCAATGGTTACTCCTTCCGCGATTACACTCTCCCGGTCGATTATCGAGTCGCGCACCAAGCACTTGTCCTCGATTACACTCCCCTCGAATAGTATGCTCCCGCTGACCGTACTCGCGGCTCCAACTCTCGCGCCCTTCATAACGTGGGTGTACGGGCCGATCACCGAGTTCTCCCCGATAACCGCGTTGTCGTCGATTATCACTGGGGCTTTGAGCACCGCCCCGGAGCCTATGCGCGCGCTCTTTGAAACAATCATTTTTTCTCCGGCGACCACGAAACCGCTCGGGTGGTCTACTTGCTCGCAAGGAGGCAGCAGCGTCATCGCCAGCTTATTCGTGCTAATGTAAGTCGCGGGGTTTCCTATGTCACCCCAAACGCCTTTGAAAACAAATCCCTCTATTTGCTCGCCTTTTTCCACTAAGTGCTCCCACAAATCGCCGGGCCTGTCCGCTTTCAGCCCTTGCGCTTTCTTCTCGGTTACGAATGTCGGAACGCGTTTGAAGAATTCGGGGGACACGTGGTAAATCGCGGTGCTCGCGAGCTTGCTTACGGCTTCGCTAATGTTCGGCTTCTCTTGGAATCGCGTGATGCGCTTTCCATCGAGCAAGGCGACGCCGAAGTGCTCCACGTCCTTTTCGTCAAGCAAGTCGAATAAGGCGATGGTAGCGTGAGGCCCGCGCGAGCGATGCTCTTCAACCATTCTCTTCAAGTCGAGCCCGTAAACGAAGTTGTCGCTCCCGATTAACAGGCAATCCTCGTCCACGCTAGTGCGCTCGGCAGCGTATTGCATTCCCCCGATGGCCCCGAGCTTCTCCCCTTCCGCGTGCGTCTCCTCGAAAATGAACGAGATACTCATTCCCTCGTACTCCGAGCCGATTGCTTTCTGCACGATTTTCTGCGTGGCGTTCAAGGAGAAAACCACTTCGTCAACTCCTGCTTCCTTGAGCATGTCCAAACAATAGTGAATTAAAGGCTTGCCGGCTACGGGAAGCAAAAGCTTGGGAATCCTGAGGGTCAAAGGCATTAAGCGCGTAGCGTAACCTCCGGCCAGTATGATCGCCTTCATTGTATTCACCTTTACCCGCGAATCTTCGCAGCGGTTCCCTTTGAATTGAACGCCTCAAAGAACTTCATCGCGCCGTCGAAAGCCGCGGACTCTATCTTCGCCAGCGTTTTCCCGGGCAGCTCGTCGAAGTTTGCCTTGAACTCCTTTATGGCGTACTTTGAATACTTGCCGAACACTTCTTCGTCGCTCTTCGCCCCCTTCTCGAAAGCTGCTTCCTTGTAATGCTCGAGCGTCCAAGAACGCACTTTCTCGTACAAAGCGGGCTCATCTTCCTTGAGCGCGTCCCAAACAATGTTCATCCAATAAGTTCCCACGTTACCCTTGAGGATGTCACCCTTCGGGAACTTCTCGGCTATCAAGTGCAAGGGCGTGCCGGTTATGCCGTGCTGGGCAACGCGAGTGCCGAAGTCCGCGTCGCGAATCGCCTTGGCCACCGCCTTCGTCAAATCAATGTCAATGCTTACCTGCTCTATCGGTTTGCCGTCCTCGTAAATGTTTCCGTGCGTCGAGCCGTTCGCGATCGCTAGTAAGTGAGGGTACACTCCGTTCTCACGCAGTGCGTTCAAGTAAGTCACCGCCTCTTTCGGGGAAGTTACCACGAGGCCGTCCGAGTTCTTCTTCCCGATCTCACCGACTTCCACTTCCAATCCGAAGCCGCGCGGCGCTTGCATTGCAATGTGCTCGAAAATATCCAGCGTAGCCTTCACGTTCGGCGCGAGAGACTCGGTCAACTCGCCCTTGGAAGAGTCGAACAAAAAGGAAGCGTCGATTGCAAACGAAGTGAATCCCGCTTCCACTTGTGCATCAATCAATTCTTTCACGCCTTGAAGCTCTTCAGGCGTTCCCTTCTTAACTGTCAAGTGGTCCGCGTGTAAAACCCACTCCTTGAACCCTACTTCCTCGGCCGTTTTCTTCACGGCGGAAGCAAAGTCCGCGGGGGTCATCCCGGTATACCCGCCTTCAAGGTTGCACTCGGACTTCGCGAGCTCGAATATCACCGCGGAATCCGCTTCCTTAGCAGCGCGCAATAACCCCTTTAATACGCCGGGGACTATGCGCACGTTCGCCGCTAGAATAATACAATTCTCCTCGTTCAAAGCATTGAACATGTGTGCTCCGCCTAAAGCTTCCATACTACAATTCACCTCTAATACTCGGGCTCCTTATCGAACTTGTGGAACGTCTTAATGAACCTAATCGAGCCGCTGCTACAACGCATTACAACGGAATGCGTCTCCGCTCCCCGGCTGGTAAACCTAACGCCTTCAAGCCACGACCCGTCCGTTACCCCGGTGGCCGCGAACATCACCTTATCCCCTTTAGCCAAATCCTCGATTTGCAGGCACGCGTCGGGGTCCTTTACGCCCATGCCTATTGCGCGCTCCTTCTCACTCTCATTCCTGAAAGCGAGGCGCCCTTGCATGAAACCGCCAAGGCACTTAACCGCGGCAGAGGATATTACCCCTTCCGGAGCCGCACCAACGCCAAGTAGCAAGTCAATTCCAGAGTCGTTCATGCAAGTCGCGATTGCCCCGGCAACGTCGCCGTCCGTAATCAATTGAATGCGCGCACCCGTCTTCCTAACTTCGTCTATAATCTTGTCGTGGCGCGGCCGCTCGAGAATGACCACGGTAACGTCCGAAGGCTCCTTTTCAAGGGCGTTCGCTACGGCATTAATATTATCCTTCACCGGCGCGTCAAGGCTCACTTGCGGGCCGACCTCGGGGCCCACGGCTATCTTGTCCATGTAAATGTCGGGAGCTCCCAAGAGCGAGCCGTGAGGCCCGGCCGCGAGAACCGACAAGGCGTTCGGCCATCCCTTAGCAACGCTGTTCGTGCACTCAAGCGGGTCAATCGCCAAGTCAATCTTCAAACCATTACCCTTGCCAACTTTCTCTCCAATGTAAAGCATGGGCGCCTCGTCGCGCTCTCCCTCTCCGATTACCACGGTGCCGGATAAAGCAATTGAATTCAATGCCTTGCGCATTAACTTAACCGCGGCACCGTCCGCAGCAAGCTTGTCGCCGCGGCCCATCAAGCGGGCGCTCCCCAACGCTCCGGCTTCCGTAGCGCGAACCAATTCAAGTGCAAGATTAAAGTCCATTCAAAATCAACCAACGTGTTTCCATTCTCCCGAATACGGGTAGCCATACAACTCTCCGCGCTCAGCGAGAAACGGGAGCAAATCCACTTCCAAACTCTTCATTCCGGATGAAATAAACGAGAATATGCGGGGGTCGCATACGAGGACGCCCGCATTAACCAGGTAACTCGACGTCTTCTTCGGCTTCTCACGAAACTCCGTGACGCGCGATCCAGACAAATTAGCCACCCCGAAATCCTTCGGGTTGCTCACGCTCGCGAGTGCGAGAGTGCAAACGCCGCCTTGGCGCTCGTGGAAGCGATGCAAGTCATCCAAGTCCAATCCAGGGTATAATACATCCGCGTAGCTTAAGAGGAACTCCTCTTTCAACAAGTGGCGCGCGTTATTCAAAGCAAACACGCTCCCCTTGCCGTTATCCCACAAGTAATTCAATTCCAATCCCAAATCCGAGCCGTCCTTGAAGCGCGCGACCACGGACTCTCCGCCTTTTGACAAAGCCACGAACACCTCGAACACTCCGAAAGCCTTCAAGCGCGAGAGAACGAGTTCCAGAGTCTTCAAGTTCGGCTTTCCACCGGCTAGGACGAGCGCCTTCGTGATTGATTCCGAGGCAAGGGCACTGCGCAGCAAGTGGCTAACGGCCTGCGACCTGCTCTTCAGCCGGACCCCGTCAACGCGGGCGTCGATTCGCGATAAGAGCGCATTATCAAGTGTTACCGTAACCCTCTCAATACTCGTTCATACCACCTTAATACTGAGTATGAACAAGTATGAACAAATATTTAAAGGTTGCGAAAGAGAAATCAATACAATGTTAAGCATAGTAATTCCTACGCACAACGAGTCCTCCCGCATTCAAGGAACGCTCCGCGAGCTCACCGGATTCTTGAAAAAACAATCCGTCAAGTGGGAGATTCTCGTCGAGGATGATGGAACGGATGACACCGCGGAAAAGGCGCGCAAATTCGCGGGAGTGCGCGCGACACATTACCCGAAGCGGCTGGGCAAAGGCGGCGCGGTAATCAAGGGCTTTCAAAAAGCGCGCGGCGAAATCGTTTTATTGTACGACGCCGACGCGGCCACGCCGGCCCGGGAAATATCCAAACTGTTAGCCGCGTTAAAGGATAATGAAGTCGCCATCGGCTGCCGTTACTGTAAGGGCTCGCAAATCGACATTAAGGGCTTGCGGCTCTTGGCAGGCAAATCGTTCAACCTGCTAGCCCGCGTACTCTTCGGCTTGCCGTTCGATGACACTCAATGCGGATTCAAGGCCGCGAGGCGCGATGCAATTCAATTGTTCCTAGGAAAATTCAAGGAAAAGCACTTGGTTTGGGACGTTGAATTCTTGTTCTTGTGCAAGCGCTCTGGATTGCGAGTGGCGCAGGTGCCGATCGAATGGCGCGGAGTGGAAGGGGGCCCGCTGGAATCCGGCGGCGCCTTTTCAGTGATTAAAGCCGCATTCAGCATGTTGACGGCGCTATTGCGCTTACGCTTGTCTTATTCTTGACCAAACAAGGCAGCCAGCGCTGAACGCGAGTAGCACCCAGTAAACAATGGTCGCGTTGAGCTCGATTGACAATAATAAGTTTAATGCGACTAGCAAGAGCGCGGGCACCGTCAATGCCAGTGCGAGCGAAAACGCAGCGCGCTCGATTAAATCCGCTTTTCGAAAGAGCGCGATTGACGCTGCGTAACCGGCGAACAAGAAAAGCGCGACCCCGACGATTGCTTGTAACATGAAAAAGTTAAAGAAAAGGGAGCGTTAAAAAACATTCCATGAAGTTCGACGCGTGCATAGTAGGCGCCGGGGCAATCGGGTGCATTACCGCTAGGCATTGCATTGATAACGGCTCACGCGTTTGCGTGGTGGAAGAGCACGCCGAACCCGGCAAGTTCGACAAGTGCACGGGAATAATCTCGAAGAAAGGCCTTGACTCAACGGGCGTCGATTACTCGGAAAGCGTGCGCAATGAAATACGAGGCTGCATCCTATCCAGCGGTAACGAGGAAATGGTCGTGGACGCAGGCAGAACAATGGCGCTGGTTATAGACCGGCAGGAATTCGACGAAGAATGCAGGCGTGAAGCGAACGCAAAATTCAAGTTCAACGCGAAGGCAATCGGATTCAAAGGAGGAGTGAAGACAACGCGGGGCGTCGTCAATAGCGACTTCGTAGTGGGGGCGGACGGTGCCGCGTCGTTCACTGCAAAGCGGCTTGGATTCCCCCCAATCAACTCCACCGTGCTCGCATGGCAAGCCGAGTATTCTCATGCGAAAGTGAAGGATGAGGGCTTGGCTGAAGTGCTACTCGAACCCGAGTTCAACGGATTCTTCGGCTGGGTCGTTCCCTCCGGAAGAAACCGCGTGCGAGTCGGGTTCGGGGTTCGCGATAACCAAAGCTTGTTGCCTTCTAGGAAAGCGTTATTGTCGAACGCCCGCGTTAAGGGCGTTTTAAATGGAGCGCGCAAAACCAATGAATTTGCAGCGCTCATTCCGGTTTCTCGCAGGAAGCAAACCGTAAAGCATAATGCGCTGCTGGTAGGGGACGCTGCCGGGCAAGTGAAGGCTACGACTGGAGGAGGAATCGTTTTCGGTGCGAAGTGCGCGCGCGTTCTCGCGGATTGCATTTCTCGAGGCAAGCCGGAGGATTACGAGGCAGCTTGGCGCCGTGAGGCAAGCATTCTCGGCGCCCACTCGCTTTTGAGGCGCGTTTTCAACGCATTGCCCGCTTCAAGCGTGCGCTTTGGCTTGGCTATTGGGCGCGTTTTCAATGCACAATACTTCCTATCGAAGTACGGGGACATGGATGAAATTTTAAGCAATAAATAAAAAGCAGTTAGTCCTTTTGCTTTACCGCATTAAATTAATTACCCATCGAGAGAAGTTTAAATGGAAAAACCAAAGACCCCATTCATTAACATCGAGTTCGAGCCGTCCATTTGGAAGTCTACTTCCAATGACGGGGTGAACTGGTGGTCACTCGACCTGGAGCACAGGCTGTTCAAGAAAGGGAGCGCTTACCACGGCGTTGAACACGGCGAGGTATTCCTTTACGAGAAGGAAACCGGCCAGGAGAAAGTGTTCAACTTGAGCGTTAATTCTGAAGAAGAAACAAACACTTACAGCTTCAAGTTCGCCGGCGAGGGCTGCGAAACGCTATTCGAATTCAATAATAGCGGCAACAAGCGCGGAAACGCAGTGAAAGCACTCAAGGTCGCTTGCGAGTTATTATTCCACTTGCCTGAAAACGAATTAAAGGGCGAGCTCGTTGCGGACGTAATGAGCGCAATCGAGGAAAAAAAGAAGAACAAAAAAAAGACCTTGTGGGATAAGGTTTAACAAAACATTGAATTCTACTTGCCTCGGCGGGACTCGGTATTCGAATAAAAGTCTAAAGCGTGATTGAACTCTGGCTTGTCGAATTCCGGCCAAAGCGAATTCGAAAAGTATAATTCCGAGTGGCACGACTGCCAAGGCATGAAGCCGCTTAAATGGGGCGTGCGCCCGGTGCGGATTATCAAGTCCGGCTCGACTCGAGTGTACAATCGTGATTCGATTGCATCCTCGTCCACGCAGGCGATTTCGCCTTTTGCGAACGCTTCGGCAGCCAACCGAGCCGCCCTAACCAGCTCTTCACGCCCGCTGTAAGCAAGGCCTATGTTCACGTTGCACCCGGAATAATCAGCGGTAGCTGCTTCCAGCTCATTTAGGGAAGAGTCTAGGCCAACTGGAAGCAGGTCGCGCCTCCCGAAAAACTTCACGCGCGCATTCATATCCGCCAAGCGCTCGTCCTCCAAGGCCTCGCTCAGCTTGGACTTGATGAGTGAGAATACTACTTTCAACTCCATTTGCGAGCGCTTGTTAAAGTTGTCCAAGCTCAAAGCCCAAAAGGTAATGGAACTCGCGCCGGCTTCACAAGCCCACTCGGACGCGTCAAAGAAATTCTGTACTCCGCACGCGTAGGCTTTCTCTAAAGAAATGCCACGCTCCTTTGCGAAGCGGCGGTTCCCGTCCGGGATTACTGCAAGGGAATTCAATTCTCGCATAATGCTAAACTAATTCCACGAAGCCACTTTTAATAATAGCGCGTTACAACGGTTACTCGTGAAAATCCGGAAAGGCAAGCGCATTGCATTCGATTGCGAGATTGCGGGCACTCCGTGGAAAAAATTCAAGGGTATAATGCTCAAGCGCGAGTTCAAGCCTCTCTTCTTCGACTTCGGAGCGCGCAGGACGGCGATTCACTCGCTCTTCTGCCCGAGCTTTTACGCGATATTCGTTAGTGATAAAAAGCACGTAGTGCATGTGGAGTTAGTGAAGCCGTGGCGGCCTTGGGTCGAGCCAAGGAAGCCCGCGCGTTACTTGATTGAATCACCGGACTCGGGGGGCGTCCAGGTAGGTGACGAACTGAGGTGGTGAATTGGACGCCCTCGGCTGGCGCGTTGAAGGAAACGCCGGCTATGAACTCCCCGAATTGAAATTAACCGAACCGGAACAAGAATTGCTATCGGAATTACTGGACGCTTACGAAGAGGAAGCAAATGACGCCGAAGCTGCCTTGCGGGAAATACTCAAAGCCCATTGCGAAGAGCACAGGATAATATTGGGCAAGGAATCCGCGGACAACATAATTCGCGCCGCCGCATCGAATGCATCCGGTTACGGGCCGTTCGACTTCATGCTCGCCGACGACGAGTTAGAGGAAATAGCGGTTACCGGCGTAGGCGACCCGGTGCGCGTTTTCCACCGCTCCAAGGGCTGGCTTGAAACGAATTGCTTCATCACGACCATGGAATTCGCATTAAACACGACGAACAAAATGGCGCGCCCTCTCGGCCGTCGCCTAACCTTGAATAACCCGCGCTTGAACGCGGTGCTCCCTTGCGGCTCACGCTTGCACGCATCTATTCACCCGCTAGCGTTGAACGGAGTTGAAATGACCCTCCGCAAGTTCCGTAAGAAGCCGTTCACAATACTCGACTTGGCTTCCAACCAAACCATATCATTGGAAGCCGCGGCGTTCCTGTGGCTCAACTTGTACTCGGACGCGTCACTCTTGGTAGCCGGGTCCACGGGCTCAGGAAAAACCACGACGCTCAATGCATTATTCTCTTTCATTCCCTTGACGGATAGGGTAGTGATAACCGAGGAAACCCCGGAAATCAACGTTCCTCACGGGCACTGCGTCCGCCTAATAGCGAATGAAGAACTCGGCATAACCCTCAAGGAAATCGCGAAGGATTCCTTGCGCATGAGACCGGACCGGGTTATAATCGGCGAGGTGCGCGACGAGGGCGAAACCCGTGCGCTCTTCGACTCAATGCTAGCCGGACAAGCCCGCGGGTCTTATGCCACCTTCCACGCTTCCAGCGCCGGCGAAGCCATCACGCGGTTGAAGTCGCTTGGAGGGCGCGAAGACGAAGTGAATTCAATCGACTTGATATTAGTGCAGAAACGGTTCCTTCAATACGACGCTAAGTCGCGGACGCAACGGGAAGTTAGGCGCGTAACCGAAATAAGCGAGGTATGCGAAGGAAAAGCGCGTGCATTATTCGAGTACGACGCGAAAGCAAGAGCACTCGAAAAAACAAGGTACTACTCTAAATGCGATTCCTTCAAGCGCTTAGCCAAGAATTACTCTTTTTCCCCGAGTGAACTGGAAGCGGAATGTGAAAAAAGGAGGCGATTCCTTGAAGGGCTTAACCATAAGGATAACGAGGAGTTCACGAGGGAAGTGAACGCATACTTATTCGGTGACTGAATTGTTTGACCGGGCAGCACGCAAACTATCCTTCGACGCTTCGCACTACTTGAACGCAAGGGAAAAGCAGGCAATGGTAAGAAACTTGCGGGCGGCCGGCTTCAAGACAAAGCCGGGAGAGTGGGCAGGGCTAGCAATCGCTTCGGCAGCCCTCTCCTTCGCGGTAATGCTCGCGGTGCTTCTCGCTAATGCATTCGGAGCGCTCGAATCAATATCAATAGCATTAACAACAGCAGCACTCGCCGCCTTCCTCGTCAAGCGCGCGCCCGAGGCAGCGGCGCGCTCGCGTGCGGAAGCAATTGAAGTTGACTTGCCGGCTTGCCTTCGCAGCATCGCAACCGAATTATCATTTAACTCTCCTTTCGAACGAGCAATCGAAAGCGCCGCCGGCTACGGGGAGTGCGGGCGTGCATTCGCGAAGGCACTACGCAATGCAAAACGCGGAAAGCCGTTCCACCAAGCATTAAGGGCAATGGCCGACGATTATGACTCCCTGCAATTAAAGCGCGCTTGCACTCAACTTTCATTTGCCTTCGAGCAAGGCGAGGCCGCCGGGTTAAGGCAGTTAGCCGGCGAGTTCTCGGCTGCGCAACGCGAACGCGTGAAAAGGTATTCGGCAAAGCAAGGCGTATTGAGCCTCGCGTTCATCGTGTGCGGCGGAATCGTCCCGGCGTTCTTCGGCGCGTACGCGATAATCGGATCCGCCTTCTTGGACTCATCATTCACTCCCGGCCAAATCCTCTTTGCGTTCGTCATATTTTTCCCGCTCTTAGACGCAACGGTATTGTACTACTTGCGCTTGAGCGCGCCGAAGGTGCTCGGGTAGTGCTTGGCAAGAAGAGAATACTGGTTGCAGCCGCCTCGGCAGGAGTAATATTAGGGCTCGCCGAATTGCTTTTCCTCGACTTGCCGGTGCACCAAGGCGCGCTATTGTTCTTCGCAACCTTATTCGTCCCGCCGTCATTCGCTTACGCTTACACTGATTACACGGATTCGAAGAGGAACAAGGAAATCGAGGCGGCATTACCAGAAGCACTCTTTCAAGCCGCCTCGTTCCCAGGCGAATCAGGAACCGAAGAGGTCTTACGCTCGATAGCGCACAGCGGTTACGGCGCATTGAGTGTAGAGTTCGCCAAGGCGTGCAAACGCGTGCGGGCGGGAACGAGCGTGCCGCGCGCCCTGGAAAGGATGGCTAAAGAAAACGATTCGACTTTACTCTCCCGGGTAATCCGATTGCTCTCGAACGCTTACGAGCGGGGAGGCAACCAATCACTCGCATTCAAGGAAGCCGCGGAGGAAGCGCTGCAAATGCAATTATTGGAGAAAGAGAACGCCGCTTCGCTCGCCACCCAGAAGTACACGCTACTGGCGGCCTCGGCAGTACTCGTTCCGGCAATACTCGCGCTGCTATTAAACATCGTTTCCACCTTGGGGGAAGGGCTCGCTTCGGGAATCCTCGCTTACTCCACGGCTAGTAACGCCGAACGCGAGGCATTACTAAACGCGGTAGCGACCGGAAACGCGGTTTATCTAGCCGCATTCGCGGCCATGTCCTCTTATTTCGTGGCTTCGTTTGAAGGCAACGCTAAGAAAGCGGTGATTTATGCGGCCTTCACGGTTCCAACTGCGCTCCTCCTCTTCGAAACCATACGCAACGCAAGCATAATATAAACAACAAGAGTAATTCCAAAAGGTGACGCTCATGAAAGTTGAAATCAAGGAATTCAAGAAGTTCAAGTCCAAGAACCCGGTAATAATCGAGGGTTTTCCGGGAATAGGCATGATAGGCACCATAAGCGCGGCTTACCTCTCGGAGAAACTCAAAATGAAGCTCGTCGGAGACATTACTTCCAGCCACTTCCCGCCGATATCCGCGATTCACGACTACAAGCCCGTGTCGCCTGCGCGCGTTTACGCTTCTGAAAAGCACGACTTAATCGTGTTATTCTCCGAATTCGTGATACCCGCTAACATCGTCTACCACTTAACCGAGGAAATCCTGCGCTACGCTAAGGCCAAAAAGGCTAAAACCATTTACTCGCTCGCGGGCATAATGAACCCGGCTCCGACCAATAAGATTCACGGAATCGCCAGCGACGAGAAAACCGCGAAGCTCTTGAAAAAGAACGGAATCGAATTAATCAAGGAAGGCGCAACGCAAGGCGTGAGCGGGCTCTTAATAGCGGAGTGCGCGAGCAAGGGCTTCCCGGCCGCGAACATACTAACGGAAACTAACGCGCCAATGGACCCGGCAAGCGCCGCCTTACTACTCGACAAGCTATCCGAAGTAATCGGCCTCGACATCGACACTCGCGAATTGCGAAAGGAAGGCAAGGAAATCGAAGTGAAAATGAAGGGCTCGATTGAGCGAATGCAAAAACTGCACGAGAACTACAAGCAACTCGAGTCCAACCCAATGTACGGTTAAGCCACCTATTTTTTTAAAGTTAGAAACCAAGAAGAATGAGTATGCAGGGGTAGCAAAGCCTGGTCAAATGCGGTGGGTTTAGGGCCCACTCCTCTAGGGGTTCAAGGGTTCGAATGAACCTTTTTCTTTGGAAAAGAAAAACGTTCACGAAAAAGAAACGTTTTCAACAAAAAAGAAGAAGGCTCCGATACTCCCTTCCCCTGCACTCTAATGAAGCACGCAATCGCCGTGAAAGCGCTAATAGTTGACTCGGGCCGCGTCCTCTTAATCAAGAGGAACGAGGACGACGAGCACTGCCCCGGCATCTGGGAGGTTCCGGGAGGGCGGCTCACCGACGGCGAAAACCCGTTAGAAGGACTCAAGCGAGAAGTGCTAGAGGAAACCGGACTCGAAGTGAAAGTGGGCGCGCCCTTGCAAGTCCACTACTTCACTCGCGACGACGGCCAGCAAATCACGATGCTAGTGTTTGCTTGCTCGCTCCAAGGCGGTGAACTCGCGTGCGGCGACGAGCACTCGCACTGCGAATGGGTTCCCCTCGCCGAGTGCAGAAAAAAGTTGAGCCCTTATTTTCACGCGGCCATCGACGAATACGAGAAGCGCAATTAAACCAATCTCTAGGGCTACTTCAATTCCTTAACAAAGCTTGAAAAGAAACGGGAAAGGGATTTACCGGACTTTTCGGCAACGCCGGCAACTTCCTCGTGCTTAAGCTCTTTCGCCAATCCTTCAGGGTAGTTGGTAACCAATCCTAAAGAAAGCAATTCAGCGTCGCTGCCTCTGGCCTTGAGCGCTTGAGCCAAAGCCACGACTTCCGGAGCGTGCGTCATTGCAAAAGCGTCAGCCCCCGCCTTACTAGCCGCTTTGACTTGATGCGAGGACTCGTACTCCGGGCCGGTATTAGTTTGAACGACTATCGGCTTGGCAAACCTGCCGCCCATCGAACGAATTGCAGCCACCGCCTTCTTCTTCAGGGAAGGTCCGCACAAGCGGGAGTTCGGGAGCCCCGCGTGGATTAGAAAACCTTTGTTATACTCCTCGGCGGAAACCTTGTCTAATATTGACTTTGGAAAAATCGTTTTCGAGCGCGCCGTTCCCGGAAGCAAGCCTTTGATGACCGCCAACTCTCCCGGCTTCCTGCCCGACTTGAAAACTTTCCTAACCGCGCCTACGCGTGAAAGCTTACCAGGATCCGCCCCTAGAGCGTGAAGGGTGACGATTGCCGACGGTTCCAAAGCGGCGATGGTAACGGCGTGAGCGCGGTAAGGCACGGAGTCAGGGGCCCGATAGCGACCAGTAGAATTGTGCCGGTCAAGCAAAACCACGTTACGATTACTAATGCTTCCGTAGCGAAGTTTTACTTTTCCGAAAGCAGTGATTACTTCCGACTTGCGTTCGTTTTCAAGCTTTGGAGCCGCTGCGGTACCCGAGATAATCACGAGAGGATTGGAAATGTCCGGCAGGTTGGAAATATTGAAGACTGAATCGTAGTGCTCGCGGGATAACACCGCACTCCTCTTTTTTCTTGACGCCATTTCCATTTTTTTTCTCCTTCAAACGCAGTGCTCGCACACATTCTTGTGAATGGTATGCACGATGTGCATCGCTTTCTCCGAGTGCGGCTCGCCGAGGAAAGAGTCGTAGAGCTCTTTAATCTCAGGGTTCTGCGAAGCCGACTTTAACTCCGCGGACTCGTCTATTGAGTACAACCCCTTACGGCGCGCTTCCAAGTCCTCTGGCTTCGCAGGGGGTTGACCGGCTCCGCCAACACAACCACCCTTGCAAGCCATTATCTCGATGAAGTGGTACTTCTTCAAGCGCTCGTCGTCCCCTAATACAGGCATAGCGTTCTTTAGGCAGTTGATTACGAGCACGCTGATTTCCGTGCCGTTAACCTTGAATTTTTCCTCGCGCAATCCGCTCGATCCGCGTAACGGCTCGGAATTAATTTTTTCAATGGGCAAGCCCGCGAGGAAAGCGTAATTGCGTATGGATGCCTCGCTAACTCCGCCGCTCGAACCGAATATTTGGCCGGCTCCCGAGGCTTTACCCATTAGCGAGTCGAAATCGCGCTCTTCCACCGAGTCGAAGTCAACTCCCGCGTCCTTCAACAGCTTCGCCATTTCAACGGTAGTAACCACTTCGTCAATAACGGTCATGCCGTCGAGCTTGAAGAGCGGGTTCGCGGCTTCCGTCTTCTTGATTAGGCAAGGCATTAAAGCCACGGAGTAAACCTCCTCGGGCTTAACTCCCTTCTTCTCGCAGAAGTAGGTCTTGACTAGCGAGCCCGTGACAATCATCGGGCTCTGCACGCTCACGATGTTCGGGACGAGTCGAGGGTAAGCGTGTTCAATGAATAATACCGCGCCTGGGCAGCAAGAATTAAAGATAGGGAACGGGCCGCCGGCATCCAACCGCGCCTTCAAGTCCGCGCCTTCTTCGGCAACGACCACGTCCGCGCCGAAGCTCGTGTCGAAAACGAAGTCGAATCCGAGCGCCTTCAAGGCGCCGACCACGCGGCGCGTGAGCGGCTCGCCGGGAGCGTGCCCGAACATTTCGCCGAGGGTAACGCGCACGGCGGGCGCGACTTGCAGCACGACCTTCTTCTTCGGATTCCTTAACGCTTTCAATAAAGATTCACTCATTTTGTAATACCACCGAATAATAATTCCCTTAATGAAAGTAATTATAATGAAATTATTAATAGTAACGGCTGACGACTTCGGCTACCACCCGGACTTCAACGACGGAATACTCGAGTGCATTCGTGCCGGGCGCGTGAACGCGACGAGCGTCACGGTCAAGAGAGGCAAATTCAGCGACGGGCAAATCAAAGAATTAAAGGCGTCCAAAGCGCGCATTGGCTTGCACGTGGACTTCGGCAGGCCTTTGGATTGGGCGAAGCTGAGTGAAGAAGAAAAGCGCGAGGGAGTTCTCAAACAGTACGAAGCCTTCAAGGGCTTAATGGGCTTCGAGCCGGGACACCTCGATGGGCACTGTTTTTGCCAGGGGCTGGACGAGGTCATAGCCAAGGCAATGATAGACCTCTCATTAGAGAAGGAGATTTACTTGCGAGCTCACGAGGACGATTGGGCACGGCACGACGCACGCGTTGAAAAGAGCGACAAGTTCTTGAGGCACTTCGGCGAGAACTTCGAGAAGGAGTTGGAAAAGTGCGTTAACGGGTTGAACGAGTTGATGACGCACCCGGCACGCTTGCGTGAGGGCGCGGACTACTCGTTCACCCGCCTAATTGAAAGAAGGCAAAAAGAACTGGATTGCTTACTCTCGGATTCGTTCAAGCGCGCGCTCGACGATAATAAAATTGAAATGGTCGCGTTCGATTCAAAGCGTTGATTTTAGAAGATCAATAATTTCCCGGGTTTCTTTAACTGGCAGTTGCCCTGGCGCTCCCTCTTTCCCTTTTACACGAGCACAATAAGTCATAGAAGAGCCCATTATACATGCTAAGGGTCTCGATGCACTACCAAATTTACCCATAGCAATGGCTACAAATGGTTTTGAGATAAGCTTTTTTGCGTCTATTGTTGTTTGTAGTACCGTTACCAAGTCTTCGTAACTATTTGCCTTTACTGCAAATTTCGCTATGTCGGCACCCAATGAAACTTCTTCTGTTAATATCTCTAATAATTTATCTTTTGATGGAGTTTCTTCAAAATTCTCATAGCATATCAATAAGGGAGTTCCTTTTGATTTAACGGCATTGATTACTCTTTGACGCAGCTTATGCTCGGTCGTTAATTCAATATCGATTGCATGAGCGCCGCTTTCTAATCCTTTTAATAATCTTTCAATTCTTTTTTCTTCATTGCCTTCAAAAAAACCATCTAAATGTTTTGGACGGCATACAACTAAACTAGGAGCATTTACTCTTGAAACCACTTCACTAACCATGCCGTCCTCTCTTAGTTTATCAATTCGTAACTCAATTAAGTCGGCACCAGCAATCATTGCTTCATTTATCCCGGTAATAGTAGAGATTACATCTTCCTCGACCACGGTACACAATAATTTAGGTTCAGTTCCTATGGCGAGATTACTAATTTTTATTTCGTCCATCTTATTCAGTCGACTCAAACCGTGGTTAACTCGTCGCCTTCCTTTAATTCGGAAGCCGGCTTGTCCCCTTCTTTCGTGATGAATGCGTGTTCCGGCGTGGTCGCGACCGAGTTGCCTCCGCACTCGACTTCCACGACTTCCCCGGAGTAAGGCCTGCGGTTTAATACGCGCAAGCGCTCGAACGATTGCGCACCCTCCTTCCACGAGAGTACCAAAACTTCCACTTCATCCGGCAGAACCATTGCCTCGTAGCCATCGTCATTCGATTCAACTTCGAATTCTTGCGAGAGCTCCGACCACAACTCGGCGAATTCCACTTCGCGCTCTACTCCCGCGCGCTTAACCTTGAGTTTTCCGCTTTCAAATGATTGAAAAGGATCGTGGCGGCAGTCGCCGAGTAATGCCCCTGCACGCGCTCCCGTCGCATCGATGAACGGGGCGCGCCTTCTACGCGAGTTGTCGATTAAAAGCTTTGAGTGCGCACCCGTATCAAATAGCTTTTGGCCTCGAGTTAGCTGCGAGCCGACCGCCAAGAGCCCTGCGGTTATGAAGAGGCATAAGAGCAGGGCGGCGGTTATCACGTCGCCTAGGCTCTCCCGCCAAAAAGCAAGTAATAGAAAAGAAAGAACGAGTAAGACCGCCATGAATATCAGGTTCATGCTCCCGCCGGGAACCCCGCTCTTCATCCGCTCTTTATCAACGATTTTACGTCCTTGTCCCGAGGGAACCGTCTTCACGAGAGGGTTGTTCTCGTTTTCAGGGTTAGGGTAAACGAGAATGTCCGAGAGCTTTTGTATGGGCAATAGGTCGGCCATTGCTTGGGCGAGCATTGACTTCCCGGTACCGGGAATGCCTACGAGTAAAACATTGCGCTTTTGTGCGGCGGCCTTTTTGATTACTTCAACGCTGGACTCCTGGCCGATTACTTGGTCGACTACGCGCTTCGGCACGGCTAAGTCGCGCGTTGACTTGATGCGCGCGGGCAGTAAATCCTTCACCGCCTTTTTTCCGGCCTTCGGCTTCTTCTTCGCCATGAGTTAGTGAATACGGAAAGGGGTTAAAAGGTCTTTGCCGCCTAACGATTACTAATGTTCAAACTCACTGTTTTAGGATCAAGCGCGTCGCTCCCGTCGCCTAGGCACCGCCCGAGTTGCTTTGCATTGACTCGCGGCGGGGTTTACTTGTTCGACGCTTGCGAAGGCGTACAAACGCAGTTAATGCGCTATAGGGTCGGCTACGGAAAGCTCAAGGCGATTTTCATTTCGCACTTGCACGCGGACCACTTCCTCGGCGTTCCCGGGCTCGTGCAAACATTGAACATGAGCGGGCGCATTGAGCCGCTATTCCTGTTCGGGCCGCGCGGCACGCGCAAGCTATTCGAAGCGCTCTTTTCCATACGCCAATTCCAACCGAACTTTCCCGTTATCGCGCGCGATTGCGCCGAAGGCGAGTGCCTTCGCGAGAAGCTGTTCACGGTTTCGTGCTTCCCGGTCGAGCACGGGTGCCCTGCAATCGGATTCGCAATAGAAGAGCCGGAGAAAACGCGATTTCATGAGGCGAAGGCGAAAAAGCTGGGCATTAAGGGGCGCTTGTTCACCGAATTATCCGAGAAGGGCTCGGTGAAAATCAAGAAAAAGACCGTGAAGCTTGAGGACGTATCCTATTCCCAAGCAGGAAAGAAAATCGTTTACACCGGGGACACGAAGCCGTGCAAAGCCGTTGTTAGTGCTGCAAAGGGCGCTGACTTACTCATTCACGACTCGGCGTTCTCGCACGAGGACCGCGCACTCGCAACTGAGAAAAAGCATTCAACGGCAAAGCAAGCGGCTGAGGACGCCCTCAAAGCGAAAGTGAAAAAACTTTTATTAACTCACTTTAGTAATCGTTACGACGACCGCTCTAAACTCCTGGAGGAAGCACGCGTTGTTTTCGCGGAGAGTGAATTAGGCGTGGAAGGTGCGGTATTAAACATTTGAAGAAATAGGGAAAAAAACGCGCGGTGAATTTATTCTTGAAAAAACACGAAGAAAAGCAGAAGTCGAACGAGGGCGTAATTCTCATAGTAGTCGCGCTGGTCATAGTGGCGAGCGCTTTCTATGTTGCAACACAATTGTTGAACCCGAATGAAGTGACACTGGACGGGATGCGCATTCGAAGTAATGGAGACGTTCAAAAAGGAATCAGTGAAGCGCTTTCCACGGACTCAATCGTAATCGAGGAGTATACTACCGCATTGAACAGCTCGCAAAACAGTGGAGTCGCAATGATGGGCGCGGAAGTCGCTTACGCAGCGGCGATAATGGGCAAGAAAGTGTATGTTTACGAACTCGTGGATAACGGCGAGAAAATCGGGTGTAATGAGAACAACTCGTACTGCTCGAACCCGAACGTAATCATCGGTTACGCCGGGCCGAACGGATTCGAGGGAATAATCATCAATGAGCGAATTGAAATTTACGGCGAGCCCGAATTCATGTTCAATAAGAGCGTAATCGTACGCGGCTTGATTCGAATGGCGCTAAGTAGTTGAGCGGTCACCCGCGGGTAACGGGCGCACGTCATCCGCTTTACCGGCTTTCCACAGCGAACCGTACTTCTCTTCAATCTGCTTTTCCACTCTCGAGCCCCGCTCTAGGGCGCGCTTAATTGAATCCGCATCTATTAATTCAGCTCCCTGGGATGCAGCGTAATCGCCGGCTAAGCGGACTACTCCGCTTAATTCGCGGAAGCGCAAGGAAAGGGCGTTCTCCGCACGGTCGTATTCCCTCGCCTTTTCGATTGCAACCGCGATTAGCGATTCGACCGCCTCCTCGGAAGCGTGAGGAATGCGCCCGTCCTTGGTTATCTCCTGCGCAACGAATTGATAGAACGATTCCCGGTTCTCCGGCGTGTCGGGCATCACCGTGTCCAAGAGCACTTCGTACCCGCCGCCCATTATTCGGCTGCGCAACGGAGGCAATATAAG
>CAYZDE010000007.1:0-32109 GCA_964477205.1 Microcaldota archaeon
ACCCGTACCGCATAAGTGAAAAAGGCATCGCGGTGGACAAGGCCGCGGTTACTTTTTAGACTCGTAATCCTCTATCGCTTTTTTGAGGGCGTCGGCCGCCAGGTTCGAGCAATGCATTTTAATCAAGGGCAATTTGCCGAGTGCATCCGCCACTTCATCGCGGGTTATCCTTTTTGCGTCCTCGAGTGTTTTTCCAATAGCCAAGTCACAAATCATGTCGCTGGTTGCTATTGCCGCGGCGCAACCGAATGTTTTGAACTTGATTTTAATGAGTTTATTGCCGCTTACTTTAATGTAAACCGTCATCTTGTCTCCACAAATGGGATTTCCCACTACTCCGACACCGTCGGCGCCCTTTATTTCGCCGGCGTGCTTTGGCTTCAAAAAATGGTTCATTACTTCCTTGGAATACAATTCAATCACTCCACGCAGGTTATCTCGCGTAATGAGGAGACTGCCCCGTTGACTTTGCGAATAGTGTAATCAACTTCCTTTTCCGTGTTAAACTTACTCAAGGTCATGCGGAGCGAGCCGTGTGCTTGCACGGGAGTTAATCCGATTGCCAGCAGTACGCGGGACGGCTTCAAGGAAGTGGAACTGCACGCGCTTCCCGTGGAAGCGGCTATTCCCTCGGCGTCCAAACGCAATACCAAGGACTCTCCTTCAATTCCCTTAAACCCGAAGTGCGCGTTATTATACAAGCGATTCTTTTTCGGCCCGTTCAGCCATGCACCGCCACAAGAATTGAGGACTCCGCGTACGAGCTTGTCGCGTATTTTTCCAATGCACGACTCGTTCTTGACCCGGTTATTAGTTGCCAACTCCACTGCCTTGGCAAAGCCGACGATTCCCGGGACGTTTTCGGTTCCGGAACGCAACCCTCGCTCATGCCCCCCGCCGCATAATAGCGGCTTGACTTTCGTGCCCTTGCGCATGAACAATGCGCCAACACCTTTCGGGCCGTGCACTTTATGCGCGGAAAGGGAAAGCAAGTCGACTGGCCATTTTGATAAGTTGATTTCCAATTTCCCTAAGGATTGAACCGCGTCCGAGTGAAAGATTACCCCGCGCCCGGAGCATAACTCTGCGATTTCATTTATTGGTTGAATCGAGCCTATTTCATTGTTAGCGTGCATTATGGAAGCCAAGCCAACGCCTTTTGAAAGTGACTTCTCAAAAACAGCAAGGTCGATAATTCCCTCCCGATTGACCGGAAGGTAATCAACCCCGACACCAGCTTCCTCTAACCTCTTGCAAGAGTTGAAAACTGCGGGGTGCTCTATTGAACTCGTAATCAATCGCATTCCCTTTGGTAGCGCACGAAGGGCGAGATTGTCCGCCTCTGTCCCGCAGGAAGTGAACACGATTTCCTCGGAATCACAACGCAGTGATTTTGCAATTGACTCGCGAGACGAAGCCACGGCAGTCCTAGCTTCGCGTCCGAAAGAGTGAAGCGACGAGGGGTTGCCGTATTTTTGCGTATAGAACGGCCGCATCGCCGCCAGTACTTCTGATGAAACCCGCGTGGTTGCCGCATTGTCAAAATAAACCTTCACTTTTCAACCCTCTCGCAGCAAGAACAATAAAAATCACCGATGATTCCGGAAAAAACCGCAACTAAATCCTTCGCATTCTTCTTCATCACTTTGAGGCCTTCGGCAGTGGGAGAATAAACCCGCTTGTTGGAAACGCGTTTGGACTTAACCAGTTTTTTTCTCTCAAGGCGTGCGAGAACCGGGTAAAGCGTGCCTTGAGTTATTCGAGTTGACTTCAACGCGTCGAGTTCCTTCATCAAGGCGTACCCGTGCCTCGGCTTCTTTGACAAGAGCCAGAGAACCTGTAGTTCGAGAATGCCTATGTTACGCTCTACCGACATATGTAGCCTTAGCGACATAATGATATTTAACGGTTTTCAAAGGCCGTTTGGAAACTTTTCTATGAATCGCTTCACGGTGGCGAGGGTGAACGGGTTTAACGGAAGCAGTAGCGCCTCTTCAGGGCGAACCCACAAGTAATCCGTCGCTTCCTCGTTTAATATCATTTCACCTTCCTTTGCACGGCAAGCGTAATCAAAGAAAATAAAGTGCTTCTTTTCAGAGAAAGCGTCGCTGTAAATTGCCTCTTGTAAACCTAAAAACTCCGGACCGCTTACGTCGAGGTTGGTCTCTTCCTTTACCTCGCGCTTCAAGGCGCCCTCTAATGATTCCCCGAATTCAACGTGCCCCCCGACGATGGCATATTTTCCAAGCCATTTCGGTGATTTTGCCAAAAAAACGCGCCCTTTTTCATCTAGTATCAGCGCGCCGACGATTGGTTCCGGATAGTTTTGTTCGCTCATAAGAGCAAGGAGAGGGAGTCGAACCCCCATACCCCGGTCTGCAGCCGGGTACATAGCCGCTCTGTCATCCCTGCACGAAAGAAAACTTTGATTACCGTGCTTTTTTATCCTTTGTTGAGCAAGCCAACGAGTTTTTCATGCAAATCTGCGAACTCTTCCGCCCCCCTGGTTAACTCTTCCCGTTTGAAGGCCACTAGAAAGAACACGGCGAATGCCGCCCCATAAAAGTGGACTAAAAAGTCCGTCGGCGTTGTGGACTCGCGCGCTTTACCGTGGGAAACCGCCGCTTCCTCGGCAGCAACGGCGCGTGCGGACTCGCTCGCCTCCGCCGCGGCCTCCGGTTTATTTTGTTGCGCTAATAACTCGGCTTGCGCCGACAGGGTCGCTTTCTCCGAAGCTAACCTGGTTTGCTCATCGAAAACCAAGCCGGTTAACAAGGGAAACAATAACAAGGAAACGAGCAAAGGGGTCAATAATAATAAAACCAGGGCTTTCTTCGGCCTCAAGGCGGTTGCCGCGGTCATCACTCCTGCAACCGCGGCGCTTGCGCCGACTAAGTAAGCATTAGGGTTAAATAGAGAAAACAGCCCGCTCGCAAACAAACCCGAGGAAACAAACAGCAACAAGACGTCGCGCGAGGGTAAGGTAAACTCAAGGAGTAACCCGAATAGCAACAACGGCAATAGGTTGCCGGCCAAGTGTAAAACTCCGACATGGGTTACTAAATGGCTTAACCAACCGCCCAGATTGTAAATCGAGAACGAGGAAGTGAAAACGGATTGGTCCGATAAATACAATGCCCCGTTTGAAGCCAAAAAATATGGAATGACAACGCACAAAGCCAAGGTTATGGTTGCAAAGGGAAAGCGCGGCCAGCGTAACATGGAGTAAGAAAAAACAAGCCAGTTAATAACGGTTATAGAAAATTAGGCCTGCTTCGAAACCGAAGCAGGCAAGGCGACCATTTCAACCCACTATAGAATACGCATTATAGAAGAAGAAAACACTAAATAAAAGGGTTATCATACCACTGGAAGTTAGTAAACTTCCGGTAAAAATAAGAGCGGGCCCGGAGGGATTTTCGAAAGTAAAACAACCGTTGTTTTACCGAGTTCGAACCCTCGACCTGTCGGTTAAGAGCCGAACGCTCTGGCCAAACTGAGCTACGGGCCCGCAGGGAAAGATTATTCATTAAAGCAGCAATATAATTGTTTTTATGGAAGTTCGCGTGCTGCGCCTTGCGCATAGGAAAGAAAGGGACAAGCGCCTCACAACCCACTGTGCGCTTATATCGCGTGCCCTCGGTGCAAGCCGAATTAATTACACCGGAGAAAAAGACGCGGCATTCGAGTTAAGTATAAGAAAAGTGCGCGCTAAATGGGGAGGTGCGTTTCAAGTGCGCTACTCGAAAGGGTGGGAGCGGGTTGTGGCTTCTGCAAAGCGCGCTGGATTCAAAATCGTTCACCTTACCATGTACGGGGAACCGTTCGAATCAAGGCAATTCAACAAGAACGCAAAATTATTAGTGGTAATAGGCGGCAGTAAGGTGCCGCGCGGCGTTTACGACGAAGCGGATTATAATTTAAGCGTAACCAATCAGCCCCATTCGGAGGCGGGCGCGCTCGCCGTGTTCCTTCATTCCCTTTCCTTGCGCCCGCGGCACGCAAAATGGAAGTCCCGCATCAAGCCGAACGCGCGGGGGAAGAACATTCGAACACGAATAAAGTATAAATAGCGGTTTGCCTCTGAAAGTAAAGCATATGGTGACTAAGTCTCGTCCTAAAAAAACCCGCAAGACCGGCAGTGCCACGCGAAAGCACCCTTCAACTAAAATTAAGAAAGCGGTTAAAAAGAAAGCGCCGGTAAAAAAGCTCATTAAGAATAAGAAGCCAACCGCAAAGGCAAAGCCCGTTAAGAAAAAGTTGACAATAAAAAAGCGGGCGAAGGCGAAGGAATCAAAAGTCGAAGAGGTACCAAAGAAGAAATACCCATTAAAGCATTTGTACTCGTTCGTCCGCTCGATAGCCGGAACGGAAGGCTTGAAAGTCGTAAAGAGCATGGGCGACGGGGCAACCGATGAATTCATCGGCGAACAAACCGAATTAAAGGTCTCCGAAATCCGCCACTTACTAAACCAACTACACAATAATGGAATCGTGGAATACTCTCGTGAAAAAAACATGACCACCGGCTGGTTCACTTACACTTGGAAATTCAACATGGATAGAACCATGAAAAACTTATTGATTGTAAAAGCAAAAAAGAAGGAAAACTTATTGAATACCCTCTTGGAAGAAAAAACAACGCAATTCTATTCGTGCAGGGACGCCTGCACCCGCTTTTGCTTTGACGACGCAGTGGACTTAAAATTCCGCTGCGAGTGCGGAAAAAAATTATATTACCGAGACAATGTAGAGCACATAAAAGAAATGGAAGAGGAACTTAATTCAATTAACGCCGTGCTCGAATTAACGCCGCCGTAAATTCCCAACGTATTAAAAGCCGCTCAATCAAGAATATTGACTTAGCGGGGTAGGGTAGCCAGGAGTACCCGCTGGGCTCATAACCCGGAGATCGCAGGTTCAAATCCTGTCCCCGCTATTCTTTTTTTCCGCGATTACTTCGCAGACCTTCAACCTGATTTTCCGTTGGAAGCGTTCCGCTAGGCATTGAAAAACTCAGGCATCAAACCTGAAACCGGATTTAATTAACTTATTTGCCGAAAGAGCGCTTGTACTTGTAAGAGTACGGCTTCGGCTTGTCAAGAACAGGGGCCTCTGGCGTTTCTGCAAAGTCGCTCACCGGCGCGTTCGAAACAAGGACGATGTTCGACACGGCCTTAACCGAGCGGAACATGATGGTTTTCTCCTTGAAAATCTTGCGTGCCTCGTCCTTACTGCTCGCCTTGATCGGTTCAAGGGTTAAGCGAACGAGCTCTCCCGCCTGCAAGTCAATAATTACATCGTATACCTTGCCTAAGTGCTGGGCATTATCCGTGTAGATGTCCATCCCCATTAACTGTGAAACCTTCAAAGCCATATTTAAGTTCAACCTCACAAGTAAACAATGAAACGAGTTTTTTAATACTATTGTTACACTAATCGAACCGAAAACTCGTGCCGCACTTGATTTAAGGTGTGGGAGTAATCGCGGTAATGCGACAAAACGAACATTTTTACCGTGTATTTGCCCGGTTGCGAGCGTTGGTTAGCCCATACCTTCAACGGAATCGTCTTTTCTTCGCCCGGCGCCAACAAGCCCAAACGCACTTCTTTCTTCTGGCTCAAGCCGCTACCGTCAAACCCCAAGCCCTTCGGCACTAAAACTACTAAGGAAGTAAGCATCTCACTCGGCTGTGAATTCTTAACAGTAACTTTTAGGAGTGAATAATCGCCGGAGTGCGCCTTCATTCTTAACGGGTGAATCCAATAACTGATAGAATAGGGTAAATGCGTTTCCGCGGGTGCGGGCTTAAACAAATTGAAAGCCATGCTCTAAAGAGGTTATTAACAGGATAAAAACGTTTTCAATCAAGTTGCAGCCAACCGCGCCACCACCCGGCCAGGGATTCTAAATCGCTGGAAAATACCGGGCTCAATGAATACCGCCCGTTCTTGCCTTCTTTCTTTGAAACCAAGCCCGCTTGGGCTAAAGCAACTAATAAGTAATACAACGCACTTTTTTGCAAATCCAATTTTGTTTGAAGCTCCTTAAAGGTTTTAGGCCCGCGCTTCAACTCTTCAAGAACCAGTAGGGTATTTTGTTTCTTAGCATGAGAAAAGGGGAAAGCCCGGTCGACAAAGTCAAAAAGCGTGAATTGCCCTCGGTTTAGCTTTAACGGCCCCTCACGGTCGAGAGTGAGCCTTGCCCGGCTCGTTTCCTTTTGCCGTTTATGTGACACCCCCCTCACTTCCACTATTACCCTTGTTTTCAACTCTGATTACGGCTTGGTTTGTTTGGAGAACCCTCCCGAGTAAGCCGCTCCGCCGGAAACCTCACTGAATAAAATTTGGCATATCTTAACGCCTGATTGCAAGCACATGGGATTCCGAGATAAATTAACGATTTCAAGCACCTGATGGTTATCCACGCCCGGTTGAACCAGCCCGGAACTAACGTGAACCATTAATCCGGCACGAGCCATTCTACTCCTGCCTTGAAGAAAGCCGCATAAGCTATTATTCAATCGTATTCTCTCTTCGGTAATACCTAATACTAACTCATTAGGTTTTAATAATAATGAATCAGCTTTCTTTCTTCTAGTATGTAGTAAGTAATCTAGTTTATCTGTTAGTATTAGTTCCTTAGTATCCTTGAATACCCTGAATTCTTTTCCAAGAGTTAGATCAACAGAGCACGCACCAACTGCCGACTCGTCAAAAGGAGTAATCCCAATGCGGCCTTCCTTAACCGCTTTTAGTATTTTTGGTCTGCTCAAAATCATACGCTTTGTTTTTATTTCTAAACTATTTAATACAAGAAGTAAGGGGTGTGTCTCTTGATTAATAATGTTAAAGCAATTGAAGTGTTCGACTCGCGGGGTAACCCGACCGTCGAGTGTGAATTAACCACGGATAAGGGGGGGTTCCGCGCCATTGTGCCTAGCGGTGCTTCCACGGGCGTTCACGAAGCCATCGAACTGCGTGACGGCGGCGCGCGTTTCCACGGCAAGGGAGTACTTACCGCCATAAAGAACGTGAATAATGTGCTCGCCCCCCTCGTCACAGGCAAGGTGCCTAAACAATCCCTTGACGCGCAGCTCCTAGCCGCGGACGGTTCAAATAATAAGGGCAAACTCGGTGCGAACGCCATTCTCTCCGTTAGCATGGCCATATCCCGCGCCGCTGCCGCAGAAAAAGGAGTTCCCCTTTACACTTACCTCTCCGAGTTGTCCGGCCGAAAGCCGGCGCTTCCAAAGCCCGCTTCGAACATAATTAACGGCGGTGCGCATGCAGGCAATGAGCTGAACATTCAAGAATACATGATAATCCCTACGAATGCAAAATCCTTCCGCGAGGGCGCGCGCATGGTATCCGAAACGTATCATCAACTCAAGGAAATACTCAAGAAAAAGTACGGCCCGGGCGCTACGAATGTCGGTGACGAGGGTGGGTTTGCCCCGCAGTTGAAGGACGACCGAAAGCCGTTCGACCTCATAATGAAAGCAATCAACGAGCTCGGGTATTCAAGCGAACTCGCCTTAGGCATAGACGCGGCTGCAAGCAACTTTTACAAGAACGGGGTATACTCTTTGGACAAGGGGTATTCCGGCCCGGAACTCGCGGACTATTACCTGGACCTAGCCAAGACTTACAAGTTCGAGTTAATGGAAGACCCATTTGCCGAGGACGATTTTGACTCATTCGCCTTGCTTAATTCCAAGTCCAAGTTTAAAGTAGTCGGCGACGACCTCACCGTCACGAATCCGAAGCGCATTCGCACTGCAATAGAGAAGAAGGCATGCGACTGTCTCCTCGTCAAGGTGAATCAAATCGGCTCGATTACCGAGACATTAGAGGCGGTTAAGCTGGCACGCGACGCGGGTTGGGCGACGATGGTTTCACATCGCTCCGGAGAAACCGAGGATGCTTTCCTTTCGGACTTCGCCGTTGGCATTGGTTCGGAATACATTAAACTCGGGGCCCCCTGCCGCGGCGAGCGGACCGCTAAGTATAATCAACTACTGCGCTTAGAGGAGGAGTTGAAATCGTAGTGCCCCCAACCGTTAAGAAAAACGAGCCACATTCGAACGGAGTAGTCCTACTAATCCGCGATGGTTGGGGTTATCGAAAGGGAACGGAAGACAATGCAATTGCACAAGCGAATACCCCAATAGCGGATGAACTTGATGCTAAGTACCCCCGCGCATTGCTTGACGCTTCCGGGCGCGCGGTAGGCTTGCCCCCCAATTATCAAGGAAATTCCGAGGTAGGGCACGCGACCATCGGGGCGGGCCGAATAATCCCACAATCCCTGGTTCGAATCGACGACGCGATTGCCGCAGGCGGCTTCTATGATAATAAGACATTCAAAGCCGCGATATCACATTGCAAAGAGAACAACGCGTCCTTGCACTTAATCGGGCTTCTTCAAATTGAAGGCGTCCACGCGCACGTTCGCCACTTGAACGCGCTTTTGGATTTATGCGCGCGCGAAGATTTTCACGATGTCTTGATTCACGCGTTCACGGACGGGCGCGATTCTCCGGTCACTTCCAGCGTCGAGAGGGTGAGCGAACTCGAAGCAAAACTCTCTAAAATAGGATTTGGAAAAGTAGCGTCTTTATGCGGCCGTTATTACGCAATGGATAGGGATACCCGTTGGGAGCGCACCCAACTGGCGTTCGATTGCATTGCGCTCGGTAACGCGCCAGAATTTACTTCTCCTACTGCTTGTTTGCTTGACAAGCACAAGGCGGGGGAAACGGATGAGTTTGTGAAGCCCGCGAAAGCGCAAGGCTATTTTGGATTTGCCGCAGGCGACGCCGCCATATTCTTTAATTACCGCACGGACCGGCCGCAACAATTAACCCATGCGATTACCGACGTTTCGTTCGAGCACTTCAAGCGCGGGGGTTTTCACGCTCCGTTCATGGTCACTATGACTTCGTATTATGACGGCGCGAACGCTAGCGTCGCGTTTCCGAGCGAGGCTCCTTCGGGAACCCTTGGTGAAGCCGTGAGTAAAGCGGGCTTGAAGCAATTACGAATAGCGGAAACCGAAAAGTACGCGCACGTGACTTTCTTTTTGAATGGCCAGCGCCGCGAGCCGTTCGCAAGAGAAGACCGAATACTCGTGCCTTCCCCTAAATGCGCTACTTACGATTTGCAACCGGAGATGAGTGCGGGAGAGGTAACCGAAAAGCTCGTTAACGCGATTGCATCAAAAGAGCATTCTTTAATCGTGGTTAACCTTGCCAACTGCGACATGGTCGGGCACACGGGAATTATCAAGGCAATAAATAAGGCAATTGAAATTGTGGACGAGTGCACGGGGGTAATCAAGAGTGCTTGCCTTGAATTCGGTTACGATCTCTTAGTTTTCGCGGACCACGGGAATGCCGAAGACCAAACCAGGGATTGGCGCACTAGCCATACGACTAATCCGGTTCCGGTTTACCTGGTTTCAAGCAGGAGCCGCTCTTTGCGTGACGGGGGATTGAAGGATATTGCCCCGACGGCCCTTCGATTGCTCGGCTTGCCCGCTCCAAAGGAAATGACGGGTTCCAGCTTGTTCTAAACCCAAGCTTTTTTATTGCGTTTTTATATAATTCAATTAATGACCAACCAAAATAAGTCGAAATGTGTTTGCCAGAGGTGCAGGCACGCTTTCGTGAGCACCTCCACGGCATTAACCGAGTGCCCCCGTTGCCATTCCTCTAACGTAATTTGCAAGGCATTAACCCCGGGTGAGGCAGCGGCAACCGAAGCCGCGCAGTCACACAAGGAGTCCTTGACCACGGGAAAGCAATCGTGGAGGGATTTTCATTCCTCGGGCACGAGTCAAAAGTGCCCGAAGTGCGGGTCCACGCGCTTTAAACTTGATTACAAACATAAGGAGCGAATTTGCATTAATTGCGGTGAGTTATTGCCTTTACCGCGTAGAGGGGCTTGATTTTGTTTCATGAAGTTCTGAAGTTTTTTGACAGTATCTTCATAGTGTTTTTATCCTTATTTTATACGTTAATGGAGCTCTTTTTTGGCCCGGGCTCTTTTTCGGCGTTGAACGAGGAATACGTTTGGGTAATCGTTTTAGTATTATTGGCCGTCTTTTTCTTAATCTAGCCCAGGCACGAGAAAGCCAGGAATGCAACCATCAATAGTATGAGGATTTTAAGTGTCATGTCTTCTTTGCGCATTTAACCACTCGTTTTGGGTTTATAGCCAGCCAAAGCTTTTATTCGTTTACCTTTTTTCTTTGTTAATAGGTGAATTATAAAATGGTTTCCGTGGATGAAGACAAGTGCATTGGATGCGGCCACTGTGCTCAATTGTGCCCTAATACCTTCGAGCTTGAGGAAGGCAAGGTTCGAGTAAAGAATGAGCAAGGTGAGCCTGCAGAGAAAATCCAACAGGCCGCTGCGGAGTGCCCGGTCAACGCAATAACAATTTAAGCGGTTTTCAACGCGTTCAAGAGAGAGCGGCCCTTACTTCCGTGAATAACCGCTATTGCGCGTTCCTTATCCACGGCTAATTCGCCATTAGCAAAATCCACGTTCCTTATTGCACGCTTAATTTTCTCTTCATTCAACTTGCCCTTAACTAGTGCGTTGAACGCGCGCTCCTTGAACATTCGTTCTGTTTGAGAGCGTCTTACCGCCGTTAATAAGAACACGGGGGTTCGACGAAGCGCCGTTTGTACCCCTAATTCTTTTGTTAGTTGCCCGCGAACCAATTCCGCTTTTTTCTCTAACTCTTCCTCTTTAATCAATACTTCCAAACTGCCGGTGGCGATGGCTCGGCTGCTGCGTGCCTCCCTCGCCCGCCCTTTTTCAAAATTGCGCGCTACCTCTAATTCTTTTTCGGTGCTGCCGGAACGCAACCGTTTCTGCTCTTCCTCAAGCTCTAACAATACCGCCCGCCTCAAAGTCATTTCCTCTTCAACTTCGCTTAAACGCGCGCGTTCAACGAATTCTTCTTCATATACCTGCCTTCTCCCCGGTTTCATGATTAATACTTCTTCCCGCTTGTTTTTTAATTTTGGGTGTGAAACTACTTGCATGCCTTTTACCTTCAACAAAGACTTGCGTTTGCCCGTTGAACTCCGCGAGGAATTAAGAAAGCCGTTTGGCCCGCAAGGCGAGCTCTCCGAGCGCCCCGCATTTCTAATATGCGTCGGCGACGCGACCTCGCGAAAGCTAGCGCGTTTCAAGCCGGAAGTAAGCGTATTCGACGAGAAAATAAAACGCAAGCCCACGAAGCCGTTAACCACGAAACCAAATTTTACTGCCCATAACCCACACGGAACAATTACCATTGAGGCAGTGAACGCACTGCGAACGGCCATCCAGAACGAGCCGTCAACACTACTCATCAATGGAGAAGAAGATTTACTTGCTTTACCCGCAATACTACTCGCCCCACTCGGTGCAATCGTTGCTTACGGGCAGCCGAACGAAGGCTTGGTTTTAGTTGAAGTAACCGAAGAGAAGAAAAAAGAAGTGGAAGCATTGCTCAAGCGATTTTCCTTCGCTTGACGCGCCAAGTCTCTACGACCGAGGACCATTCCCTGCCTATGTGCTGGAAGGCGGAGCCGAAGCGGTTACTCGCTTTCAATACCATTCGGTGGCGCTTGTCCCGTGAATCCGCGCCCGTCGGGTTCCTGCGCTCGCGAGCGAGCATGCCGACGCGCACCAGCTTAGGAATCACGAGGTTTCTCAGAGTTGAATTCGCCACGCCTTCCTTTTGCATCCACGCCGCCAAGTCGTCCCCATCCGCTTCCTCGCGCCCGCTAATGAATTGCATTAGCTTCAAAGCGACTTCGTACTGCGTGGCTTGATATTCCGGAGGAAAAATGAGTTTCAAGAAGTCCTCGAGCTCCCACCGTGCTGTGAGTGCCATCGGCAATTGGCCGTACTCGAACAATAAACTCTTCTTCGCAGGTATTCCCCGCGACGCGGGTGATTCTCCGGGCTTTGCTGGCATGGACTAATAAAACAATGAGGATTAATTACCGTTACGGTGTAACGGGGTTATTCTACGAACTCGCCTTTGTCTTTGAGCTCGCGGTCCTTCACACTCCCGCGCTTGTTGAGCTTGAGGCGCTTGGTTTCAAGGTCGCGGCGGTAACTCAAATCGAATTTTTTAAGCAGCAACCGCACGCCCTCGCCTTTGTTGTAAATTCCCTTAACAAAGCCGTGCTTCGCCGGCTCGCCGTCCATTACGAGCAGGCGGTCCACGGTGTTCAACAAGAATTCCAGGTCGTGGTCGACCACGAGAACGGCGCAGCCAGTGGACGCCTTCTCTCGCAATAATTTTGAGAGGACGATGCGGCCGTTCACGTCCATCATGTTCGTCGGCTCGTCGAGAATGAACAAGTCCTTGTCCGTAGGCGTTAAGCAGCGGAACACTTGCAGTTTTTGTAATTCGCCGCCGCTCAAGCTCGCGACCGGGTAATACTCCAGTCTCTGCAAGTTCATTTGGCGAATGAATGAGTCGTCGAACGGGTTCTTCTTCTCCAAGTATGCGGCAACCAAGTCGGTTCCGCGCTCCAGTATTTGTGTTTTCATGGATGTGTTATCGTGCGATTCGTGAATGTCATTACAGTAAGTGCTCTTGCCTATTCCGTTCGGCCCGGCAACGCCTACTACCTCGCCTTTTCTTAATTCAACAGGCTCTTTTGCCTCCATTGTGAACGGGCCGCGCTTTAATGAAGCCGCGGGAATTAGAAACGCTTTCTCATGCGCTTCTTCCTTCAAGTAACTCTTGTACTTAACGGCATTCTTTCTGAAACGCACGTTTTCCGGGGCGATGAAGCCTTCAAGGAACATGTTTATCCCGCGGTCGGTTGCATACGATTGAGACGCGATTCCGTAAGCGCTGGACCGGCCGTATAATATGTAGGCTTGTTCGCACAAGTAAGACAATAGCGAGATGTCGTGGTCCACTACGAGAACGCTCTTCTCCGCGAACTCTCGCTTCAAGTAATCAACCAAGCGAATTCGATAAACATAGTCAAGGAAAGCGAACGGCTCGTCGAGCACGTAAACTTCCCTCTCTTTGCATAGCGCCGCAGTGAGTACTACTTTTTGCAGTTCGCCCCCGCTTAATTCGCACAAGCGCCGCTCCCAAACCGCACCTAAATCAAAAACGCGCTTTAATTTGTTCAAACGTCCGGCTTCGTCACTTGCCTCTAGGGATTCGCCAACGCGTGATTTTATTCCCCGCGCGTTCAATTCCTGCGGCTTCACGCTCAACGATTTTTCACTCTTGTAATACTCTTTTATTTCAACTGTCGGCGTCTCTTGCGGCTTTAATTCACTCGCCAACAACTTCACGTTTGTGCTCTTCCCGCACCCGTTTTCGCCTATTACCGCTATGACTCCTTTGCGGGGGAGGGCCAGCCCGTACAGCTTGAATGCATTGTCCCCGTAAGAGTAAACGAGCTTGTCTTCAACGGGCGCGGCGAGGTTGATTACGTCGATTGCGTGAAACGGGCATTTTTTAATGCAAATCCCGCAACCCGTGCACAAATCCTCATCGATTTTTGCGGTTCGCTTGCCTTCGGCGTCGTCTTCCGGGATGATTATGCATTCCTTGCGCATCTTGTTTACCGGGCAGTTCGAAACACATTCCTGTTTGCACTGAAGCGGGTTGCATATTTTTCCGTCCACTATTGCGATTCTAGTCATTTAATCGGCTTCAGTAATACTACATGATTGGCGCTTCGTTCAAGAATTTTGTATCCAATCATTTTTAATTTTTTATCGTTCGCGATTATATCCTCTCGCGTGTAATGAATGGTAAGCCCGCCGGGGTTTAACGCTTTAAATATCGAGTCGTGGATTTCGTTGGCCTCTCTTATCGCGGATTCATGCATCTTTTTCATTAAGGCGTCGTTCAAGACTCGCGCAAACCCAGCGTTCGTTATGCTTTTTGACCGTAGCCCTTCGAAGGACAGCATTTCATTGCTGAAAATCAAGTCGAATTTTTTTCCCGGCAAAGCGTCACTTATTCGCCTTGCGTTTCCCCGTATAACGGATTTATCAATTGGATTTTTGTCCAGTGCAGTTGCATTGCCGAATTCAATTACGCCGAAACCGTGTTGGGCGCCTATTTCCAAAACCGACTTTTTACTATGTAATTTTGCATGCTTTTCAATTAGTGATGAAACTTCCTTGTAAGGCAAAATCGCTTTCATGATGTATTATTGGTGATTAAACCATTTTAATGTCTTCGAAACGCACCCCGAAGCCGCGCGTGTAAACCCCCGGCTCGATGGTGAACGCCATTCCCTTTCGCAGCCGCGTTTCCTCCAAAGTCAAACCCTCGTGCACGTCCAATCCGATATGATGCCCTAAGCCCAAGCCCTCTTCCCTGAAAGAAGTTTTCGCGAAGCCGTGCTCCTTCAATACTGCCAGCGCCGCGTTTGCAAGCACCGAGCCCTTAACTCCGGGCTTAGCCGCCAGTTCCGCAGCGCGTTTTGACTCCTTAACCGCGTTTACGGCAGAGTGTTTCACTTCATCGCTTCCTTCGTAATGCGTGTGCGAGTAATCGCCGTGGTATCTCTTCCAAGTGGCGCCCACGTCGAACAGTACGAGGTCACCGCGTTGTATGCGTTTGTTCGACGGGGTGCCGTGCGGGTCGCGTGCTTCCTCGTTCACCAGCACTATCGGCTCGAAAGAATTCAACGCGGTGCCTTGCCCGCGCGCCTTTAATTCCAGTTCGCCGGCTAGCAAGTTACCCGTTTTTCCAATGATGCCTTCATTCAACACTTCGCGAACGCACTTTTTTGTTATGGATTGAGCGCGCTTCAGCAACTTTAATTCATTAGCGTCCTTTACCATGCGCTGTGTTTGCATCACGCGCGAATAAGGCTCAAGTTTTACTCTCAGGTGCTGGGCTATCGCAGAGAACGCTAGGCCGGATTTTTCATCGAAAGCGAGTTTTTTGACCTTGTGTTCCTTAATGAATTTTGGCAACTGCCTCTTAGTGAACGACTTTGCCTTGCCCCAGGTCGTGCCGTCGACTTCGCGTGGTGCGAACGAGTATGCCTCATCGCGCGTAACGAGTATCGCGCAGGCGCCCTCGCATCCAAAGTAATAGTACGCATTGGCATCGAATCCGAACGCTGAGCCGATTAACAAGGCGTCCGCGCGCAGCCCTTTTTGTAATTTGCAGAGTCGGTTCATTTGTAAGAACTGAACTTCGCTACTATCGCTTTCATCAAGCGTTTTGTTTCGTTCAAGTCTTTAACGGACACCATTTCCGCTTTCGAGTGAATGTACCGGGAGGGAATGCCGATGCTCGCTACGAGGAACCCCTCACAAGCGTACTGCATTCTCGATGCGTCGGTCGCCCCGCGTTCGGACACCTCGATTTGGTATTTGATTCCATTCTTTTTGGCAATCGATTCAATCCATTCCGTTAGTTTGTCTTCCATAATGAGGCCGCGTCCCCCTGCTTCTATTACGCTGATGGTCGGCCCCTTGTTTAATTCAACGGGAACCTTTTCCGCTGAAACATCCGGCGTGCCCGAAGACATGCACACGTCCAAGGCGATTGCCAAGTCCGGTTTTACCCCGAACACGCTCGTACCCGCTCCCCATAATCCTGTTTCCTCGCGTACGGTGCCCACGAGGCATAACTCACAACCCGGGTGTTTTGCCTCTTCGGCTAGCTTTAACAATACCGCGCAGCCTGCACGGTTATCGAACGATTTACCCGTTACCAAATCGTTGGCGAACTCGACGAAATCGGATTCGAAGGTAATGTGCGTTCCCGGGCGAATACCCATTTTTGCAACCTGCTTTTTGTCCTTTGCGCCCACGTCGATGAATAAGTCCTCGGCCTTTTGTAGGGCCTTCGCTTCCTCTTCCTTCATTAAGTGAGGCGCCTTGATGCCGATGATTCCTTGCACCGGTTTTTTCGCGTGAATTCTAACGCGTTGAGTTCCAAGCGTGCCGTCATACAGACCGCCGATTTTAACGAATTTGAGGAAACCCTTTTCGGTTACGCTGAGGACGCTCAAGCTCACTTCATCCATGTGCGCAGCGATGAGAACCTTTTTGCCATTACCCTTACGCGCTATCAAGTTTCCAAGTATGTCCCGTTTTACCTTGAATCCGTACTTTTTGAAGTGTTTTTCCATGTAATCCGCCACTGCTTCCTCTTTACCAGTGGGCGCGTGCAACAAACTCAAGTCCATTAATAATTCTTTTAGTGAAGCCATCCACTTCCACCCCAAGCCTTTTTATTCTCGGCTACCTGACCCGTATTAAACTACCAGCTCTTATTAAGACGCTGTTTTTGTGGTGAATAAAATAATGAAGATAAGCGATTTGACTCCGGGCACGGGAAGCGTTGACTTGGAAGCGGAAATAGTGGGCATTGATGAGCCTAGGGAAATCAACAAGATGGGCCGCACGCTCCGCGTGACCAACGCGACCATCCGCGACGACTCCGGCACCATGACCCTCGTCCTTTGGAACGACAATATCGACAAGATTAAGGAAGGCGACAAGATTACAATCAAAAACGCCTACGTGAACACTTGGCAGGACAAGCCCCAACTCACACTCGGCAAATTCGGCTCAATGGAAGTCGTCGAGTAATTTTCCCTTATTTTTTATTTTAATTCTTTTTTTATTTTCATATGGACTTTTTTGAATCCGCTGAAGAAGCGGGCCGCGCCGCATTGGAAATGTGTGACCCTTTAATCGTGCACCACTACGACGCGGACGGCATAAGCGCAGCCGCCATAGTGTGCAAGGCAAGAAAGCAAGCGGGCAAGGACTTTCGAACGAAATCCAGCAAGCCGATAACCGCAGAGGACTTGCCTGCCCTCTCGAAAGAAAAGGAAATCATATTCGTGGACCTCGGCGCGGGCCAACTAGACTTAATTGAAAAACTAGACGCTAAGTGCGTAATAATCGACCATCATCCTGCGTCACGCCGAAGCAAACTGCCTCAAGCTAACCCGCGCGAGCACGGATTCGACGGCACCCGTGAAGCGTGTGCGGCCACTGCCGCTTACTATTGCTTTAATCATGCGGGGGTGCCCGGCATTGCCGAACTAGGCATTACCGGCGCAGTCGGAGACATGCAGCACTTGACAGGCCTCATCGGGTTAAACGAACGCATGCTTGACTCGGCGGTCGAAGCGGGAACGGTGCTTCACGAGCGCGACTTGCGCGTGCTCGGGCGCTCCACGAAACCGCTTGTTCAATTATTATCCGAATGCACTTCACCGTGCCTTCCGGAACTCACCGGGGATGAGCAAGCGTGCGCGTTGTTCTTAACGCGGCGCGGGTTTCCCCTTAAGCGCGGGTCTAAAGAGCTGAAATATTATGACTTGGAGCCGTCCGAGAGAAAGCGGCTGGTAGGCGAGCTCATTAATTATTGTACGGAATCTTCTTTGAGCCCTGAAGACGTAAAGTCCCTGGTAGGTGATGTTTACTTGTTTCCTAATGAGCCGTCCGGCTCTGCAAAATCGGATGCAGCGGAATACGCGGCGTTGTTGAACGCTTGCGGCCGCCGTGGCGAAGCGCAAATAGGCGTGGACGCATGCCTTGGCAGGGAAGGCGCGCTTGAAAACGCAAAAGGGTTTCTCGCCGACTATTATTCCGCGGTTCGCGACGGCATAAACTTTGCGCGGGATTCTTTCATTGATGCCGGCCCGTATTACTTAATCGACGCGCGCGGCTTCATTCCATCGGAAATAATCGGAATTGTTGCAAGCGCGTTCCTTGATTCGGGCGCGGTAAAACGCACTAAGCCGGTGATTGCATTGTCAAGTGACAATGGAACGGTTAAGGCTTCCGCGCGCGGCACCGCGAGGTTAGTTGAAAGCGGTTTGAATTTGAGTGAAGCCTTTAGGAAGGCCGGCAAGGCAGCGAACGGCCGGGGCGGAGGCCACGACATTGCTTCCGGGTGCTCGTTTCCCGACTCGCCGGGTAACGAGGCGGCATTCTTAAAGAAAGCCAAGGACGTAATAGAAATTCAATTAGAGTTGCGTTAGAATCGCGCTGCCAATAAAACGTCCTCGCGCTGAATTTCATCCCGCCCCGCGTGATAAGCGTAAACCTTAGCGCGTGACACGATGTCTTTTGCAGAGTCCTCGAGTATTTCGCGAAGCTTTCGGCTCGCGTCTTCACCGACTCGGCGGGCTCCGGCATTGCGAATGAGCTGGTCGACGTCTAATAATGAAAGAGTTTTAGCCGCCAATTCAACACCTCACTAAACCCGAAAAGCCGTCAACGGTCAGGCGCGTTTCGCCGTTAACGGTAATAAATTTGAACGGCGTTTTAGAGCCCGCCAGCTCTTTGAACACTTCTTGCAATGCCTTCAATTAATTTTCCACCTCTTTTTTTGCTAGTGCAGCGTGAATAGATTTTTAACTTTGGTTACTACCAAATAACTATTCCGTTTTCTTCCACCTACGGCCTGCTTATTTACTTTAACCAGCGGGAAAGGCACTTTCGGCTTTCTCTTCAACTCTGCCTTGTCTTCGCCCCGAAGCTGGTAGAGTGCGTTGAACGCCGTGTTTTGGCTCAAGCCCGTTTGTTTGCGGATTTCACTTAAGAGCAAGCCCTCGTTACTCTTCACGAGCAATTCCAAAACCTGCCTTTGTGAGGGGCTGAGTTGCGTCCACCAAGCAACATTGCCTTTTGTTATCCGCGCGTTCTTCACCGCACTCTGAATTATCGGGTTTTCCGCGTATTCAATTGCGCCTTTCCATTCGCTTTTGCCAAGCGCGAGCTTGGCTAGGAAAGAATTCAACTCGTCGAAAACATAACGCGGGGATAGCAAGTTTTGCCCGGACAGCATGTCATCCAAGTATGCGCTTGGGAACGGTTTCAAACCAGCGCCGCCTACCGCCTTTATCCTATACTCTATGATACTGTGCATTTGCGGTTCCGTGAAGTCGCGCCTCTGGAAAACATTCGGCTCGCCTATCAACTGTAAAAGCGAATCCGGGAAGCCGTCCTTGCCAAGTGCCGACAAAACCAAGCGAAGATTCGGGACGTCATCCAACAAGTACTTGAATTCCATGTACATCCCCTTATTCTCTAAAGAGTGCGCTTCATCCACGAATAACACGAGCGTTCGCTGCTTAGACTTCAACCAATCCGCCAGTTCGCGCCTCGAAACCTTGTCTTCTTTTTTTCCCAATAGCCGGGAGAGCCAACTCCCTTTTTCAAAGCCTAATGCTTTAGCTAATCCACCAATGGATTCCGTAGGCTCTTTTAGGAAGAAACACTCGAAAGACGCTTCCGGCAACGAGTAGTAAACAAAATAAAGCGAGGAAGTCTTGCCGACTCCCTTCGGCCCGAGCAACAAACATGCTTTAGTGTCAAACGCAAGGCGCTCGAGAATGGCTTCCCCCTCGAAAGGGCAGTAATACTTTAAGAAGGACTCTTTATCGCTCGCACGCAAATCTTTTACGAACGGGTTTTCTTCCCACTCTAATTCGCGCAAGAGCTTCTCTCGTGCTTTAAACACTTCCACCATACAAACGGGCACGTAAGTTATTTATAAAAGACTTTGGTTTTATCGGAACCGTGGCTATGATACTATTAAGTTACATATAAGTGACTTCGACTCCACTATAAGTGACCTGTATGATATATTTATGAGTCATAAGCGACATCGTAAGTGATTGAACACTGGAAGCGACCTTGCAATTTTGTTTTATTTACTAGGATTCTAATTCATTTGAAATGGTATCCTGTTTGGTTTGCAAGGGGCGCCTCTTTTGTGGCCTTAAGAAATGCCCGCTTCTTGAGAAGGCGCGTTTTGCCTCTAGTGTGCGAGTCGGCCGTGAAGTATCCGGCGACAGCCCGCCGAACGCGTTCATCGGGTGGAACAACTACCCTTCGGTTTACGCCGGCCCTTTGATTTCGGTTTGCGGCACTCCCGCAAACTCCCCGGCTGACTTGTACGGCCTTGGCTTTGATGAAATAATCGCGGGAACCGAGGGAATGGTTCGAGGCATGAAGCGCGCAAAAGTCAATGACCCGATGTCCATTGGAGTGCTGCGCGATGCGGTAATGTCCGTGAAAACAGTTCAAATGGAAGCAAAATTCGTGCGCCCGCCTTCTTTCAAGATGTCTTTTTCAGGTGTTAGCCAACCGACCGGCCCTTCCGCTGAAATCCACCGAATGCGCTTGACAAGCAACCCTTCGATTCCCCGCAAGGTGGACGAGTTTGCAGAAGAAAAAGTCAAGGTGCGAGAGGCAATGGGCGAGCTCAAGGAGAGCGGCTTTGAATATTATTATTTACAGAAATTGTTGAGTGCGGGCCTGCTCGGCGTTAAGAAAAAGCTCGTTCCAACGCGTTGGTCAATAACCGCGACTGACCGCATAATCGGGGACGATTACATTCGCGAGTTAAAGGATTACCCGAGCGTGAACGAGTTCACCGTATACTCTAATACTTACCTGCACAACCACTATGAAATATTGCTTTTGCCTGGACCTTGGGAGTTCGAGCAATTCGAGGCTTGGTGGGCCGGCTCATTATGGGCTCAAGGGGAGAGTAAGGTAGCGCACGAGTACGAGCCTTACGGCGGGCGAAGCAAATACGCTGATGAAGAGGGCGGTGGTTACTACGCCGGGCGCATGGCGGTTGCCGAGGGGCTAGTGGATATGCGCAAGCAAGCGCGCGCAATAGTTTTCCGCGAGATTTACGATGGCTATCGTCTTCCCGTTGGGGTTTGGCAGGTTCGCGAGAGCGTGCGCAAGGCATTTGAAAACAAACCTGAAAAATTTGCTACCCGCGGGGAAGCCCTGGCGAGTATAACCTCACGCTTAAAGCGCCCGATGAGCCAGTTCCTCACCCGCTCGATCGTGCTTCGGCAACGCAAGTTAATCGATTTTTAAGCGCGCACGACTTTCAAGTTGTTTTTTTTGCAAGCCGAAACGATTTTTTCGCGTTGCGCGCGGTTACAACCCTTCCAATCAATAACTGCGCATTCCACTTCTTCAATTGTCTTACCGATTGCCTGCGCGATTAAAGCTTCGTCAATAAAATCAAGGGCGTACTTCGGGGCAATGTGGGAGAAAGCGTAATCAAGCGAGTTGAAAGCAGGGCAATAGTGCCCGCCGCCGAAGCCTAATGCAGTTTTTCCCTTTGTTGCCTCCCAATTATCACAAACGAAGTCAATGCACTCGGCAACGCGCTTAGCCGCTTCCTCTTTAGCCCATTCGTTCGGAGAGCTTCCGACTTCAATGAACAAGGAGGGGGCGGTCAAGTGAGTCGGCCCGTGGTGAGTCGCCTCCAAAAACACTTCGAATCCGTCAAGGGAATGTTCCTTTAGCCAATCCAAGGCACACTTAGAGGCGCGCGCACTCGCCCGCGACAGCGTGCGTGTTTCCCCTCCCTTTTCTGCGGCATCCCAGTTCCCGGTACAGTGAACGGTTAGGCACGGCTTTCCGGAGGCGCTAGCGTGACGCGAAGCAAAAACCACTAAATCCGAGTCAAAATCGCGTTTGCAATCCACGAGTTCTTCCTCGATGCAAATAGCTTCGCGTTCCAAGAATCGCGCGATGTTTTTTCCCGCTTGGTCTTTCTCAGAGTAAACTACTGCCGGCATGAAAGGAATTAAAGCCAAGGCGACAATAAAAACTCAATGAGCGTTGACGATGACACCTATGACCGCCAAAAGCGGGTCGAAGGCTGGAACCAAGAGCGCATTTCCAATGCAAAGTGCCTAGTAATCGGAGCGGGCGCGCTAGGCAACGAAGTCGTCAAGAACTTGTTGCAATTCGGGGTGCGCGAAATCGCGCTCGTTGACTACGATGAAATCGTCACTGCGAACTTGAACAGGTGCTGCTTCTTCTCCCACTTGGACGTCGGCGCTAAAAAGGCGGAAGTAATCGCTCGCGAGGCAAAACACATTAGCCCGGACGCGCGAATCCGGGTGTTATTGAAGAGGGTCGAGCATTTGAACGAAGAAATTTTCACTAAAACGGATTACGCTTTCGGTTGCTTGGATAATATCGGCGCGCGCTTGCATTTGAATGCGCAATGCTACGGGAAAGCACCGGTAATCGACGGGGGAACCACTGGTTTCAACGGCCGCGTTAGCGTAGTTGATTCTCCTTCCTCTTGCTTCGAGTGCGCTTTGAGCAAGCGCGATTACAAGTTATTGTGGAAGCGGTACGCTTGCACCGGGGAAGTGCTCGACTTCCTAGACCCGAAGATGCCCGCGCTCCCGTCCACGACGAGCATCATCGCGGGCTTGCAGTCGTCGGAGTTCGCCAAGCTCGTTCACGGCCGCGAGTCAATCGCGGGGAAAGCACTTTATTACGACGGATTGAAAACGAGTTTCACTTTGTACGAAGTCCCAAAGCGTAAGGGGTGCCCTGTTCACTAGTCGAATACGTTGCGAATCGTGCGCACTGCTTCCTCGCTGTCCTTGTTCAAGTATAGCTTAAGCGTCTTTCCGCAGCGCACGCAGTTCTTAGTCGAGCCGATTAGCGCTTCGTAACAATCCTTGTGGTAAGCCGCGCCGCAGAAGCAATGCCCGAATTTCGGGTGGTCTTTCCCGTTCACTGACAGCGAGAACTTGCCCTTGCATAACTCGCACACTTCATCACCGCCTTTAGTCAGCGGCTTCGCTTCAGTGCGCACGATCGGCTCATCGTCTTTTTTTGCTTCTTGTTTCGCGCGCTGGCGCGCCACGAATAATGACTCATTTGAAGGCGCGCCGGTTTTCAATAACTCTTGCAAGTCGACTCCGTTTGAAGGCGAATGGATTTTGTTATTTTCCGCGATAATCTCATTTGGCTCAATGGCTTTGCTTTTAGGGGCGCCTTCTTTTTTTTCCGTTGGCTTTTCCGCTTGTTTCTTTGCCGCCTTCTTTTTCGCCGTGCTCTTTGCGCGTTTTCGCTTCTTCGGCATCTTGTTGAATCCCTCGACGCCCAACCGCACGCTCGCGCCGGCGTCGCCGAAAACAACGTAGTTTACTCCCGCTAATTCGTTTAGCCGCTCGCGCAGCGCTCTTTCGTCCACGTGAAGCTTATTCGCTATGTTTGTTACTTGGTATACCCCACCCTGAATGACCTCGAATACGGCCTTGTCGAACTTCTTCAAGCGTGGGTTTACCATTATTATTTTTTCCTCACTACTGCAAAGGAGGCTTCAACGCAATTGCCTTCCTCGAGCTTGAACAGCTTTTTTTCTTTTCGAATCGGGTCAACGACGAGTGCGTAATTGTTGGCGTCGTCGAAGTAGCGTTCGTGCGTGCTCAAGTCCGTGGCGGACATGAAGCAGCCGAAGCCCGGGTGGGAGTGCGCCCAAATCGCTATGTGCTTTCCACTCTCGTTAAGCTTTTGCGCTATGTTTTCGAATGCTGATTCAGCGAAGCGCACGGACACTTTCGTAGCTTTGTTTTTTCCGGTTACGTACTCGGATGCGATTACGAAAGAATCGTTGTTCCACGAGTAAACTTTGCCGAGGAAGAATCCCATTGCTTCCCTGTCCTCGTTCGCCTTCTCTTCAAAGTGCCGGACTGCCTCCGACATGGCTTCCTCGAAAAAGTAAACCTCGAACAAATTGGTTTTTCACCAACCGATAATCTTTCGAATGCGCGCGAGGAACCCCTTGGGCTTGTTATTTTCTTGGTGCAATCGAATCGCTTCATGCACTTGCTCCTCGTGCGACAACTCGCGCGGCTTCCCGGGTTCAACGCCCGCCGGTAAAGCGTCGCGCGTCGCCCAGCGCTTGTGGACGTCCGGCAGGTCTTCGGAAGGAGGGGCCTGCACCGGCGTGAACGCGTCATTGCCGGTTAATTCCCTTGCTTCTGAGTCCTTCGGCGAGGGCGCTGAGCCTTCAACAAATTCGATTCCCTTTTGTTCACCCGCTAACTCGCGTTGTTGCTGAATTGGCTCCTCGACTTGAACAAGTGCGGGTTCACTGTCTTTTGTTTCCGGCACTGCTTGTGTAATCGGTTGTTCTTGAACCAAGGCCGGCTCTTCAATTGCTTCGACTTGAGTTGGTTCCGTAGTCGACTGTTCTTGTACGGGTTCGGTTACCTGTTGTGGTTCGGGCTCGCCTTGTGCTTCCTGTTGCATTGGCTCTTGTTGTTCCGTGCGTTCTTCTTGAACAACCGGAGTCAGCTCTATTGGCTGCTCGTCGGCTTTAGGCGGTTCAATTGATTCTTGGCTTGAAGGTTGAACAGGGTCTTCACTAGCTTGAGGTTCTGCCTGTGGCGCGAGTGATATTTCTTCCATTCCGTCATCCGCTTTTTCCGCTGCCGGCTGGGCAGGCGAGGGGTCGACCGGAGAGTCGGTAACGGGAATTTCTATTCGCCCATCGCCGTTCTCCGATTCAGCGGATTCAATGTTAACCTCGTCTTTCTTTGGCACTTCAATTTTAGTTTCATTTTCATCTTCCATTATTTCATCCAACCAAAAACCTATATAGCTCGCCGATTTATATTTCCTCGTCAGGTGATTATTCAATGTCCGAGTTTAACATTACGGTAATACAAAGCACTTCCGGCAAGGAAGTAGTAATTGCGGTTGAGCCGGAGTTCGCTCTCTCATCCATTCTTGAAGTTTTAACCGAGAACCTCAAGCTAAAGGACCGGTTCGTTCTCGCGACCAAGGACAATAAGCTCCTTGACCCCGAGGTAACCCTTGCTGACGCAGGTATCAAGGAAGGGGATTCGATAATGCTCATTCCTGATCCAACCGGCGGCTAGGCGGTTAACCGCCAAAAACAAGGGAGGGTTTCATTAATGCCGTTTCTGCCTGAAAATATTTGGAAGCGCCGACTCGAAAGCGAGTTCGAAGAGATGCGCGCTAGCAGCGAGAACTTTGACTCTAATGCGGATTTAAGTGAGTACCTTGTGAGCTTGAAGGGCGCGGGGCTGTACCGTGATTCGGGTCGGGTAATTACCCGCGATTCACACTCCGTGCGCATAGACTTGCTTCGCTCTTACCCGTATGCCGGGGGCGTTGACGTAACCTGGCTCACCCCCATTTTTCATCCTAATATTCGCGAGTCGGACGGAAAGGTTTGCATTCAAATCTTGAATGATTGGGCTGAATCCCAAACCGTGCTTTCCCTTGTGAAGAGCTTGCGGCATTTACTGGATAACCCTAACCCGTCGGACCCCTTGAACAAGGAAGCAGCGGAATATTATTTGAATAAAGGGGCGTCGGCTTCAGCACCGAAGCGCCCGCGGATAGTGATGGGGTGAAGAAGCCGCGCATAATCGCGGAGAAGCAGCGAGTCCCTGAAGAGCGCGAGCCTCCCAGCGAAGACGATTACGAGTTCGTTGAAGTAATTAAATCCACTGGTAACTCTTCGCCTTAACCCGTCCTTTTAGCTAGTTCGAATCGTGCACCGCTACGCGCTCGCGGGCGGTTGTACACGAAAGCAAACGCCTTAGGTCCTCTACAGCGAAGTGCGCGTTAACGAATACGAGTCCGTGCTTTGATTTGCTTATTGAATCCGCAACGAGCTCCTGCCCTTGGCAATTAGATTTTGGGTTTTTTTGGTTTTATTGCTTTTAATATTTTGTTCATAGGCGCGTTATGAGTGTGCGGGAACTCCTCGTGCGATTGCGTGTTTTGAGTTGGCTTCTCGGTTGCATTCTTTTCCGCCCATCCTTTAACCGTCCACAAGATCCTGGCTTTTTCTTGAAAGGCCGTGGAGGGTTGTTTGGAAACTTGTTCTACTTTTTGCGTGTTTATCAACCGCATTTCGTCATGCAAAACCGGTTCATGTGCGAGCCCGGTCCCGACAATACTAAGGACAAGAGCTATGCTAATGGCTTTTCTACCCCTTCCCTTTAGTTTTTGTAATCCTGTTTTAATTCTTCCCTCTGACTCAAGTAGTTCTTCGCGTTCAAGCTTTAATTTTTCAGGTTCGAGTTTTAAGCGTCTTTCCTCAGGGTTTTCTCTTGGCATTATAGCACCAAAGTAGCAATGATGGCGGAGAATTTAAAATAAGGGTTTAAATAAAAAAAAGTTGTTGAAAATCCATGCATTAAGCGCCTGAATTATGCTCGTTTTGTGCAATGTGCTAATGTTATTCCAAAAAACACGCTTTTAGCCGGCAAAAATACAAGGTATTGCCCGAAAAGATGATTGGACTTTGCTTATCCTCTTTGGCCCAAGTGGTTTTTGTTGTGGATTGGCTAAACATGACAAGGAAAACGAAGAAATGAGTGAAATCCAGCGCACTTGTATTCAATGCTAATTCAAAATAAGAGGTTGAGGCAGGTTTACCTGTGGCTTTTTCAACAAATGTCTTGTTTTTTCCAAAAAACACGATAAACAGTACTTTTAGGTCATGAATCCTTGAATCTACAAGCAGGGTAATTGGAATTTTCTTGTTTCAGGGCACAATTTGTATTTGAATAACAAGAAAAAACGAAAAGAGCCAAAAATTAAAGCAAAAAATTCGTTTCTTGAGGCGAAAAAAACCGGGGTAACCTGATAAATCCGGAAATGCCGAATTTATTGTGTAACAAAAGATATTTATACTATTTCGTATATTTTGTTACAGAGGTAATCGACTTTGAGTAAGGTTATTCGCGTTCAAAAGAAAACCTACCGCGGGCTCGCGGTCCTGGCCGGCAATTTGCAAGCCGAATTCGGGTTTTTCGTGAGCATTGATGATGCGATCGGCGTTCTTTTAGCTAAAAATAACAAGAAATTAAGGGTTTTCAAGAAAAACCTACGGAAAAACAAGCGTTGAGTTCATTCAAGAATGAACTAGTATTTTTTAGAGTTTTAAAGTGGTTTTTACTGCTCATTGCATTTGCTTTGACTCGGGTTTCTTGCTCTTATTGTCTGCTTTCCTACATCTGTTTTAAGCTATTATTTCGTGGAAATTGCAATGGTTTTGTTTATACTCTTCTCGGGTGTATTTTTGCTTATTTTTATTTGAAGTCACTCAATACCATGTTGGTGTTTCGACTTTTTTAAAACACTATTCTGATGATAACGTAGATAGCCGGGGCAGGGCCCCTATGTTTTCATCGTTACACCTTATTGGTGTGTTGGGAGTTTTTTGGGCCACTTGCCCTGTACCAAACACTCTTTTTACCTTGAATTAGTGAATTTTGTGGCAAAATGCGGCATCGCTACATCGTTATAGTGTATTAGCTGCCTTTTTTTAGTGAAGTTAGTATATCATTATAGTATTTTGTAAGTATGGGTTTTTTGTTGTTTTTTGATGCGATTTATCCTAATTAAGCCGTGCTTATTCTTTATGAAATACACTATTTTAGTGTATTTATGGTATTTTGTTTGTTCCGGTATTTTGATATTGCAAAAATTAGTGTTTTTTGAAAAAGCTTGGCATGTTTGTGTTTTTTGGTTCAAAAATCAGTATTTTTTCTTATTTTTTCGGTTTTTTATGGTCTTTTATCAAGTTATTTCTTTTGTAAATGAACTATGATGCCGCATCTTGTATTTGGTTTTGTTTAGCATACTACCTGCATTGTTTTTTGGTTTGGTTTGCTAGGTTGGCGGTTAAGAGTTATCCGCTTTTTGTTTAGGCAACCCTTTTTAATTTTTGGCGGTATTATTGATTGCGTGTCCCGCATTTCAAAAGAGAATTTCAAACGCATTGCCGAGTCTATTTTAGGGGTGCTAAAGGAAGAGTACCCTCTTCCATTGACTACGCGCGCAGTAGCGCGCGAGGTCGCTCGCGATAATGAGTTCACCGGCAAGGTGTTGCATTTTCTAGAGGGCGAGCGGCTAGTCCAGCGCGTTGGTAAGGGTTACCGACGCTGGGTGAAATGGCGTTTGACTGCGGTTGCAGACCGTCGTTTTGAGGATTTGGCGGATTAGAATTGGTATTCCTCACCGAGTTTTGGGACTTCCACAATTAAGTTTTTGTTTTTTCTTTTTATTGTTTGGGCGAATTCCTCGCTCTTATCTTTTTCACCGTGTACTACGAACACGCGTTTGAGGCCTTTGACTCCGTCGATTAGCTCGAGTAATTCTTTTTGGTCCGAGTGAGCGCTGAACTTGGCTTCGTCCAATTCTAAGTTAATCGGGACGCGTTCGCCGTCTATTTCAAGTTCATCAGCTCCTTCCAGCAGTTCCCTGCCGCGGGTTCCGCGGGCTTGATAGCCGACGAGTATTATTTTGTTCTTTTTATTCGGCGCGAGCTTTTTGAGGTAGCCTAGTACGGGCCCGCCGTTTAGCATCCCGCTCGTCGTAACGATGATTACGCGGTCGTGCTCGTACACGTCGCTTCTGTCTTTTTTCTTTGGGGTGTGATAATGCCTGCTTTTGAACGGGTCGTCGTCGCTCGTTAGGATGCTGCGTTGGATTTCTTTTTTTAAGTGGTCGGCGTTGTGCCTGTAAATGCGGAGCGCTTTGTTAATCATTCCGTCAATGTAAATGGGGGCTTCTTGCAGCGTGCCTGAGCGCATGTGGCTTTCAATAGCGAATAGCACTTCTTGGCCGCGGCCGATTGCAAATGTCGGCACTATTACCTTACCTCCTTTTTTGAAGGTTGCTTGAATGGATTTCACGAGCTCTTGGCCTGCACGCTTCATCGGGATATGCTCGTCGTTGTTCCCCCCGTAAGTGCTCTCGGTTATGAGGGTGTCCGCGTGGAAGCGCGCTCGAGCGCCTTCAAGCAAGCGTGAGTCGCGTAGGTTTATGTCTCCGGTGTATAGCACTTTGTGCTTTTGCATGCGCACGGTTGTCATGGCGCTGCCGAGTATGTGCCCGGCTTCATGCAGTTTCGTGCCAGCTTTTTCCTCTTCGTATTCCAGGGAGACGCAGTTTTGTAAGTACTTGTTGATGTCTTTTTGGGTGTACGGCACTAGATTTTTGCTTATGCGCAGGTAATCCGCGAGGAGCACTTGCGTCAAGTCGCGCGTCGGCTTTGTTAACAAGACTTTTCCTTTGTAGCCCGCTTTGTACAAGTACGGGAGATAACCCGAGTGGTCCATGTGCGCGTGGCTTAGCACCACTGAATTTAACTTTCGTATGGCCCTGTCCTCTATTATTGGGAACGCGTTATCCCTAGTGAACTTGACGCCGCAGTCGAGTAGGGTTTTCTTCCTGTTACTTTCGAGTAGTATGCACGAGCGCCCTACTTCGCCGCTCGCGCCTAAAAATCGTATTTTCATTGTTTTTTTAACGTCTGCCTCTTTTTTATTTGCACTCCTTCTCCTATTTTCGTGAGTATTGACGAAATCTTGTCGAAGATGCGCGAGTCGCGTGATTCCGAAGAAAAAAAATGCAAATTTTGTTCAACCGTCGGAGTGGACGGGGATGACGCATTGCGCGCGGAGTACTACCGCCGCATAATCGAGCGTTATTCGAAGGTAGTATCGTTTGGAGAGGAGAAGAGCATTCCCGAGTTAAAGCGCATGGTTGCTCCCGGCGAGTGCGTTGAAGCAAAGGCCGCCGAGCTCGGCGGCGAGCGAGAAGCACTCGAATTCGTCAAGGCCCTGCCGTTATTGCACGCGAAGTTGAGCGTTTCCTTTTGGCTCTCGCCAAGAGAGGCACTTGAATTGGGTGCGGGCGACGTGATGGACAAGGCCGTTTTATTGTGCTCCTTGCTGCTGGCGCAAAGCGTTAATGTTTTCCTGCGCGTAATCGAATTGGACGGGGGAACAAAGCACCCGGTCGTCCTGGTGAAAAGCGAGCGGGGGGCCTGCGTTTTGGATGCGGTTAGCGGCGATTCTTTTGACGGGTCGAACATTGAGGCCGCTTTAAGGCAATTATCATTCGAAGGCAAGCCGTATGCGCGCTCGCTGTACGAGTTCAACAATGCTAATTACGAGTCTTTCCAGTAACGCATTTATACACTTTCAGCTTTAATTTATAAGTGATTTTATGACCGTACAGGTTGACAATTCTAAGTGTATTGGTTGCGCTGGTTGCGTGGGTTTGTGCCCTGTCGGCGCATTAACTTTAGTCGAGAACAAAATCGTTTGCGATAAAGAGAAGTGCATTAACTGCGGGATTTGCGTTAAGGTTTGCCCGGCGAGCGCGTTGAGGTTATTGGAATGAATTACGATGCCGTAGTAATCGGAGCAGGCCCTGCAGGGTCGAGTTTCGCCCGCGAGGCGGCAAAGGGCGGCTTGAACGTGGTCGTTGTCGACAAGAAAAAGGATTTGGGCAGTCCCGTGCGCTGCGGTGAAGGCATCGGCATGCACTGGATTGACGACTTGGGCCTTAAGATCAACGAAGGCGTCGGCTACAAAATCGACGGTGCTGCGGTTTACGCGCCTGACGGCCGTGAACTCGTAATCAGCAACCCGGAAACAAAAGGATACGTAGTCGAACGCAAGATTTTCGACAAGCACATTGCAATTAGCGCGGCCCGCGCCGGCGCGCATTTCATGCCTAAAACAATGGTTACGGGCCTCGTTAAAGACGGTGACGCGATAGCCGGCGTCAAGGTGTTGCATGACGGCGAGGAATTCGAGTTGCGCGCGCCCCTCGTGGTTTCCGCTGAGGGCATGGAAGCGAAGATTGCGCGCGAAGCCGGGTTTAATGCTCAAGCAAACCCTAACGAAGTTGACACTTGCTACGAGTACGAGATGGTTAACGTGGAGTGCCGCCGGTTAATCGAATTATATTTCGGGAATGAGCTCGCTCCCCGCGGTTATGTTTGGGTTTTTCCAAAGGGTGATGATTATGCTAATGTCGGAATCGGCGTTGGCGGCAACACTGGCGCTGACCCGAAGGCATTACTAGACCAGTTCATTGCCTCTAATGCGCGCTTTGCTAAGGCCGAGCCGATTGAAGTAAAGGGCGGCATAATCAGCGTTGGCGCCCCCATTGACTCGTTCGTCAAGGATAACTTCCTGGTAATCGGCACTGCGGCGCATCAAGTGGACCCGATTCACGGCGGGGGAATAGGGCTTGCCATTGAAGCAGGTGAAATCGCGGCGAAGCACGTTATTGCCGCTTGCGAGAAGCAGGATTATTCGGAGGCGGCGTTGAAGCCTTACGAGGTCGAGTGGCGTGAATTGCAAGGGCCGAAGCTCGCCAAGCGCTTGAAGCTGAGTAAAGTCCTTGAGCAACTCTCGGATAAGGATTTCAACCACATTTTCAGGGAGATCGGCCAATCGGATTTACTCAAAGTGCTTGATTCCGACTTCAAAGCGGTGGCCGCGAAAATCTTATTAAAGAGACCGACTCTCATAAAGGTCCTTAGAGCATTGATGTGATTATCTAAATGGCCAAGAAAATTTCTTATACGATTTACGAGAAGGCGCGCATTATCGGAGCGCGTGCCTTGCAGCTCTCGATGGGTGCCCCCCCGTTAACGGATGCCGGCGAAGAGTTCTTGAGTCCCGTGTCCCTAGCGAAGATGGAGTTCGAGGCAAACCTCGTGCCACTCAAAATAGTACGCTGAATTTTTCGATTGTTTTCTTTACTCGTAGCGGAGCGCGTCCACTGGCTTGAGGCCCGCGGCTTGGCGTGCGGGTAAAACTCCCGAGATGCTCCCGATTACGAACGAGAAAGCGAGCGCGCCGATTATCAGTTCAGGGGAGAACGATGCCTTCAACAACGCGGAGCCGAGCGCTTGCTCCGCTATTATTTCGGTTAGTTTACCTAGGCCCATGCCGATTAGTATGCCGACGAGCCCGCCGACCATTCCGAGCAACCCGGATTCGATTAGGAATAGCGTCATGATGTCCGTGTTAGTCGCGCCGATGGACTTCATTATGCCGATTTCGCGGGTGCGCTCGAGCACGGAGGTGTACATGGTGTTCATGATGCCTACGCCGCCTACGAGTAGCGAGATCGCGGCGATGCCGACTATCATCGCCTGCACGACTCCGAGTATGGCGCCGAAACTCTCCATTAATTGCTCAGAGGTGGAAACGCTGAACGTCTCCGAGCCCTCGTCCTCGTGGCGCGTCTTGCGGAGCTTGTCTTCTATGTCTTCGGCGACTTCCGCCGGCTCGTAACCCGGCTTTATTTGCGCGTAAATCATCGCGACTGATTCCTCGTCGTCGTACAAGTCGCGCGCATCGTCGAGCGTGATCATTACCATCGAGTCGTCCTGGTTGTTGCCCATGCTTTCGAGTATTCCGACTACACGGTAATCCTTTCCCTCAATGATGATTTTCGAGCCGATTTTCGCTTGCCTGTCGAACAAGCCGTC
>CAYZDE010000008.1:0-27085 GCA_964477205.1 Microcaldota archaeon
ACGCCTTGCGACTCAGCGACTTTCAGCCCGTGCGCTATAGTCTCCTTGTAAGATTGCGCTTCGTCGCGGAAGTGAACGTGTGGGTCAATCCTCATTTTAACTCCTCCAAAAACGGCCCGTCAACGCACAACCGACGGCCGTCGGCGAGGGCACAACTCCCGCACAATCCAACGCCGCATTTTGCAACGCGCTCGCGCGAACTCAAAATGAATTCGCACGGGGCGTAATCGCGCTCGACTGCGACCGCAGCGTTAATCATGGGTTCAGGCCCGCAATTCAAAAAAATGTAATCTAGCTTGCCGAGCTCTTGCAAGCGCTCGCGCAAGGCATCAGTGACGAAACCATTTCGGCCGTCGCTTCCGTCGTCAGTGCAAATGAAAACGCGCTCGCAACAACTCTTTGCTTCTTTAATAGAGAATAAGTGCTTCGCGTCCCGCGCGCCAACGAAGAGTTCACAACCGGATTTATGTTTGGCTACTTCCAGCAGGGCGGCGAGGCCGCAGCCGCCGGCAACCAGCATTACCTTCCTATTCTTAGGAATGTCAACCGGAGAGCCGTGTGGCCCACGGAAGTAAACCTCCGCGCCATTACTCAAGGACAATAAGTGCGCGGTGAACTCGCCGCGCTCTTGCACCGCGAGGCGCAACGGGTCGCAGGAAAGAATCGAGAATGGTTTTTCACCAATGCCTGGAACGCGCGCGAAAACGAATTGGCCGGGCTCGGCTTTGAACGAAGCGTTGAATTCGAGTACGCTCAAATCACTAGAGCATCGCTCGTTCTTCTTCAGTGAGTACTTCTTGAATCGCATTCGCGCGTCGGCTACGAGGAGCTGCTCGGCGGAGTTAGTGCCTTCTTTCAAGTCGCGCGCGAGTGCGGTGAAGTAAGAAGCGACTTGCCTTGTTGAAAGGCAGGCAAGAGCCGAGCCGACTCCAAAAATATTCGCCCCGGCATCCTTGTAAGCACGCACGTCGTCAGCGCAGCGGATTCCACCGCAGCCGATTATGGGAACTTCTACGGCCTCACGAACCTCGCGAACGCACTTGAGCCCTATGGGTAAGACGCCCCGGCCGCTTAATCCCCCTTTCTTATTCGAGAGTACGGGCTCGCCGTCAATCGAATAATACCCTGGGCCGACCGTGTTAATCGCGCAAATGCCTTTGGCGCCGCCTTCCACCGCAGCCAACGCGATTTCACTTATGATGCTCGTGTTCGGAGTTAGTTTGGCTATCAAGGGAACCTTGACTGCGGAAGCAATTGCCTCCGTGATTTCGCGCACGACCTTCGGGTCCTGGCCTATGGCCATGCCGTAACCCTTTGCATGCGGGCATGAGTAATTCAATTCTAGCGCATCGGAATGCGGTGCCAAGAGTTCGGCGACCCGCACGAAGTCCTCGGCGCTACCGCCGAAAATCGAGGTTAATAAGAAGCGGCCTTTGGGCAATTCAATTGATTCGAGTTTGCCGGCGAAATCTTTTGCTCCTGGGTTAGAGAGGCCCACTGCATTCATGAAGCAGCCCGGCGAGTACTCGGTGATGATGGGCTCGTGGTTTCCTTGCCGGGGCGCTACTCCTATGCTCTTAGTCGTGAGCACGCCGACTTCGGGAATCTCCTTTGCAATAAGTGCGAGGGTAGCCGAGCTGGTGGCCACGATGCCGGATGGAATAGTGAACTCACCGGTAACCTCCTTACCCAAAAACTTCATTTCAAGAGCACCAAAGGCTTCACGCCGTACTCCGCGAACTCTTTCCCGATCGCCCTTCCGACTTCATCGCCGGGAGCGAGCTTCTCGAAGGCGCGCGGAAGCAAGTCGAGAGCCGAGCTCATGCAATGGAATTCGTAGCCTGCTGCGCGCACCGCCTCCTCAACGCTCGACCCGTCGTCCCGCTTCTCCATTCGATTCGTCAAGCTGAGCACTCCGACTACTTGAACTCCCGCTTCCTTTAGGCCTTCAAGGCACCTCAAAAGCGAGCCGCCGGTAGTCGTAACGTCCTCGACAACGAGCGTGCGCCCTTTCGGCATCCCAACAAAATACTTGTCCTTCGGAGCACCGTGTTCCTTCGGCTTGGCGCGGCCCATGGCGAGCGCGTGGCTGTTCTTCGCGTAATCAGGCGAGCGTTTCGCGTGCTTGAATTGGGTTAGCACACCCAGCTTGGTCGCACCCTCGGGCACCCCGTAAAAAGTGTCGATTGAAACACCCTTGGAAGCAACGAAGTCTAGTACGAAGTCGGAGAGTTCGTCGGCAAGGAACGCGTCGGCAACCGCGTTGCGCCAGTTCGCGTAAAAATGAGATGTCCTACCCGACTTCAAAGTTATCGCGTCTTCAAAAAAGCCGTAAACCTCGGAATCTAAAACAAAGTCGTCAAATCGTTGTTGGTCAAACAATTAACCCACCCAATGAATAGTGGGTAGGCGGTTAAATAATCTTCGCGCGTTTCAAGCGCAAAAGCGCAATCGAGTTATGCTTCACTTCGCGCTGTTCAACGCCTTCTTCAACTTCTTGAGTAATTGCGTTTTCTTCGCTCCCGGCTTAAGCGCGTAGTAAAGCACTTCCTCTATGTTCTTCACCGGGTAGACCTTAACCTTCTTTAGCTTCTCTTCATCCATGGTGCCTAAATCGTCGTAATTCGCCTTGGGAATGATTATCGTTTTCAAGCCCGCGTCGATCGCTGACTCTATCTTGCTCGTCACGCCTCCGATTGGGAGCACTTCCCCGCGCACGCTTAGCGAGCCGGTCATCGCGATTCCCTGGTTTATTTGCGTTCCCTCAAGCGCGCTTATTACCGCGGTGGCAACGCTTATGCTTGCACTGTCTCCTTCAACGCCGGCGTAGGTTTGAAGGAATTGAATGTGAATGTCGAAAGCGCGCGTGTCCAAGCCCCTATACTTCTTGATTACCGCGATAACATTGGACACGGCTTCCCTTGCGATTTCGCCGAGCTTTCCAGTGGCTATGGTCTTGCCTTCATCGCGGGACGCGGACGGAGTGACTTCCGCGACTATCGGGAGTATAATTCCGGAGTCGCCCATTACCGCGAGACCGTTTACCTTGCCGACTCGCCAGCCTTCCGTCTCGAAGACATGGTAATCCTTGCGCGACTCCACGACTTGCCTCGCAATTTGTTGTTCGAGCGTGCGCGCGAGCTTCTTCGCGGCCATCACGTGCTTGCGCGTCACTAGCTTTGCTTTCTCCTCGTTTGCAACGTCTCCTGCAGCGCGCACTAAACCACCTAGCTCTCGGAGCTTGAGAGTGAGCTTGTTCTTTCTCCCGGCGCGCCTCTGCGACTCCTTCAATACTTCGAGTAAAGCATCGCGATTGAAATGCGGTATTTTTCCGTCCTTCGCCACTTCTTGGGCAACGAAACGCGCGATTTTCTCTCGGTTCTCCGGGTTGTCCTCGATGGACTCATCCATGTAAACTTCATAACCGTAACCGCGAATCCTGCTACGGAGCGCGGGGTGAACCTTTCGAATGTCAGCGTAATTTCCCGCGGCGATTAAGACGAAGTCACAAGGCACGGGGTTGGATTGAACCAGCGCCCCGGAACTCATTTCGCTCTGGCCGGTAATCGCGTACTTCTTCTCCTGCATCGCGGTTAAGAGTTCTTGCTGTGACTTGGGTGAGAGAGAGTAAACTTCATCAATGAATAGTATGCCTTTGTTCGCGCGGTGAATCGCGCCGGGGGCGAGGCGCAAGTGCGGGGGCGTGCCTAACCCGCCGGAGTTGTGCGCGAGGACATTGTTCACGAATAAGTTGCCCGCATCCGTAGTAGCATTGTACACGAATCCGTCGTGCTTTCGCTTCCTAATCGAATCCACTTTAGTCATACGCTAACACGAATGAAGAATGCTAATTTAATTGTTTACAATTTAATGACGGGATTAAAAAACCGCTTTAAAATGCCTGGTTTGCGCGCGCGAAATTCCAAGCCGCCATTCTCGGTTACTACGACGTGCTTGAAGCGCACGGGTAATTTCCGCAATAATTCTTCGGTTTGAGGCGAGTGAATCGTTTCTCCCCGCTCAACCATCGTTTTTTGAAGGAATTCGCCTGATAGGATTGTCTTGCGCACGGACGCCTTTAATTCAGGGTAAGAATCAAATCGCTCTTTGGCTTGGGTAGTTGACGAACTGCGGAAAATACGACTGATTGCACGGCTCATTTTATTGCCCGCCAGTTCGTCGGAAGCAACGAACTCCTTTAAAACGGGTTGAAAGTCCAAGGCAAGGTGGTGCGACGGAATCAAGTGCTTCTCCTTTGAGAGCACTTCTTCAACTGTTTCCGATTGATTAACTCGAATTGTTTCCCTCGGCATTAAATCCTCACCTAATAAATTGCGGAGGTCTCGTAATATAATAACTACGCCGGGGTGGCAGAGTGGTTTAATGGCGCGGACTTTTTTCTTCGCGAAGAAAAACGTCCATTAAAAAGAAGGCTCTGCTTATTCGGCTTATGCCGGGGTGGCAGAGTGGTTAATGCGCTGGTCTTGAATTGTTTCCTTTGGAAGCAAAAGAAAACCAGTGGTCGCAAGGCCTCCTGAGTTCGAATCTCAGTCCCGGCGCTTTCAAGCGCACGCTTTAAAGTAATGATGAAGTGATTGAGTGGAATCATGTTATTCATTACGACTTCGAGGAAGCCGAGCCAGTTAACGCGCAAGTTGTGCCGTTGGATGGGGCGCTTCCTCGGGGATTATGATAACCGCGGTAAGAGCTCGCTTGACGCTTTAGCGGAGCGTGCCGAGAAGAAGGGATTCAACCGGTTGTTAATCGTTTACGAGAAGGACGGAAACCCGAACGAATTCGCGTTTTATCAGGGAAAATGGCTCGACGTGGGAATTCGCGTGACCGGAATCGTTTGGCCGGAAGGAGTGCAAAAGCGCGTGCCAAAGGAAGCGAAGGTCGTGGCTTTGGACGCGGTTGGAAGAAAAGTCAAGGAGTTATTCTGCTTGCGTGAGCCCGAAGGGGATGCGGTTGTAATAAAAGCGTCGGCGAGCCAAATGACTTTTGAAGTTGACGGCGAGCGCGTCGGTCCTAAATTAAAGATTAAGGTGGTTACTAATGGCTGAATTAAATGAAGAACAAAAAAAGGATTTGATGGAGTACCAAGCACTACAGCAGCAATTGCAAATGGTTGGAATGCAAAAGCAGCAGCTCGCGGTAGCGCTCGCAGAGAATGACGCCGCGGTTAAGGCAGTAGAATCGTCAAAGGGCGGTGTGTACAAGGCCGCTGGCAGCGTGCTCGTGGAGAGAACTAAGGACGAAGCGCTATCCGAGCTCAAGGAAGAGAAAGAGAAGCTTGATTTACGCCAGCAAGTCTTCGACAAGCAGGAGAAGCAAGCTCGCGACAAATTCGCCGAGTTGACGAAGAAGTTGCAAGGCGCTTTCGGTAAAGGCGACGGAGCGGTAAGCGGTTGAATTGAAGCGATTCGGTAGGGAATTACAAGCATTAGAGGGCTTGACCCTAGTCCTCACGCATTCTCTCGCGGATTTGGACGCCTGCGCGAGCGCCATTGTACTAGCAGATGCTATTCACGCAGAGGCTAGGTGCCCGGACAAGCCCACGGCAGCGGCTAGGCATTGCCTTGAGCGACTTGGTTTGGAGATTAAGCAGTATAATAAGGAAAAATTCGATAACCTCATACTCGTCGACGTTTCCACTGAATCCTTACTAGGCGGGGTAAACCCTTCTTTCTTCAAGCGCGTTTTAGTCGTAGACCACCACTATCACAACAAACGGGTTAAGTCAAATTACGCGTTCATTGACGCTAAGCGGTCTAGCTGCGCTGAATTAATAGTGGAAGCGTGCAACGAATTAAACTTCCAATTAACTGAAAAATGGAAGAAACTGCTTCTAGCCGGCATTATTCATGATACGGCGTGGTTTAAGTCCGCGGATTCGCGGTCGTTAGGCGTTGTCGCCGACTTGTGCAAGGAACTGGACTTTCAAGAAGTGTTAGGAATTGCGCGCGTGCACAGGGACGCGGCGATGGTGAAAGTAATTAAAGAAGGCATTGGAAACGCCGAAATAATCGAGTTAAACAAGCATTTAATAGGTTTTACGCGCGTTAAGGCCTTTGAATTGCACACTGCTTCAACGCTCGTTGACGCCGGATGCGATTACGCCTTTGCTTTAGATGGAAAAGCGGGAAAAATGAGCGGAGTAAAGAAGGCAGGTGCGCCGGGGAGCATTGGAAAGGCAATGGAGGCAATAGGAAGGGCTTTCGAAGGCAATGGCGGGGGCCACAATTCGGTTGGAGGCGCCATGGGTAAGCCTGAAAATGCCGAAGCTGCTTTAAAAGAAGCAAAAAAACAGATGGAGTTGTTACTACTTGACAATGACAATCTTTAATAAGTCGAATGAAGTAATAATAGTGCGCGAGGTGGGCTGAAACTTGACTAAGGCTAAAAAGAAGGTTACCGTAAAAAAAGCAACTAAAAAAAAGGCAATAAATATGAAAATCGTGAGGAAAAAAAAGATAGCTAAATTAAAAGCCGCGATGAAAAAAGCCAAGAAAAAAGAGAAAAATGCCGAGAAAGAAGTTGAAAAGAAGAAAGGCCCCCGCGGCTATAAAAACAAGGTATTACGCAAGTGGCTGTATCAATGCGCTTACTGGCGCGTCTGCGAATCCTGCTCCTTGCGTAAAGAATGCTTACAGGAAATGAAAGATAACGGAATTGAAAAGCCGTGGCTCGAAGACCAAATTAAAGGCATCAAGCGATTCAAATAACCAGGACGAGTAGGGCGATTACAGCGAAGATCATCGCGAGGCCCTCCTTTACGCTGAACTCGTCGCCCAAGAAATAAATGCTCAACAAGGCGACGACCACGGTGCCCAAACTGAGAATGGCCGTGACCACAGCGACCTTGCCTCTCGCCAGGGCCAAAAACACGCAAACGAATCCAAGAAAAGAAAATAATATTACAATAAGCGCCAGTTGTAATGCCCCGCCCGTAAACCCGAAGATATTGTACAAAGCGTAGCCTGCGATTGAAAAGCAGACAACAACAACTGCAAGCCAAACCGGATTCAACTGCGCTGGAAACTCGAAGCCGCCGACGAACACTTTAAGGGATATGTTTGCTATTGACAACAAAAGCATGCCGGCGAGAGCATAGACCATCCAGTCCTCGAACAATTATACGACCTCTTTATTCCAATAGTAATAGCTCCAAATAGTAACCAGTATCGAACTAACTATCACCATTAATAGCATAAAGCTCATTGGCACCGCTTCCGAGAAAGCCGGAATGCCGAAGAAGGTTGCAACCGTATTAGGTATGCTTATCGCGAGTGAAGCAAGCGCGAGGAACGCCATGACCACGGTCAACTTCTCGATGCTCTTGTTCAGCTGGCGCGTGAACTTGATGTCGATTTCATCGCGAATATCGCGGAGTTCCTTCAAGTGGTTACGGCACCGGTCAACGAGCAAGCGCGCGCGCGCGAGGACAACATCGTAATCGTAACTCAAATACTTAGTCTCCACTTCCTTGATTCTACGGTCTTCAAGGGACATGAGCATTGACAAAAAGTCTTCAACGCGGTCGGAAACCTTTCGCAATAACTCGGTCGTTTCCTCGATGCTCTCCAAACTCGAGCGCGTGCCGAACGAGTCGATTTTCGAGTCGATGCGTGAGAAGGTAGCCGTGTAATTCTTGAGAGCCCGCCTCAACGCTACTTGCGCGAGCACCGTGGACTCACCGTTCTTTTTTTTTAGGACCGCCTTGTACAGCCGCAGGTCGCGGCGCGGAAGCTTTGAAGACGAGTAATACAAATTCACGTCCTTGGAAAGAATAAGTATGTTATCCGGAGAATCCCCGTACTGCTTCAAGTTGATTATGAGGTACTTCTTGTAAGGCTCGAAGAACAGCAAATCCAACTTCAACAAGTCCTCAAGGTTGACGTCAACGCCCGCGTCGCGCGCTGCGACCGCGAACTCGTCGAACTTAGTGAACGTCTGAATCATGAAGAAAAGTAAAAGGCGGGCAAATAAAAAACGCTCGCATTCAAACGACTTTAAACTTGAACCCGTACGCTATCGCGCCCTCGGCGCCGTCCTCGCAAATCTTACGGAAAACGAGCTTAACGCGCGCGCCATCCTTAACCTTTTCATTCGGAGAATCAACGATTTGAGAGAGGAAGCGCGCCCCGTTATCCAGCTCGATGATTGCAACAAAATAAGGAGCTTCAACTTCAAACCCTGAAGGAGCCGCGTGAATGCAGCTGTAAGACACTATCTTGCCCCCGTGAGGCATTATGACTTGCTCTAGCTTCCCGCGGCTGCGGCACTTAGGGCAAATCTTTCTAAGCGGGAAGTAAGCAGTACCGCAAGAATTGCAAACGCAACCCTTCAACTGGTAGCGCTCGAGGTTCCGCCTCCAAATCAACGGTAATGCTTGGTTCACTTTCGGTCACCCCTCTTAAACAAGTGCACTACCGCGGTGGCGCCCGAGCCACCTACATTGTGGGTAAGCGCGTACTCGGCCTCATCCACCTGGCGCCCTTTCGCCTCTCCGCGGAGTTGCCAGCATGCCTCTACGACTTGCTTCACGCCAGTAGCGCCAACCGGGTGCCCGCACGCTTTCAAGCCGCCGCTCGTATTAATGGAAACCTTTGAATTCAAAGCCGTCTCGCCGTCCTCACTCGCCTTGCCGCCCTCACCCTTCTTGAAAAATCCAAGGTCTTCTATGGCCATGACCTCGCCGATGGTAAAACAATCGTGCACTTCCGCAACGTCCACTTGCGACGCAGTAATACCGGCACGCTTGAATACTTGGTCAGCGCAAATGCGGGTTGCCTTCAATGAAGTCAAGGATTCCCGGTCAGCCAGTGACAGCGTATCGCTCGCCTGCGCACTCGAAATTATTTCCACGGGCTTTTCCGAGAACTCGCCTGCTTTCTCGGTAGCGCACAAAATAACAGTAGCCGCGCCGTCGGTAATCGGCGAGCAATCCAATAGCTTCAACGGCTCTGCGATGTAACCGGAGTTCATGACGTCTTCAATTGTAATCTTTCGATGGTACTGCGCGAACTCGTTATTCAACGCGTTCGCGTGATTCTTCACTGCGCAAGCCGCGAGCTGCTCTTCGGTCGTGCCGTAATCAATCATGTGCCTTCGCGCCATGAGCGCGTAAATCGCCGGGAAAGTCGCTCCGTTAAAGAGCTCCCACTCCTGGTCGCCGGCCCCACCCAATGCAAGAGCCGCGTCCTCCGTGCTGATGTCCGTCATCTTCTCAACGCCGCCGACCGCGACCACGTCGTACATTCCGGAGGCAACGGAAATGAAGCCCTCTCGGAAAGCAACTCCGCCGGAAGCGCAAGCAGCTTCGCACCGCGTCGAGGGCAGCGGATTGAACCCCATTTGATCCGCGAGCAAGGCACCGATGTGCTCTTGGCCGATAAACCTGCCGGAAGCCATGCAACCCCCGTAAATCGCTTCCAAATCCTTGCCCTCAATGCCGGCATCACGAATAGCGTGCGCTCCCGCTTCAACGACCATCTCTCGGAAAGATGAAGTCCAGTGCTCGCCGAACTTCGTCATCCCGACTCCAATAACGGAAACGCTTCTCATAATTCAATCACAACGACTTTAGCTTGCGCCTGTGCTTGGCGTAAACCGCGTAGTCAACGTAAACCTTATCCTCTTCAATCAAGTCGAACACACTTTTCCTAGGCCGCGTCGACTCTATTTTATCGGTTGCCTCGAAAGCAAAAGCATCGCTTCCCGCGCCGCTCCCGTACGAAACCGCAAGCACCTTCTGCCCGGGCTTAACAACGTCTAGAATGGAAGCGAGCCCGATTGGCGTGGAAGCACTGTAAGTGTTCCCAATGAACGGGGTAATCAAGCCCTGCTTAACCTTGTCGAGCTCGAACCCAAGCATTTTAGCAACGCGCAACGGGAACTTACCATTCGGCTGGTGGAAAACCGCGTAATCAAAGTCGGTTGGCTTGAGACCCGTCTTCTCGAACAAATGCTCGGCCGCGCCCATAATGTGCTTGAAGTAAGCCGGCCCGCCGGTAAACCTGCCGGCGTGCATCGGAAACTCCGCGTGCTGCCGGCGCCAAAAGTCCGGAGTATCCGTAGTAAAAGAACAAGTGTCGATTAACTCCGCAATCGGCTCCCTGCCAATGACGAAAGCACCCGCTCCGGAGCCGGCACTGTACTCCAAGGCGTCCGCGGGCCTTCCCTGAGCAGTATCCGCGCCGATTGCAAGCCCAAAATCAATCATGTTCGAAGCAACCATGCCAAAGCAAATTTGCATTCCAGCGGTTCCCGCCTTGCAAGCGAATTCCAAGTCCGCGGCAGTCAAATACGGGGAAGCACCTATTGCGTCTGCAACAATGCTCGCCGTGGGCTTAACCGCGTACGGCTTACTCTCCGAGCCAATGTAAACCGCACCCAACTTGGAAGCGTCCAAGCCTTCGAGGGCTATGCGGGCGGCCTCAACCGAAAGCGTGCAAGAGTCCTCATCAAAAGCCGCCACCGACTTCTCCTTGACATTCAAACCCTTACTAATCTTCTCGCCGTCCTTGCCCCACACCCGCGCGATTTCACCTATTTTAATGCGCATTCGCGGCACGGCTACGCCGTAACTTACTATGCCAATGTTCTTGAAACTCATGGTTGAAAGAATACTACCAACCCGGTAATTAATAAGCGTTAACCCTTACGACAATCGTCCGAAGCACTTTTTTATTGCACGGGCAACGAAACGATTCAAGGTGATACCAGAATGGACTCTCAATTAAAAGGATTCTACAAGCTAAACATCGCGGAGCGCCGCAAAGCCCTCGGGCTGAGCGAAGAAAAAAGCAAGGTGCTCGACGAGAGCCTGGACTTGGAAACCGCTAACCGAATGATAGAGAACGTAATCGGATTGCACTCCCTGCCAATTGGAATAGCCACTAACTTCAAAATCAATGGAAACGATTACGTCATCCCGATGGCAGTGGAAGAGCCGAGCGTGGTTGCCGGCGCGAGTAAAGCCGCGAAAATCGCCCGGCAAGCCGGCGGGTTCACTGCAGAAGCCACGGAACCAGTGATGATAGCACAAATCCAAATCGTGGGAATGCCTAATGCTCAAGAAGCAATGGAGAAAGTAATGCAAAACAAGGAAGCGCTCTTGGACAAGGCAAAAGAGTTGAACGAGGACATGGTCAGCCGCGGGGGCGGCCCACGCGGAATCGAATGCCGATTGCTGCAAACGGAACGCGGCGAAATGCTAATCGCCCACGTGCTAATCGACTGCCGGGACGCCATGGGCGCCAACTCCGTGAACACCGTGGCAGAAGCAATCGCACCCGACCTCGAGGAGTTGACCGGTGGAAAAGTTAGACTGCGAATCATCTCTAACCTCGCGGTGCACCGCCGCGCTAAAGCGAGGGCAATATTCAAAAAGGAATTAATCGGGGAAGACGCGATTGAAGGCGTACTCGACGCCTTTGCTTTTGCCAAAGCCGACCCTTACCGCTGTGCCACTAACAACAAAGGCGTAATGAACGGCATAGACGCAATCGCAGTGGCCACGGGTAATGACTGGCGAGCTGTTGAAGCCGGAGCGCACGCCTGGGCAGCGCGCAATAATGGCTACGAGCCCTTATGCGTTTACTCGAAGAACGAGGACGGAGACTTAGTCGGTGAAATCGAGTTGCCGCTTACGGTGGCAACCGTCGGTGGCGCTGTTTGGACTCACCCTAACGCCAAGCTCGCACTCGAAATCCTCGGCGTGAAAACCGCGCAGGAATTATCAATGGTAATGGCGAGCGCGGGCCTCGCCCAAAACTTTGCGGCCTTGCTCGCGCTGTCAACCGAGGGAATCAACCGCGGGCACATGAAGCTGCACGCCAAGAACCTAGCCGTAATGGCGGGAGCTAAAGGCGATGAAATCGACTCGGTGTACGAGCACTTCGCGAAGTCCGACGAGCGCGTGACCATGGAGAGCGTGAGCAATGCACTCGAAAAAATCAGGGGTTGAAAATTAAACCCCGATTCGCGTTCTCAAAACCTTGAAGCCGCGCGCTTCCATGGATTGAGCAACCTTTTCTTGTAATTCCTTGCCTGGCGTTAAGGCAACCATGCTTCCACCGCCGCCCCCGCCGGTTACTTTCGCACCGAACGCGCCATTCTCCTTGGCGATTGCAACCAACTCGTCCAATTCCTTACAGGACACCTCGATTTCCTGCAAGAGTCGGTGATTCTCGTCCATTAAAGCGCCGACGGTTTTCAAATCCCCTTTTTCAAGGGCCTCACGCGCCTTGAACACTAACTCTTCGAATTGCTTGAAAGCCTTGGCGTACTTTTCAGGCTCTTTCTCCCTGCGCTCGGCAACGCCTTCGACCATCTTCTTGGTGTTCGCGACTACGCCGGAATTACCCATTACTATTTCAACTGCGGAGGGAACTTGAACTTTTTCAATTTTATTCTTCCCGCCTTCCAAGTTCTTCTCGAACCAAATGAGGCCGCCGTAAGTAGCAACTGTATTATCTATTCCCGAAGGGTTGCCCGCGAACGCCTTCTCCATTTCATAAGCCGTCTTGTTAATCCGGTCATCGTCGTAATTCAAGCCCGTTTCCTCGGAAACCGCGCGCGCAATGGCCACGCTGCTCGCCGCGCTCGCGCCGATGCCGCTCATGGTAGGCAATTCGCCGCCGAGCCAAATGTCAAAATTCTTGTCTTCAAGGCCCATCGCGTCGAACATTAGCTCGAAAGACTCGAGCTGGTGCGCGCGCTTTGAGTCCGAGTAACCCGCGGTGCCCTTGCGCTCGTCCTTAACCGTCAATGCTTCCGCCTTCTTCACAACCGCGTCCGTGGCCAAGCCAACTGCGGATGCGATTCCCGGGAGCCCGTAAACCACGAAGTGATCGCCGAATAGTATTACCTTACCGTAACCAGAACCTTTACCCACTAAAATCACCTGATACAAAAAGGTAGAATACTTTAAAACTTGCTCTTCTAATTAGGTTGATGAAATTAGTTCTCGCATTAACCGGGGCGTCGGGAATAGTATACGGCACGCGCTTAGCCGAGGAACTAAAAAAGAAGTGCGAATTGTCCATAATCGTGAGCAACGCTGCGCGCAAAGTCGCCGAATACGAAAACATTGATTTGGGCGTTCTCGGCGACACACTAAAAGAAGAGGAGTTGGACGCGGCTCCGGCTTCAGGTTCCGCTTTGTACGACGCAATGGTCGTCTGCCCTTGCTCCATGAAGACGCTCGCTGCAATAGCCAACGGGCATTCTTACAACCTGATTTCCCGCGCTGCGGACGTGATGCTCAAGGAAGGACGAAAGCTCGTACTAGTGTTCAGAGAGACCCCCGTGAGCGCGGTGCAATTGGAGAACATGCTCAAGCTCGCCCGCCTGGGCGTCATAATAATGCCGGCTAGCCCGGGATTTTACAATAAGCCAAAGGAAATCAAGGATTTAGTCGACCACGTGGTCGGCAAGGCAATGGACGCCTTGCGCGTGGAACACGATTTGTTCAAGAGGTGGAAGAGTTGAGTTTCAAGGAATTCGTTGCCAAATTGGAATCAGAAGGAAAACTAAAAACTGCCAAGCGCCCGTTAAAGAGTGAATTCGAGGCCGCCGGCTTGATGAAAGAGCTGGACGGCGAGCCGTTCAAGACTAAAATAGAAAACAGTGAATTCGAAGCCATAGCAAATGTTTTCCCGACCAAGGCACTCGTAGCGGATTACTTCGGCTGCGCGCCCGGTGACTTGACGAAGAAAATGCTTGAGGCAATAGAGAACCCGAGCGATTACAAAGTAGTAGAAAGCGCGCCTTGCCAGGAAATCGTGATGGACGAAGTCGACTTATCCAAGATTCCAATACTAACCCATTGCGAGCGCGACGGCGGTCCTTACGTAGCTTCCGGAGTCATCTTCGCAATGGACTCGGAGCACGGCTTGAATGCGAGTTTCCAGCGCGGAATGGTCAAGTCAAAAGACGAATTCGTGTTACGCATACTCCAACGCGACTTAAACACTTACATAGAAAAGAACGGTGGAGAGCTGGATGTCGCTTACGCAATCGGCAACTCTCCGAATGTGCTCCTCGCAGCGGCGACGAGCGTCGCAGTGAACGAAGATGAAATGCGCATTGCAAACTCGTTAGAGCCGTTAAAAATGATTAAGGCCGGCAACGGCGTACTCGTTCCAGCGGACAGTGAGATCGTAATAGAGGGGACCATTACTAGTGAGCTGGCTAATGAAGGGCCGTTCGTGGACTTGACTGGAACATACGACATCGTGCGCAAGCAGCGCGTGTTCAAGGTGAAGAGAATAACTCATCGCAAGGGGGCATACTACCACGCTTTGCTGCCGGGCTGCCTTGAACATAAGATTCTAATGGGCATGCCGCGCGAGCCCACTATTTACAAGAAAGTTAACGAGGTCTGTGAATGCTTGGACGTATCAATTAGCCCGGGCGGCTGCTCGTGGCTGCACGGATTCGTGAAGATTCGAAAGAAGAGCGACGACGAGCCGAAGAAAGCCATTAAAGCCGCTTTCGAGGGCCACAAGAGCATGAAGCACGTTGTAATCGTGGACGAAGACGTGAACATCCTAGACCCACTCGACGTTGAATGGGCTATTTCAACTCGCGCGCAATTAGACCAGGACTTAGTGCTCAAGCCAGGAGTAAAAGGATCTAGTTTAGACCCGTCGGCTAATCCGAAGACGCGAGAAACCTGTAAAGCGGGTTTGGATGCTACTTATCCAGTTGGAAGGGAAGCGGATTTCAAGCGCGCTGAATTCCCGAGAGTAAACAAGGAAGAGTTGGTTTAGAATGAATTTAACGAATGAAGAACAAAGAATGCTCGACGGAGAGTTCGGAGAAGCCACTCGCAAAAGCATGGAAATACTCACTGCATTAGGCAGCATTTACGGGGCAGAGCGCTTGGTGCCGGTTGCTTCGGTTCAAGTATCCGGCGTTTCATACGCAAACCTCGGGGATGCCGGCCTGGATTATTTGGACTCGCTGGCAAAGGACGGCCGAGTACGCGTTTTCACCACGCTCAACCCCGCGGGAATGGACTTGATCGACTGGAAGAACCTCGGCATTCCCGAGGACTTCGCAATAAAGCAGTTGAAGGTAATCGACGCGTTCAAGAAAATGGAGATTACGCCGATTTGCACTTGCACGCCGTACCTAGCCGGCAATTTGCCTCGTTTCGGCGACCACCTTGCCTGGGGCGAATCATCCGCGGTTTGTTTTGCAAACTCGGTTATCGGCGCACGCACGAACCGTGAGGGCGGGCCTTCTGCTCTCGCTGCAGCATTAACCGGGCGGACCGCTGAGTTCGGCTACCATCTAGAAGAGAACAGGCGAGCGAAAATCACCATTAAAGTTGAAGCAAAATTGAGGGAAACGCCGGACTTCGGCGCACTCGGAAAAATTTCAGGCGACCTCGTAGGCAACAAGCCCGTTTTATTCAAGGGAATAGACGCGGCTACCCTAGAGCAATTAAAGAGCTTCGGGGCGTCCATCGCTACTTACGGAGGAACCGCAATCTACCACATGGAAGGAATCACTCCGAACGAAGCGGGCGCGCCTTCAGAGGAAATTACCATAACGCAAAAAGAGTTGGACGAAGCGAAAGCGTTTCTGGATGACGACGAGGAACCCGACTTCGTGAGCATCGGCTGCCCGCACGCTTCGGTTAACGAAGTAAAGAAAGTTGCAGGGCTCCTTGACGGCAGGAAAGTTACAAAGGAATTGTGGATTTGCACTTCGCGCGCGACAAAAGCAGCTTCTGACCAAAGTGGCTACACCAAGACTATCGAAGACGCAGGCGCGAAATTCGCTTGCGACACCTGCATGGTCGTAGCCCCCGTAAAAGGAAGATTCAAATGCATTGCAACCGACTCCGCAAAGAGCTGTTATTACATGCGCGGAAAAAACAATGCAAAAACTTGTTTCAGGACGCTTGAAGAGTGCGTTGAATTGGCGGTGAAGTGAGAATGGATTACAAAGGACGCATGATTTGCAAAGGAAAAGCGAAAGCAAAAGCATTGGTAACAAACAAGCCCATCTCGTTCTACGGAGGAGTCGACGTTGAAACAGGATGCGTAAGCGAGCACGGGCACCCATTAGAAGGAAAGTGCATAACCGGCAAAATCCTCGTGTTCCCGCGCGGAAGCGGCTCAACCGTCGGGTCTTACGCATTATACCAAATGAGCAAAAACGGCAAGGCCCCCGCGGCAATGGTTAACGAGGAGAGCGAGCCCATCGTAGCCGTCGGAGCCATCATCTCGGAAATACCACTAGTAGACCAGATACCTAAAGAATTCTTTGAAAAAGTGAAGGATGGTATTGAAGTCGAAGTAGACGCTGAAGCCGGCAAGGTCACTCTATAGTCGTGCAGACTACTTTCTCACCCGCGAGTGCGCGCTCAAGGCGCCCTTCGACTAGGCCGTTAATGATTTGCACTTTTACGCCGTGCTCTGCGACTTCAAGCATTCGCTCTACCTTGTGAAGCATTCCGCCGGTCACGTCCGTTCCCGAAGCACCCTTGAACGAACCCTTCAACTCCTCAAACCGCGCGCGGTCCAGCCGTTCAATCGGAACTTCATCGCTCTTCGGCGGGAACGACTCGAAAACGCCGTCCACATTGCCGACCATTATTATTCGCTCTGCCTTCAACTCTCGACCAAGGTAAAATAATATTTCATCCGCCGAGGAAATCGAACAACCCATTGATTCGTCGAGCACTATGTCGCCGAATGGGGCAGGAGTGAATCCCTCTTCAAGAAAGCGCTTGATGTTGGATAAATCCCACGATTTGATGCGCTTGTTATTAGAGATAATGCCGGCAGATGGTTGAATGGATATTGCTTTGATGCCCTCCTCAACTAAATTTTGAACGAAAACTCGGTTGATTCGTGAGGCAACATCTTCCACTACCGCATAGCCGTACTTACTGTCCTCGCGAAAAAAGCCTTTTTGTGACTCGTATTTGCTCGCGGCTTGATGGCCGAAAGAGCCGCTACCGTGAGCGAGCACGAGCGGGTTCGCCTCGGAAAATGCGAGTGCTTCGCGCGCGAGGCGCTTGATTACCTCGGGGCGCGCAGTGAACGCTTTCTTCTTATTCGTAATTAAGCTCCCGCCGAGTTTAACGAGCGTGAGATTCTTCATGTTATTAATGCTCCCGCGAATGTTTAAATTAGTTACAGAAGAGAATAATCCGTATGGATTTGATTGAGAAGCGCAAATTAGAGCACGTGGAGAACGCGCTCAACGATTACACTGAGGGAACCGGCGCGGGCTGGGACTGCGTGCGCCTGCCTTACTACGCGCTACCCGAAGCGGATTACTCTGCAATGGACTGCTCCGTTAAGTTCCTCGGCAAGAAATTGTCTTTACCGTTCATGGTCACCGCAATAACCGGCGGTTGGCAAGGCGGCAGGAAAATAAACCTTGATTTGGCGCGCGCTTGTGAAGAGTGCGGCGTTGCATTCGGCTTGGGAAGCCAGCGCGCGATGATTGAAAATCCTGAACTGGCGGAAACTTTTCAAGTGCGCGAAGTCGCGCCCAAGGCATTCATTGCGGGCAATATCGGAGCTTTCCAGTTGAAGGAGTACGGCCCAGAGAAAGTCGCCGAGGCAATCGACGCAATCGAAGCTGATGCACTATGCGTTCACTTGAACCCTTTACAAGAAGTCATACAGCCGGAAGGCGACAAGGACTGGCGCGGCTGCCTCGAAGCAATCGAGGGCGCTTGCAAGCAATTAAAGAAGCCGGTAATCGCGAAGGAAGTCGGCGCGGGAGTGAACGGCAAAGTAGCCAAGGAACTCGTTAATGCAGGCGTAAAGGCAATCGACTTGGCGGGCAAAGGCGGCACTAGCTTCGCGGCAATCGAAGCCATGCGCGGGGGCTCAAACGCTTTCAACGATTACGGATTGTCAACCGTCGGGTCACTACTAGAATGCAAAGGCGTCGGCGTCCCGTTAATCGCTTCCGGCGGAGTGCGCAACGGCGTGCACGCGGCAAAAGCATTATTCCTCGGGGCTACGCTCGCCGGGGCGGCGAGGCCGTTTGTTAAAGCGCAGCAAAAAAGTGGAGGCCATGCCGCGGTTAGTGAGTTAATTCACTCTTGGGGTAACGAACTCAAGACCGCATTATTCCTGGCTAGAATGAAGCACTTGAAAAAGAATTAAAAACAAGTTCGCCCGTAATTCTTGAAACAACAAGCTTCATGCTATGGATAGAGGTTTTGAAAAACAATGAGTGGAATCAACGAAGTAATTGACAAGGCGCCGATTAAGCCGCACGGCGGTAAGCTCATCAACTGTGAATTGAGCGGTGATAAGAAAGAAGCGTTCGCCAAGGACGCCGAATCCATGCCTAAAATCATGGTGGATTTGGAAGCAATCATAACCATGGAAATGATTGCCACGGGCGTGCTCAGCCCAAACCAAGGGTTCATGGTCCACGAGGACTACGAGGGTGTGCTCAATGAAGGCCGCCTCGCAAGCGGAGTGGCGTGGCCCGTGCCGTTGTCGTTCGCCCCTGCAGGAAACAGAAACGCGGAAACCGTCAAAGGCCTTAAGGAAGGCGACCAAATCGCGTTAATCGACCGCTCGAAAAAGCCCATCGCAGTGCTCAACCTTGAAGACAAATTCCTTTACGACCGCGTTGACCGAGCCAAAAAATTATTCGGAACAACCGACAGGTCCCACCCCGGAGTGGACAGCATCTTCCGCCGCATGGGTGACTACTCATTAGGTGGAAAGCTCGACTTGATAGAGCGCGTTAACTGGGGCCCGTTCGAAAGCATCCGCATGTCGCCGGAGGAAACCTGGAAGTACTTTTACGAGGAAAAAAAGTGGAATAGCGTAGTCGGGTTCATCACGGGAGCCAACCCGGTACACCGAGGCCACGAATACATGCACAAGAACGCCCTCGAAACGAATGACGGATTATTCATCCAGCCCCTCGTCGAGATGGCCAAGCACGAGTACGTGCGCAACGAATTCCGCTTGAAAGGATACGAGAACTTGATTAACACTTACTACCCGAAAGAGCACGTGCTAATGGCGCCGCTCCGAGTGACTTACATTTTCGCTGGCCCGCGCGAGGCAATCCTGCACGCCCTAATCGAAAAGAACTTCGGCTGCACTAGCGTAATCATCGGCCGCGACCACGCGGGCGTAGGCAACTTCTATGACAAGTACGCCTGCCAGAACGTGTTCGACCAGTACAATGAGAAGGAAATCGGAATCAAAACCATGTTCTTTAATGAAGTATTCTATTGCACCCGCTGCAACCAAACCGCAACCGAGCGAACCTGCCCGCACGGCGAGGAGTACCGAATCAAGATTTCAGGCACCGGCGTGCGGGAAATCCTCAGGTGGGGATTCCTTCCACCAAAAGAAATCGCGCGCCCCGAGAGCGGCCGCATAGCACTGCAAGGAGTACAGCCAAAAGGCATTGCCGAGGACGGCCAAACAATTTACCCCGTAGGCGCGACCGTGAAGAAACTATTTCCTTACTATATGGTCGCTCACGCGCTCGGCGGCCCGATGCGTTCTCAGCCGCTGAAGGCGGAGGACTTGACCAAGTCGGACTTGCTAGCCGCGTTAATGGAAGTGCGCTCTAAAGCGCACGAAGTTTACAAGGACGTTGCGGACCACGCGGCACTCTACGCCGACGTGGACCGAACTCTCGTGCCCGCCTGGATAGAGCAAGAAATGACGGGGGCAATAGAACAACAAAAAAACCTGGTGGAATCATTAGAGCATAAGTTCGTGAGCGCTCCCGAAGAGGCAAGCGATCCGTTCATGTACCAGGACAAGGCTGAAACCAAGAGGGAACTCGAAATGGCGAAGAAAATACTCGACGAGCTCCCTAATCCAGTGCCGCACGAGGCATTCAAGAAACGGGTGTGGAACCAGAAGAAGTACGAGGAGCACCGTTGAATTCCTTGAAAGCACGGTCAATTTTCTCGGCACTACCCGACAAAGTCTTCTTAAAGGCACCCACCACTTTCGGGTCGAACTCACCGCGCTTCACTCCAGCGTCCAACTCGCTTAACGCTTCCTCGTGAGTCCACGGCTCGTGGTAATTTCTCTTAGTCAACAAGCTCGCGTAAGCATCCGCAACCTTAAGAATCCTCGCTTCATTGGAAGCGCTGCCCGGCTTGAAGCCCTTTGGCATGGGATATCCGTTAGTGCCGTTTGCGTTCATGTGGTGCGCGCCGACGATTTCCGCTATTTCATCGCCGAGTATTCCCTTGACTAATTGTCCGCCAACGTGGGGGTGCGTACGCAAGAATACTTTCTCACGGTTTGATAAATCGCTTTGTTTGGAGAGTATACCCGTAGGAACTGCGAGTTTTCCAACGTCGTGGACTAAAGAGGCTAACTGTAAGTTCTCCTGGGACCTCTTGGACAAGTTGAATTCCGGCTCTTGAGCAGTCAAGCCGGATAAGTAGGAAACCAAACGCCCGTGATTTTTCAACTGCGGGTCGTGAACCTGACTCGCGTAAACCAGAGCATTGGCGGCTTGGCTTCGAATGGCATTACTACTTTCTTTCTGGCAAACCGTATGAAACGCCAGCCCACCCTTACCTTCAGGAAACTCGTGAGCGGCGACTATGAACCGCCTTGGAAAACCCTTGATAAACGGCGAAGAATAGTCAAAAGAAAGGGAAAACGCCTCGTTATTCTTTTGTAAGCGCGATAGCAAATCTTTAGACTCAGGTACCGACTCAAACAAACTAGCGAATACTTTCTTTAAGTTGTGGCCAACGAGTGATTCCGGGTTAACTCTTCCAATGCGCACCAATGGCTGGTTATTGCTAACAAAACGGATTACGCCCTTACGGTCGCTTACGATTAAACCGTGATCCTCGTTCGAATCGCGGTTAAACCTATTAAAGTATTCACTGCATTCTTCAGCCGGCATTAACTGAATAAGGGAAAAAATACTTTAAAGAGGTTTCCGTGGGGTGAACCGCGTTTTCTTAGCTCCGTCCGAATGCACGCACTGGCCGGCTAAGCAATCGAACCGCGAGTAATCCTCAAGAAACGCAGGATTCACGCCAGGGTCAAAGCCTAGGAACAAGCGATACCCCTTCCCGGCGAGTGAAGCCAATAAGGAAGCTAGCTCACCCCCAAGGAAAGAGCCGGAATGATTGAACGCGATTATAGCGTTGCCTTCGCACTCCGGAAGTGAAGCTAGTAGGGAGTAAGAGCCCAAACTAGAGTCCTCGGCAGTCAAATCCGCGTAATAAAGCGCGGGAGAGGAAGCAAAAGCTGGCAATTCATTATTCGCTCTGCCCGTCAAGCTACCAAAGCGCTTTTGCATTACGCGCGCGCACCTCGCGGCCTTGCGTGACTCGAATTGCCCCGGCCTCGAGTCGAACGCCTTGGCGAGAGCCTCGAACGAGCCGGGAATCTTGACGGAAGCGAGGGCAATGGCCGCGTCATTAGGCCACCCTTCCTCTGAAGAAATTACAGAAGGCGGAACCGAAGATAATTCAACGAATAAGCTCTTCCCCAACTCAAAAGCGCGCCTATTGAACGAAGCGCCCTTGAACTGCTTCGGAAAAGACAATGAATCAAAACCGCACTCGTCTATTACCAGGCACGGCGCGCCTTCAACGAGCGCCTCTTCCAAAAGCAAGCGGAGTAAGCCAACGCGCTCTTTTTCATCAGAGCCGCTCACGACTATGGTTCCACTCGGAGCGTACACTTCCCCGCCGTCAGTGGACTCGCCGAGTTGAAGCAGCTTCATGGTTTGCTCGCCCTCCTTGAGCGAGGAAGGCAAAATGGAAAAGAACGAAAGCGGGTCTCCAAGGAGCGCGTCGCGCTCGGAATCCAACAAGTCGGCAAAGGAACGCGACTTCACGTTGCTCAATGAAACCGGAACCAATGAAGCGTACTGAGACTTTAAGGCGCCAGCCAACTCCGCCTCGTCGAATTTAGAGTAATGCGGTTTCGCTTGAGCCAGAGCAAAAGATAATGTGCCGGAAGCCGTTTTCTTAATCGTCACTGAGTCAGCCGAACGCAATGCCTTGGAAGCATCCCCTTGAAAAAGGAACGGTTTCACGAGCATTAACACGACGCCTTTTGGGCGGCCGCCCCTTCCCTCGTCGAATAACAAGAGCAACAATAAGCCATCCTTGTTTGCGTGAATGCTCAACGGCTTGTCCAACCAGTGTGCGGAAACGAGTTGTTTCCACGGCCCGTAAGGCAACTTAAAATCCATAGGATAATGGAACGCGGAGCGGCTTAAAAAAACTTATTTAAACACCGAAGCTGAAAGAAGTAACCATGGCGGACGTTAAAGACACAGTCAAAAAGATGGTTGACCAAGGCATGGGCGCTGACGAAATCAAAGCGAACTTGAACGAGCTCGGCTTCGCGAATGCGGACGCGATAGTACAAGAAGCACTAGCGGCAAAACAACAACCGGCAATGCCCCAAAAGGCAACGCAGCCGGCGCAAGCCCAGCAACCGGCAAAACCACAATCCGAGGAAGAATTAGGCTTCAGCATGACGAGCATCGGCGCGGAAGGCGACGAAAAGGAATTGAAGTTCGAATCAGCCGGCGATGGAGGAACCCTCTTCAGTGAAAAAAAAGAATTGAATACCGGGCGAATCGAAGAGAAGCTGGATGACGCAATCGCATTATTAAAAGCGATTCAAGACTTGAACAAGAAGCTATTAAAGGCGAACCAGGACCTCGCGGCTAAAATCAAGTGAGTCAAGCGCCCAACAATAGAATCGTGAAAGCAAAGAAAGCAAGGGTTATCACACCCTCACCGAGCATGTCACCCCAATACATTAACAAGCCGAAGGCAACGAGGAGGCCTATAATGCCGCCTCCAAAAGAAGCGAAAAGGCTGATTGGAAAAGTTATGAGCGCAGCTATGGCTCCAACGGGCGCGAAACTGCCGTAACTAGAGCCCGTACCCGCCGCGAAAAGCGTCGCGAAAACGAATAGTAATAGTACGAGCGTATACCCATCCAATTCCATACACTACTGTTCGGTAGTTACATATTTAAATGCTTTGGGTTGTTTAAAAAGCGCTTATTTCTTCTTTTTCGGCGGCGGGCCATTCGCCACGATTCCCGAAACAAGCTCACTCACGAGATTGTAAGCGGTAGTGTCCTGGCCACTTTGAATCACGATTGGTGCCTGGCGCGCCTTGGCCGCCTCTTGGTGCGGCTTGGAAACGGGCGCGGGGTTTTGAGATAAGTCAAGGAAGATAACACAAAGCAACAGTATGCCAAGCGAGTAGAAAAGCCAGTCTAGGCCGAGAAAAAACGCGGCAAAAGTGGAAGCGAAGAGGAAGACGCGCAAGGGCTCCATTACTTGACACCATCCGCCTTTTTCTTCTTCTTTTTCTTTCCGAGGATGAAACGGGCCACGCTCCGCCCAACCGTGTCAGCGATTTCACCCATATAGGAGAAATTATCCTCGAACATGTCATTACCCTTCCAATTCCGCTTTACTTTAACTTGAATTACCTTCGGGATTTCCGGGCCTTGCGTGTCAACGACGATGCCGTCCCCGTGTGCAGTTGAAGGCGCACTCGGGGACTTACCCTGCAAAAGTGGCACGATGAGCATTAGCGCCGCGGCGATGAAGAAAAGGAAGGCGAAGAAGTACAAGCCTTGCTCCATGAGCACGAAAGTGACGACGAAGAGTACGAGTATGGTTAGCAAGCTCATCGGGCACCACCATAAGCCCCGGCGCTCGGGCTCTCGCCGTCCTTCTTGATTATTAAGAGCACTACCACGAACAAGGCGCCGAGTATGGCCCAAGGCGAATACTCGCCGAGATTGAAATAACCTACGCCAACGGCTAAAGCAATCCCGACAAAAGAAGCCGCAAGCAAGTACTTGCTCTTCGCAGTGAACAACAAAATGACGAACAGCCCGACGGCAACCATGTTCAACTCATTTTTCACTGCAAGTAGCATGAGAATAACCACGAATAGAAAGGTGAAGTCCATTACCTTCCGCGCACCCCTTCATCCGGCTTCGTGTCCTCTTCTTCGTGTTCCCCGGCGATGATGCGGTAGAGCGTTCCGAAGAAAGTGTTCGCTATTTCTCCGATGCCCTTCGAGGTGTCCTCCCAAGAGCTCGTGCCGCCCCATGGGTCCTTTACCTTCACCTTGATCGTTGAGGGAATCTTCGCGGCGCTCGACTTCACGACTATGGGCGCCCCGCCGGGAGTGTGGCCTACGACATTACCCGCCGGAGCCGCCGGCTTTGAATTGAACAACAATAACAGCAAAGCGGTAACCGCTAGGAATGCGACGAAGAAAGCCCCCGACTGCGCGAACAAGAAAGCGACGGCGAGGAGAACGAGTATTATGAACCAGTGCATAACCTTCATCACCACTTGTACGGCTTGAAAGTCCAGAAGAACGCGTACAAGAACAAGAACACGAAGAGCAAGTACTTGAACCACGGGTACGGAATGACGAGCGTAAAGGTTACTATGGCGACGATTACGAAAGCGACAATTTGGGATTTAACGATGTCCGGGTAAAACAAGCGGTAGAGCATGACGAAAACTATGATAAGCACTACCAAGCCGAGCGCGCTTCCGAAGTCCAAGAGCAAAGGAATCATTTTACAATCGAATAATGCCGCTCCGCGTTTAAAACACTACTTTTTCTTCTTGCGCTTGCGCCTCTTAGCCGCAGGCTTTTTGCGTAAAAGCAGCTCCTCAAAGTGCTTCACGCCTTTCCACAAGCCCAGGATGAGCTCGCCCTCGTACAAGAGGGCAAGGGCGATTACGCCGAAGAATAAGCCGGTCATGAACCAGTAGAACAACTTGTCCGCTAGGATGAACGCACCCAATGATTCAGTAGCGAACACATGGAAATACTTCCAATCCAAGTACTCACGCACGATAAACATCGCGGACAAAGTGAGGAGTATCACGAAAACGCGCCACTTCCAATTGAACAAGGCCGCGCGCCTTGCTTGAATCGCAGAGTACGCGCTACTCAAATTGTTTAACCTACGCCTAACCGCCATTAATAATCACCTTTAGTCATCCACGGCCCCTCGGAATGAAAGTATTCAACAATTGGCTCACTACCGGCATCAGCCAGAGCACGCCGGAAGTCACGAGAACCCAAAACACCATTCCAAAAGAGCCGATGAACGGGTGTTCTATCACCAAATAATAAACGAGTATGCCGCCAACTACTAAAGTAAGCAACGGCGAGAAAGCTAGGTGCTCGCGCGTCCACGAGTAATACCACCACGCAACCAGGAAAAGCCAAATCCACCAGAAATAAGTGAACCACTGCACGAGGACGCCTAAAAAGAACATTAGTGCATCATCACCCTTTGCCTGCCTCCCATCTCATCGCCTTGGGCTTGCATTTGCTGTGCCATTTCCTGCGCTTCAGCCACGGACATCTGTCCGGACTCAACGGCCTGTTGCAACTGAGCCATCTGTCCCATGGATTCTCCTTGGTTTATCTTCGCAAACCTATCGCCAGCGTGCTGGAAACCTAAGACCGGCATCAAGCCGAACTGTATGAACATCTGCAAGTGAGTGCCCATAACCACAAAGACAAGGAAGAAAGCCGCAAGCAAAGTAATTGAAACTCCGTGCGCAAACACCAAGTACCCGACGAGGATACTGGAGAGCCCGAAGAGCACTTGAACGTCCCGAAAAGTAATGTAAAGCCAGAACAATAAATAAGAGAACACGATGACGCGCATCACGAAGTCGAGCTCGTTAAGCGTTTGCACGATTCCAAACACGGAGAGCAAACTAATCAAAAATAGCCCCTCGCAATCAATAACGCGCCGAACAACACTGCGGAGACGATAAAGTACTTGAAGGCGCGCCTCCAAGTAGCGAAAAGTGAGCCGGAACTAGTGAACTCGGCGAGCGCAGAGTGCCCCAGCAAAATCGCGGAGTAGCACGCCAGCACCTCGGGTAACAAGAATAACAAGTCGAACCAAGGCAAGCCGCGCACCGTGAAAAAGGAAGCATACTTCGCACCTTCAATCGCCAAGGCAACCGGCGCAGCGTAACCGAAGAATAACAAGGAGAAGAGAAAAACGAAAGCGAACGAAGCAACGAACGAGCCGACATCACCCACTTCCGAGTAATAAGGAGGAGCAACGAACACCGCTTCCGCGGGATTCGAAGTGTTCACGAAATACACTCCGGCAAAGCAAGCGGTGAGGAGAGCCAAGGCCACGAGGAAAGTCTTATCCATATACAAGAATCCTTTTTATCATTAGCCCTCTTTAATCTTACGCATGAAAGGACGCATCGTTTACTCCACCATATCAACGGTTCCCGCCTACAGGCTAATCACGCCAAAAGGGTTAGTGAAAACAAGGGAAAGCGAAACGCGATTCGAAATAGGAGATTGGGTCGACTCGGAAACCCTCGAGAAACTGCCGGACGAGGAAATCCAAACAACCGAAGAAGAAGTTGAAGCGTACTTGAACGAGAATTGCAAGCCGAAAAAATTCGACTTCCTCGTGAACGAATCGGGCATGGAGTCCATACGCCCCGCACTCGAAGACGCGGCCGCTTACTTGATGCGCTCCATACTCGAGTCAACCCCCATGATAATCCGCTATCACAACGACTGCGACGGATTGACTTCCGCACTACTGATTAAGAAAGCAATCGAATCCTACGCATTAGAAAAAGGCATCGAGTTGCGCGCGGTTTACAAGCAAGCCGACTCGGCGATTTACTCGCGCTGGGAACTCGAGCGCGACTCGGAAGACGCGTTAAAGTGGCCTAAGAAGCCGCTCATGGTTTTCCTGGACCACGCCGCAAACCAAGAGAGCGAACCGCAAGTACTCGACTTGAAGCAAGCCGGCTATCCGATACTAATAATCGACCACCACCCCCCGGCGGACATTGTGCACGCGCATTGCTTCGCCTCACCGCACGGGGCCCAAGGCGACTCGAACCATAACGCGGGCTTGCTTTGCTATGAAGTCGCGCGGATGATAACCGGTGAAGCGCGCGAGGAACTCGCTTGGTGGTCAATGCAAGCCGACCACTCGTCTTTCCGCCGCTCGGACGAAGCGCACGAACCAGTCGCAATCGACTTCGTAATGCGCATGACCGAACGGCCGAG
>CAYZDE010000009.1:0-25436 GCA_964477205.1 Microcaldota archaeon
TTGCGAACTAACTCTCCATTAACGTCAACGCCGATTACCGAATGCCCTGCTTCTGCTAGCACTACGGCAAGGGGCAACCCCATCTTCCCGATTCCAAACACGCAGACCTTCATTGTAAATCACGATAAGCACAAAGTTCGCGCTCCTTGAAAGCGCGCAACGAGTAATCTTTTTCAACTGCACGCCTGCACGCCTTCCCCATATTCTTCTTGGAACGCAACAATTTAAGGCAAGCGTTCGCAAGGGAATCGGCATCGTACGCTTCAGCCAAGTAACCGGTTTTTCCGTTGTGAACGAGCTCCCTGCTCCAATCCAAATCCGCGGCAGCAGCTGGCAATCCGCAAGAGAATGCCTCGATTAAGGTAAAACCAGCGGTGGCGGGTGCAATGAAGTAATTTGCTTTCGCGAGAATAGCGGGCAACTTCGAGTGCTCCACGCGCCCGTAAAACTTTACTTTCTTTCCGAACGGCTTAGCGGCGCGCTTGGCTTGCTTGAATTGCGGCCCGCCGCCTACGAGCCAGAGAACCGCGTCCTTCTCTTTTAACACGCGCCCGAACGCCTTAATCGCAGTCAACGGCGCCTTTACGGGCGCGAACCTGCCCACGAAAACGAAAACCGGCGCCTTGTTCCTTTTGCTGCCCGGCTTGAACTTCCTTGCGTCAACAAAGTTATGGTGGCTGAACAGCTTGTGACCGCTCGCCCCTTTTCGCAAAGCGTAATCGCGAATGTGCCCGCTGATGACGCCGATTTTCGAGGCGAGCTTGAAGGATAAGGGCTCGGCAAAGCGCACGAGCAACGACTTAAGGAAGCTCCTGCCGGAATCGTTCGCGGCTACCTCCTCGTCAGTGTGAACGCTCAATAAAACCGGGGTTCGCGTTAGGCGACCGACGACTCCGCCGACTAGCCCGCTAGTCGGGGCGAATAATCGAATCACGCGAACGTTATTCCCTCGAACGATTTTGTACAGCTTCCAAGCATCCTTGAACACCGAGGGATAGTAAAGCCAGCCCGCGGTACAGCCGTTGGAATGCACTTTAATGCGCGGGTTTCCCAAGTCGTACTCGCGGCCGTCGCGCGGGGAAATTACGTGCACTTCGTCGAACTCATTGAGCGCGTTCTCGAAAGTAGCCAAAAGCACGTCCAAGTGCCCGACGTCGATTTGGTTTTGGAGCGGGTAATTCAAGAGTACTGCTAAGCTCTTCATTTTCACTTAGTCGGGTACTTTGAAATTCCGGCGAACATTAACGCGGCTCCGAGCACAAAGTCAAAGAGCGCGGTGTGCAGCAATGCGTCAAGGCCTGCGACTACTGTTTGCTTGCTTGACTGGATGGACGCCGCGTCCATGCCGATTGACGCGAGCGTTCCCGCGTCCAACTCGGCTAGCTCGTCGAATTGTTCGAGTGAGGGCTCGACAACGACTTTCGCACTCCAGTACTGGTTGAACTGGTAAGCGGACAACACTAATAGCATTATTCCAAGCGCGGCTACGGCCGCGTACAAAGCCTTCTCATTCATTTCTTAACCACCTTCTTGGCGCGGCGCGATTCCTCCTGGAACTCGTAGAGGACTCGCGTTAGCGCCCCGTATAATTCGCGGTCCGACGCGCTCGCGTAAAAAGTCCGCTTGTCCAAGTAAAGCGTCCCCTTTACTTCGAACCGCTTTCCCTTACCGCGGAGCGAGCTCTTCACGTGAATGCCCATCCGCGCTTTAGGCAAGCGCTTTCGCACTTTAGCAAGCGCCCTAACGCACTCTTCTTCAATGGACTCTTTGAACATTTTTTCGTCGGGCTGCAAGCCGGAAACACTAACTTCTTGTTTCGCACTGAAAGAGCGTGACAATCGCCCCTTGATTCGCCTGACCTTTGCTACTATTCGCTTTAACATATAATCCACACCCCTGTTACTGAAAACTGCGCTGTTGGATTTAAACCCTATGCCCAAAGCCACGGCGCCGCGTTCAAGGCGAGTAACAATAAAGCAAGAATGCCCAAAGCCAAGGACACGCGCTCCGCTTTCCTCTGCCCGAAAGCCTCCTTAAGCTCCTCGTAAATAATGCGGTGGCCGTCCGTAATGAACAAAGGCAATAAATTCACCGTGGCTAGTATGAAATTGAGCACGTAAGCGAACGAGAACACGACGAGCACGAACGAGGCGATTGCATACGCAAGTGCGTTATTGGGCTCGTCTTCAAGCTTGAACAGCATTACCGGCGAGAGAGTCACGCCCATTTGTGCGTTCGGCCCTAGGACGATTAAATCCGCACCCTCGGCAGTGCCGACTAGCACTTCATCCCCTTCCTGCTTGTTAGCCAAGGCATCCTTCAAGCCGCTCAAGCCGTTCACCCGCTCTCCGTCAACCGACAAAATCAAATTGCCCTCCTCGAATAAGTGCGAGCTCGGGTAATCCGACCGTACGCCCATGACTTTAAGCTCTGAAAAGCGCACGCTCTCTACAACGCCGTTAACCTCGATTAAGGAGGCCGCGTTACCGGAAGCTGCGGATTGCATGAAGAAAGCTTCAGCTTCGCCTGCGGAAGCAAACGAAGTCAAGGCCGCGCCGACAGCGAGCGACGAGTTAGACGAAGAGACTACTACCCGGTCAACGGTTGCATTGAAGGCAAAACCCGCAGCAATAGTGAGGACTAAGAAAACGAAGAAGAAGACTATGTTAGAGATGCTCCCCGCGGCTAGGACGCGTCGCTTAGTGTGCAGCGGCTTGCGGGCCAATGCCGCTTCGTCCGGCTCCACGAAAGCCCCGACCGGAAGGAAACCGAATAACAATGCGCCGCTCGCCTTGATTTTCACTTTCTCAATATTAGCGAGTACGCCGTGAGCGAGCTCGTGCACGATTGCAATAATTATAATGGAGAAAATAGCTTCCCAAGGCACGGTTACCCCGGGCACGAGGAGAGTCACGCCCGGCGGGGTATTGGGAATCGTGAGGACGCTCCAAGCATGCTGTGCAATAAAACCGATTCCAAGGCCGACTAAGCCGAAAACGAGCCCCAGGCAAAGGAACAAGAGAGAGCCATTGCCGACTTGAGCAATGAAAAAGAACGAGAAGAATAGTAGGTTAGCGAGTGCACCCAGCCAAGCGCGCTTGTCGCGCAGGCCGAAAGCGTGAAAAGAGTAAGGAACTCCAAAGCAAATCGCCAAGGCAATGTCGACTACGCCCGTGCATAATTTAGGGTGGTCGCGGGCAATGCTTTTCATTAGCCCGAGCCCTGCGTCGCCGCGCACAACGAGCAAGCCGTAATACCCCTCCAAATTGGTTAACTGCTTGATTGCCATTCCGCTCGCGCCGAGCACGATGAGCATCAACACACCCTTGACTAACCCGTCAAGCGCGCTAAACGCTATTCCAAAGAAAACAAGAGCTGAAAAAACGGCGAATAGCCAAGCAATGGTATTACGGTTCATACTCTACGGTTAGCACGAACGGGTTTTAATAGAATTAGGTTGGGCCGGGTTCGCGTGGCGGGGTTGCTCCCCCGACCCAAAAAGACATTTCTTAGGTGGGTTGAAACAATTGCCTTGCGACAACTGTATCAGCGTGATGCGGTGTAAAACACGCGCCTACCGGCGCGCTTCTTCTCAAGGACTCCTCGCCTGAACAAGGTATTCAAGCGCGCTGAAGCCGCATTGCGACCCTTATACTTGAAAGCCTTGCGGACGTCCTCCGCACAAGCCATGCCGCTCTTCTTAACAAAAGCAGCTATAGTCTCATCCTGCTCGGACAACGCGGTCTGCTCTCGGAACCCGATTTTCTCTTCAATGCGCGCAATGCGATCTTCAAGGCGGGCGAGGCGGTCTAATTTCGCGTTGATTTCCTTCAACACGAGATTCGACGCAATTTTCTCTTCCGACAGCTTATGCATTAAGGTCCCGATTACTACCGGGTCCTTGAATGATTCCTGCATTTCGCGGAAGTCCTTGAGGGCCAACGCGAATTCGTTGTCGTCTGTCATGATTCACTCACAACTAATCATGACTAAGTCATGATTCTTTATAAACATGAGTGTTTATCGGAAGCAGGAATAGTAGGGTAAGAGCTCAACCGCGCTCCAAGCGCTTCTTGAACGCTAATATCAAATCCCAGTGCTTTTCGCCGGCCTTTCGGCGTTGGTAATACTCAGGGTAAAGCTCGGTTAAAACCCGACGGGAGATTCCTTGGGCAGAAGGGTTAACCTCGTCATAAGCGGCTCGGCGCGTCTCAGGATTAGCAAGCCTTTTCATGTAAAGCGGGGCAGCCGGCGTTCCGGGCGAACCCCTATGCTTCTTAACCGAATGAGATCGATCAAGCTTGATGCGCTCTTCAGCTTCCTCTGGCTTGACGCCCAAGGCAAAAGCCGCCTTGAGTGCCTGCTGTGGAACGCAATCCCCGAAGTACTCACCCCAGAAGTGGAGGCGCGCTCCTTCGGAGAGCTTGCTCTTTAAACGGAATAATTCCGAGTCGTCTACCTCATCGTGATTGAATACTTTGAACCTGCCGGGCATTTCCAATTTAGCATGTAGTAAAAGCTCGTCAAGCCAATTCAGTTGTTCTTCCCTTCGGGCCTTGTAACGCTCAGGGGGAATGATGTACAAGCGCGCTTTCGGGTTCTTGGCGATTACACTGATTTTCGAGCAGTAAGCGTCCATTATGCGCGGCATGTCCGTTGAACGGTCACTCAAAGTGTTTCCGTAAACCGGGTGCACGAGGAAGTGCAAATGGTCGATTTCGCGTAGTTCCTCCATAAGCATTAAAACGCGCTGCAACCCTAATAAGTTTTTGTTAACTTAAAATCTAGAATCACGGGCAAAATATAATGGAATTAGATGCAAAAAAGTGGAATAGGGCAACAAAATGCAAGAACGCAACTCTAACTCCGTGCCTAATCGGAAACGGCATTCAAAAGTATTGGAAGGAATTATTCGGCGTCGAATTTGAATTTTACTTTTGTAACATTAATGGCGAAATCTTTTACTGGAAGGACTCTTCGAAAAAACTCCAAGAGCACATTAAGTCAAACCCAATCAAGATAATGCGCGAATACTTGAAAGTCATCACGCGCCTGCACGAGGAATTCTACGATAAGTCAATTACACTAAAGGGTTTCAAAACCGACGCAGAAATGAAAAACGCGTTCAAAGAGTGGCTTGAAGCTTACTCGAAAATTCTCTCAACGATAATCATGCCGATTGAAATGGACTCAATATTAATCGGGCTAATCGAGGAAGAATTGAAAAAGACGATTGGCCCGAAAAAATTAGACGAAGTAATCAACACACTATTGATTGCAAACGATGAAACCGAGACACTAAAAGAGAAAAAAGAATTACTGCAAATCTCCAGTATAATTCAAGAAAACCAGGAACTGCGAAAAGTGTTCGAAAAAAGCAACGAAGAAATCTTAAAAGAACTCGAAAAAAGCAACGAATCACTATTGCAAGCCATTAAAGAACACCAGAAAAAGTTTGCTTGGACTGGAATGCGCTTACTGCTGGGCAAGCCAGTCGACTTGAATTACTTCTTAGGAAGAATCAAAAATGAAATCAAGGAAAACCCGAGGGAAAAATACGGCGAGTTGGTGAGCGTGCGGCAAAGAGAGGAAAAGAACGCGATTATCGCTCTCGAGGAACTGAACGCCTCGACGAACTTGAAGGAACTCGTCGCATTAATGCAAAAAAACATTTTCATTAGAACCTGGCGCCTTGAACAAATCAACAAATCGGTTTACGCGTCACTAGACCTAATAAACAAATTCGCAGAGTCCCTTGGGACTAACTACGAAACATTGATTTACCTCACTCCGAAGGAATTGCAAGAATTAGAGCATTCAAGAGAGAACATAGAAAACTGCGTGGAACGCGTGAAAACCCGCAGAAAAGGGTACGCCTTCATTTTTGATGGGGACGGAACACGAGTCTACACTGGAAAGGAAATACATGAAATGCAATCGGCATTAGAACAAAAGGCGGATGAGGCAACAATCGTTATAGGACAATGCGCCTCAAAGGGAAGAGCCAAAGGCATAGTGAAAATAATCAACGACGCTTCCGAACTCGGAAAAATCAAAAAAGGAGACGTGCTCGTAACCCAGATGACGACTCCCGACTTCATAGTAGCAATGGAAAAAGCGGTTGCGATAGTCACTGAAATCGGCGGGATTACTTGCCACGCCGCCATCATCTCTCGCGAGTTAGGCATCCCGTGCGTGATTGGAACTAAAACGGCCACGAAAACCTTGAAAGACGGCGACTTCGTTGAAGTGAACGCGGACGAAGGAAAAGTCAAGATAATAAAAAGCGCGGATTAACAAAGTCAACTGATTAAAACAACAAAAATAGTTAGTATAAGACATGAAAACCGAATCCCAGGCATTGTTCGAGTTCAAGAAGGAAGTGGAAGCGTTGAAGACTTTCCGCGGCCGCGGCACCGAGCTAATCAGCGTTTACATTACCCCCGGCTATCAAGTGTCCGACGTGGTAGCGAAGCTGCGCGACGAGTACGGCCAAGCCGCGAACATCAAGAGCAAGAGCACGCAAAAGAACGTGCAGGCCGCACTCGAGCGCATTATGCATTACTTGAAGGGTTACCGAGCGGCACCGAAAAACGGCCTAGCGGTTTTCGCGGGTAATGTGAGCGAGAAGGAAGGAAAAATCGACTACCAGCTCTTTGCCGTCGAGCCGCCCGTGCCATTGGGAATCCAATTCTACCGCTGCGAATCAACTTTCGTCTTGGAGCCGCTGGAAGAATTAATGGACCACGCGGGCTGTTACGGCCTCGTGGTGTTGGACGGAAAGGACGCGACGGTTGCAACTCTCAAGGGCAAGCAAACGCGCGTAATCAAGAAGCTGCACTCGACCGCGCACCAGAAAGTGCACAAGGGAGGGCAATGCATTCACGAAGACGAACTCATCTGCCTTGGTGACGGCAGGATAACCCCGATAAAAAACGTGCTTGAAGGGGATTTCCTATCTAGCTTGGACTTTGAAAAATTAAAAACAAAAAACGCCGAGTGCGACGCGGTGATGCTTCGAGAGTCCAGAGAAGCACTCTTACTAAAAACGAAGAACCCACTTTGCGAATTGAAGGTTACTCCGGAACACTCCTTCTTCGTAGTCACGGAAAACGGTTTCGAGGAGAAACAAGCTACTGAGTTGCGCGAAGGCGACTACCTGCTCATCGCCAGCGAACTGCCGGCGCCCACGCGGGAAGTGCCAACGGACGCCATCCTGCCAAAGGGCACGCCCGTAGTATCAAAAGAGGGAAGGGAAAAACTAGTTGAAGCCAGGCACGAGCGCGGGTTATTACAACGCGAAGTGGCCGAAGCGAGCGGGTTCGACCAAGGCTCGATTTCAGAGTTAGAGCGCGGCGCGGCGAACTTCGGGCAAAACCGACTCAACAAACTAATCGGCTATTACGGTTTCAACGCTAGTGAATTCGAAGGAAACTTCATCGAACGCGAGCAATTGGTATGCTTCCCGAGCACGGTGACCGCTGAACTCGCGCAAATCACTGGCTACTTCCTGGGCGATGGGTGCTTCGACGGTAACCGGCTACGATTTTACGAGGGAAACCCGCAACTTGCCGAGTACTACGCGCGCTTAATCGAACGGTTATTCGGCGCGTCAACGCGCACGAAGAAAAGGAAGAGCGGCTGGGGAGAATGCCTTGAGTTAACTGCTTACAATAAGTGGCTGGTTCAACTCTTCAAGGAAACTTTCCCAGAACTAATTGAGAAAAGCATCCCGGAAAGGATAACCGCTTCCCCGAACGAAGTTACAGCCGGCTTCTTGCGCGGATTATTCGACGCGGAAGGCTCTGCGTCAAGCGGGCGGGTCTCGCTAGCAATGGCAAACGAGAAGGCCGTCAAGACCGCTTGGCTACTCTTGCGCCGATTCGAAATAATCGCTTCCTTCGGACCTAAAAAAAGCGAGAACAAGCAACAATACTACTTGGACATAAGCGACAAGGCTTCACTCGAAAGGTTCAACGCGAGAATCGGCTTCGCGAGCAAGAAAAAACAAGCGAAACTACAGGAAATAATACTCGAAAAAAGCGACACTAATTACCGCGACCAAGCCGCAATCAATGGCTTACTGGTAAAGAAACTCGCGAGGGCAATAGGACTGAAAAACTCGGACTTCAAGGGAGTGCCCTCATTCCTAAACGGGAAACGCAATTTGAGCAGGAAGCTATTCAAGGAACGCATCCTATCAACATTCAAGAAGAAGGCAGTTGCACTAGCAGAAAAGGAAGACGCACTTGCAGGGAAAGCAGCGGAAATAACGCGCGCACTCGAAACAATAGCCTACGCACAAGTTGTCCCAGCGAAACTAGTTAAAAAAGAGCGTTGCCCTGCTGAAGGGGTTTACTACGACTTGAGTCTGCCTGAAACGCTCAACTTTATCGTCAACGGGATAGTCGTGCACAACAGCGCAGCCCGTTACGACCGCCTGCACGTGGAAGGCGTGGAGTATTATTACAAGCGCATCGGCGAGGCAATGGACGCTTTCGTCGGGCTCAAAAACTTTAAGGGAGTCGTCGTTGGCGGGCCGGGGCCGGCGAAGCACGACTTCGTGAAGATGAAGCCGTTCAACTACCAACTCGAATTACTCGGCGTTGTCGACACGGGTTACACGGACGAGTACGGAATCCGCGAGACCATCGCAAAAGCATCCGAATTAATGAAGGGCCAGGAAGCCGTGAAGGAAAAGCAGGTGCTTAACGATTTCCTAAAGCGCGTTTCCAAGGGAGGCCTCGCGGCTTACGGCTACAACGACATCCACAAAGCCGTCGAGAGCGGGCAGGCCGAAAAGCTCTTGGTAACCGAAGACCTCGAGATGTGGCAAATCAAGCAGAAATGTAACTCCTGCAAGAAAGAGCGCGTGAAAATCGACTCAAAGCCGGGAAACCTCGAGCCATGCGACTGCGGCGGAAAGTGGAAAGTCGTTGAAGAGCACGACTTAGTGAACGACTTAATCGGCAAGGCCGAAGAGAACGAGATTGAAGTCGAATTCGTCTCCAAGGACACGAGTGAAGGCAACCAATTCTATGGGATGTTCAACGGGCTCGGCGCTTTCCTGCGCTACAAGTGAAACTCATGTTCAAATTCCAACCAGACGAGTTCATAGTCGAAGAAAAAACCAAGGGCGGAGTGCAACTCGAAGCAGGCAAGGAATACGAGTTCCCGGATGAGGAAACCGATGACCGTAAATTTTTTTCTTATTTTGTTCTCGAGAAGCGGGATTGGGGCACTCAGCGCGCATTGAAGGCAATTGCGCGTGCTTTGCACGCTAAGGCGTCGCGGTTCAACGCCGCCGGTAACAAGGACCGTAACGCAATGACCGTGCAATTGTGCAGCGCTTTCTGCGTGCAACCAGAGCGCTTGCTCTCCATTCGCGTCAAAGACATTCAAGTGCGCGGCGCTTGGAAAGCCAAGGAAAAAATTCGAATGGGTGATTTGCAGGGGAACCGATTCACCATAACGCTGAACAAAGAGAATTGCGGAGTCGAACCGGACGCTAACACAATTCGGCAGAATGCCGAACAGTCAAAGTTTTTGTTCAAGAATTACTTCGGTTACCAACGGTTCGGGAGCGCGCGCTCTAATACCGCGACCGTGGGATTGCACTTGTTGAAAGGCGACTTCGAGGCGGCGGTGAAGGAGTACTTGCTCGGGGAGGGCGACGCGCAAGAGGAGGCGGCTGCGGCGCGCTCGCGCTTGAAGAAAGAGTTGGATTACAAGGCGGCGTTAGAGTATTACCCGCACTGGCTCAAATTCGAGAGGACGCTGCTCGGCTATTTGGCAATGCACCCGACGGATTACGCTGGCGCGCTGCGCAAATTCCAGCGCGGGGTGCAGTTACTCTTTATTCACGCGGCGCAATCGCAATTATTCAATGACGAGCTGCTCGCTTTTGAAGGGGATTGGGACGAGTCGCTGGAAGGCAACTTAGTTGGCTTCGAGTCGAAGGCGAACGACTTCGAGTCGGCTTGGCTTGAAGAGCGCGGCTTGAGCATTGAGTCGTTTAAGATGCAGCGCGCGCCTGAATTATCATGCAGGGGTAACAAGAGAAAGTTATTCGCGCAAATGGATGGCTTTGAAGTACTCTCGGAGTCGCCGGTGAAGCTGCGGTTCTCTTTGGCTTCCGGTTGCTATGCTACCACTGCTCTCGAGAACTTACTTGGAAAATAATACCATTAGCGCTTTGTTCTCGTTCAAGAAGTTCGAGACATTACGGTTGCTTAGCGCTCCGCCCTCATAGTATAAAATGAAGTAGGCGGTTCGCTTGTTCCCCTTCTCGAACGGCCCGTCCTGCCACAAGGCGAATGCTTGCGCTTCGTTCGACGGCATTCCAGCGATTTTCTCGAGTAATTCCTCGTCCTTAACCACGCTGGGCTCGCGTTGGAGTTCACCGACTAAGCCCTTATTGATTTTTCTTAAGTCCGCTGCGTCAAACAAAAGTGTTCACCCGAGTTTGCGCAGCACCCAGCCGAAAGCAGCACCAAAGACGAAGCCGGTTGCAAGGAACACCAGGTTATCCGAGAATCCGGCCACGAACGACTCGTAACCCGAGCCGAATATCAATGCGAGCACTATTACGGCGAGCGCGGCGAGAACCGCGAGGCCTTCCTCGTTCTTTAACAAGATACCACCTACACGCAAATTACGGAATAAGCGAATATAAAACGCAATGAAACCAATTAAAAGAACTCTTTGCCTTCGTCGACCTCGTTCTCGCTCATCGACTTCTGGTGCTCTGGAGAATAAATCTTGGTTATGATGAATTTTCCGGAAGTCGTGTTCGATTCCGCGTGAATCGTCTGCTCGACGATTCGGCAGTGGCCCCAGTAAAGCCACTTGCCGTCAATATTATGCACGAGGAACACGCGGGTGGGTGGAGAGTGGTAGATTCTCTTGTCCGACTTGTCCTTGAAATCGAAGACGCGCCCTTTGAAGTCCTCGGCACGGAACGGTTTCTTCAAGTGCTCCGCGAAAACCAACTCCGAGGGAAACCCTTGCTCGGTAGTTATTTGAAGCGTGTCGTTCAATTCAATGAAACTACCCATAATCAAACACCCAAATCAATAATCACTAGTTTTCAATATAAAGCGCTGGGAGGCTACTTGAGCAACCCCTTCTTTTCCATTAACAAGTAAGGGTATCCGCGCTTATCAATTTTTGAAGCGTCAATACCAAGCTTTCCTGCGAATTCCAAGAGCCTCCTTCTCGTTTCCTCTACGCCCCCGAAATCCTTAAGCGCCTCAACTTCTATGAAATAACCGAGGTCGTTAACCTCGTCTAATGCGACTTCGAACTCGTCGTTGAACAAGTAAGTTTCCCTTTCTTTTTCAACGGTGACCAATTTTTTGAAATTCAGACTGGAAAAGATTTTTTCCAATTGTTCCGGGTTTTCAATCACGGCTTCAAATTCATCGCAATGAGTCGTTACTTCAACATTCTCAGGGTGAAAGTGCTTGTAATTGAGGATGGTTTTTCCAGCCCTTTTTCTAATGCTTAACCACTCGAAAGGGAATTCTGGCTCGACAAAATCACGGTGAGCTGGACTAAAATAAGCGTCGGATTGTTGCGACGCCTTTTCAAACTTGCAAATCTCCTTTAACTTTACCTTCAAGTTAAAAAAAGCTTCTTTCTCAAGGGGAACCTTGATTTCTACTTCAATGTCTTTGTCAGCCATGAAGCGCGGGGAGCGGGATTTGAACCCGCACGACCTTTTGAGTCAATAGATTAGCAGTCTACCGCCATACCGGATTAGGCGACCCCCGCGTGACAAAGAATAGGAGGCAACTGCTTATTTAATCGTATGCGCTTTCACTGGGAAAGCAGCAAGCGCACTGCTTCGTCGAGCGAACGAACGCGCACGATTAGAATGCTTTGCGAGTGCGCGCCCTCGTACTTCACGGTTTGGTTCTCCGCGATTATGAAGAACTCTTTTCCTTCTTGAATGGCGGCAACGATTTTCTCGTCGATTCCACCCACGGGCGCGATGAGCGAGCCGTTCACTTGCGCGCTAACGATTCCCGCTTGGTTCAACTCCGCTCCGAGTACTGCCGCGGTGATGCCGGCAACGAACGCGGCTCCGCCGCTCGCTCCGGAAACGATTAGCGGCTCGTCTTCTTCAATTGAAAAGTAAATGTCGCGGTTGTCCAGAGAAACGCCCATTAATTCTTCGGCCGCGTCGCGCGCCCGAGCCAAGGATAATTCCGTGTCCGCGTCGTACAAGGACTCGCTCACGTCCAACAATAGCTTGCCGGTTCCCGGCTTGACAATGAAGCGAATTGTCGTGACGACCCCTCCTCCGTCGTGCTTGACGGCGACCGCGTCCACGAGCGCGCTCGAGTACGGGGACGGGGCGGATAGGTAACCGACAAAAAAGAACAAGGAGCAAGCGAGCACGGCGAACAAGATGAATCGTTTTTTCATTGCCACATCAACTCGAATGCCTCGTCAATCGTAGAGACTTCCATTACAATTATGCCCGTTTCATTAGCTATGCTAACCAACTTGGTTACGGTAACGCACTCGCGGTAAGGCGCGCCTTCGAATTTTTTTTCAACGCAGTCAAGCGCGCTCGACTCGACCACGGATTCACCCGCGGGAACCAATAGTAAGTCATAGCCGGCTGCTTTGGCGGCGATTGCCTTTGGCAGGATGCTGCCCACGCTGCCGATGCTGCCATTTGATTCAACGGTTCCGGTGATTATCACTCCTTCGCGCGCTTGAAGGCCATTCAACGCGAGTAAGGCGCCGACTGAGAACGCGGCTCCGGCGCTCCCTCCTTCCACCGCGGCGACGGGCGCGTCAATAAAATAATACAAGTCCATTGGCTCGCCGGCGTAATGCGCGAGTGCGGCGCCAACTGCGCGGTTGAGCGAAGCAAGGGCATTCTCGTCTAGTAACGGGCCTTTCGCGTCAATGAACACGGAGCCGTTGCCGGGCTGCGCCTTAATTGTTAAGCCGGCGAGGGCGCCGCGGCCATAAGAGTCAACTGCAGGAACGCTCAAGTGCACGATTGACGGCTCGGCTTTGCTTGAATCCGCAAAGGAGAGAACTATAGTTAAGCTCGCTAATACCGCGAAGAGGGCGAGTGCCTTCTTTTGCGCGGGCTTCATCGGGTTTTCACTTGCGTATTTCAGCCAAACGCTTCTCTAAGTCCGCCTTGAGCTTCGTGGCCACGTCATTCTTAGTGTAGTAATCCGCTCGCGCCGCGATGCTTAGTTTCGTTGCCAAAGCGCGGGCTATTTTGCCGCGCTGGTCGAACGGAGCCGCGTTAATGAGGGGGCTCTGGAAGATGATTCCATGCTTTGGCGGATTCACTTGCTTATTCTTCAAGTGTTTGAACAACGCCTTTTCAGCGCCGATTACTTGCACGGTTGAAGCCGGCATGCTGGAGAGGCGCTTTAAATTACCCGCCAAGCTGAGGAGGCGCGCTGCGAGTAATGGCTCGACTAGCGCTGAAACATTAGGCATTTCTTTTTGCGCTTTAGCTTCAACGTACGCTAACAGCTCTGTTCGCGCCTTGAAGAGCTCGAGCACGCGAGCGGACAAGCCACGAATGGCGATGCGGTCTTCGTCGTTGAATTCAGCGCCGAAGCTCTTGGACGCTTTCTCGATTATTTGCTTTGCGCGGTCTGCCCCGATTAGCTGGTAAATCTTGTCCGAGTCGAAGAGGACGCGGTCTCCGAATTCAGCGTAGAGAGTGCACACGGTTTCCTCGTTCTTCAAGTCGAGTTCCGGGAAATTGAGTTGAATCCACTCGCTGAGGCGCTGGTAGAGCAGGGACTTGACTACGTCGAGGTCATCGATTGCCCGCGTTGCCTGTACGAGTGAAGCGTCCGGCTTGCGGTAGGCTTCTTGAATGCTATCCTTTGCTTTCTGAATGAATTTCGAGCGGTCCACTACACGCCCGCGCTCGAAGCCGCGAGCATAACTCCTGCCTCCTGCATAAGCGTTCCTAGGCGCCCGCTCACCGTCGTCGCGGCGCCGGTCGTCACCGCGCCGGCTATTCCAAGAGCTGCGCCTTGGGCCGCCATCGCGTTCGCCACGATTTCCGCCGCTGCGATTGAATCCGCTTTTATAATCAGAACGGCCGCCTTCACGGTTTCCCCCGTAAGACGGGCGGCTTCCGGATGAACGGTCACCCGAAGGGCGGCTCCCATAAGAAGAACGGCCGCCTTCACGGTTTCCCCCGTAAGACGGGCGGCTTCCGGATGAACGATCGCCCGAAGGGCGGCTCCCATAAGAAGAACGGCCGCCGGACGAACGGTTAGCACTGCCGTAGGACCCGCTTTTGGATGAGCTGTTGCCTGACGGGCGCGGTCCGCTGCTAGAGCGCGGCTTACCGCCTTTTCTCTGGGGTTTCTTACTAAATGCCATGATTGTAACTCACCTGCATAGTGTTTCGCCAGAGCGGGCATTTAAAGAGTTGCATTAATAAACGGCGAAAGGGAAAAAGGTTCTCGTAATGAACAAAATCGACGCAGTAGTAAATTTGAGCATGCGAAGGCGATTCGTTTACCCTTCAAGCGAGCTATACGGCGCGCCCGCGGGATTCTATAATTACGGCCCCTTGGGCGTTGAGCTGAAAAGGCGCGTGGAATCATCTTGGTGGGATTGCTTCGTGCGCAACCGCGAGGAAATCGTTGGAATCGACGGGTGCGTACTCTCCCCGCGCGAGGTTTGGGAAGCGAGCGGCCACTTGAAGGCATTCAACGACCCAATCGTAGAGTGCGTGAAGTGCAAGCTGCGGGAGCGCGCGGACCACTTAATCGAACGCGAGCTCGGCTTGGAAGTCGAGGGCGCGAGCGTCGAGGAATTACAAAAGCTAGTGGCGGAAAACTCACTCATTTGCCCGAAGTGCAAGGGAGAGCTCTCAATCGGGGAATCCTTCAATTTAATGTTCAAAACGCATGCGGGAGCCTTGTCCGACGAATCTAGCGAGGTTTACTTGCGGCCGGAAACAGCGCAGGCCATTTTTACGGATTACAAGACCATTGCCCTCGCCTCGCGTTTGCAGCCTCCGTTCGGAATCGCGCAAGTCGGGAAGAGCTTCAGGAACGAGATTTCCCCGCGCCAATTCGTTTTTCGTTGCCGCGAGTTCACGCAGTACGAGCTCGAATACTTTTACGAGGGGAATTGCCCTTTTGAATTAAAAGACCGCGAAGTGCTCGCGTTAACCAGCGAAGCTCAAGGGAAAAACTCGAAAGCTGGCAGGATAAAGTTGAGTGAGTTGGAGGCTTCGGGCTGGATGAAATACTGGCTGGGCGAGTACTTGCACTGGCTGGAATCCATCGGCTTGAAGGACTTGCGCTTACGCCAACACGTGAAGAAAGAGTTATCGCATTACTCTTCGGACACTTGGGACCTTGAATTCGAGTACGCCGAGTGGGGCTGGAAAGAATTAATGGGAATCGCCGAACGCGGGTCGTTCGACATTGACCAGCACGAAGCGCACAGCAAAAAGGAATTGTCATTATCCGACGGGAAAGGCAGGAAGTTTAAGCCGCGCGTCATCGAGCCTTCCGGAGGAGTGGACCGGCTAGTGCTCGCTCTCCTCGTACAGGGATACCGCAAAACGAATGACAAAACAGTGTTATCCTTATCCCCGAAAATCGCGCCGGTTCGCGCTTGCGTTTTCCCGCTCGTTAAGAAAGACGGCTTACTCGAGAAGGGCCGTGAAGTGTTCGAGTCCATCCGCTGCCTTGGCGCAATTGAATTCGACGAGAAAGGCAGCATCGGCAAGCGTTACGCGCGCGCGGACGAAGCGGGCGCGCCTTGGTGTATTACCATCGACTACGACACAATGCAGGATGAAACGGTTACCTTACGCGAACGCGACTCGGGAAAGCAAGAGCGCGTTAAAATCAGCGACTTGAAAGCGCGCCTGGCTTAGACTGTTTTATTCGTTCCCATTCACCGCGCTTGAGGATTAACACTCCCGCGGGGTGGCGCTTGAAATTGAATTTTTTAAGAAGGGCGGCGCCTCCCTTGCTTTCATCGTAAGCGACGACTTCGTCGAATTTACCGGAATTGAACAAGCCGAGTAATTTCGCCTTAAACAATTTTTCACCGAGTCCACTATCTCGATAATCAGGGTGAACCCAAACGTGGCCCGAAGAGGCACGCCGCTTTTCTTCGCCGGAAACACCGCTATCAGTCAAGCCGACGAGTGAATCACCATGAAACGCGCCGATTACCAATCCGCTCTCCGAGTGCTCATGCAAGTGCTCGTCCTTCGGGAACGGCTCGCTCCTCTCCAAGGCAATGGAACGCAAATCCTTTACTCGAGGCTTTAATTCACTCAAGCGATTAAGCGTTAACTCCTCAAACTCCAATTTAATTCACTTCTTGAGGTGAACCGTGCGGATCGGGAACGGCACGTTCACCTTGTTCTTTCGGAAGAGTAAAAGGATTTCGCGCTTGACTTGCGCTTGCGCGCCGTAACGCGCTTCGTACTTGTCCACTTGGAATATTAGTTTGAAGGATAATGCGGAGTCGCCGAAATTCTCGAATCGCGCGATGGTTTCATAGTCCTTGACTATCGCTTGGTTCTTTTTCGCGGCGTTCTTCACCGCCTGCTTCAAGAGCTTCTCGACTTTGTTCGGGTCGCTCTCGTAGCCGACTCCGACTTCGAAAACCACGCTGCGGCCCTTGTCCCTCGCGCTAGAATAATTGATTACGGTTGCGTTGGCGACGGTATCGTTTGGGACTATGTACTCCGTGTTGCTGAATGACTTGAGCTTGGTGGTGCGCCAGCCTATTTTCTTGACAAACCCCGTGGTCCCGCTTTCGGAGTTGATTGCCACGTAGTCACCGACTTTGAAGGTCTTGTCGAGTAGGATGTGGATTCCGCCGAAGAAGTTCGCCAGGGTCGACTGCAAAGCCAGCCCTACCGCGAGGCCTATGACGCCCAAGCCCGCGAGAAAGGGCATTATCTCAACGCCGAGTTGGCCCAGCATTACAAGCAGCGTAACCGCGTAAATTGAGACCTTAACGAGCTTGCGCGTAATCGGGAATATTTCCTTGCTTAACTTACTGCCCTTGAACTCGTTCGCGTACCAAACCAGGAAAGCGTTAACTAGTGAAGCGGCGAAGTGCCCGGCGGCTCCGATGAGTGCTATGACGAGCCAATCGTCAAGCGAGCGGGATAATAGTATTTGCGGGCCGTAAGCGTAGTGAACGGCGAAGTAAACGCCGATAAAGAAGAATAACAAGCGAATTGGGCCTCGCGACGCTTCGAATAAGCGGTCGTCGAGAGTCGTCTTCGTCCTTGACGAGAGCGCGTGGAAGACAACATTGAAAACGCGGATTAGCACTTCCACGATTATTAGCGCGCCGAGGATTATGCCAACTGCCGAAGCGAGGGCGACCGCGTTGAATTGGTAACCGAGTAAGTCCATAAGAGTTCACAACCGCGACAAGGCAAACCACGCGATTACGCCTATGACGCGGATCACGAGCAGGACGAGGGTTCCAATGAACCAAACTATCGGAATTATCATTAAGGGTAAGAATCCGGTAATGGTTTGCCCGAGTTGCGAGGACTTCGCGTAATGCGCTATCAACCCGCCGCCTTCTGACGGGAACTCGGAAGAACTATCATCCAAGGTTAAAGAAACCTCATTCATCACGTAATCATGTATTTGAACTGCTATCAATCCCTTCTGGTAATCGCTCACATTCGAGGCACCGAAGACCTCGGTCAAGGTTTCCGAAGACGACAAAGCGTCTTCAACAGATGAAACTGGCAGTGCCGCGTTCAAGTCCTCTTGCGAAACGCCCAATGTGTCAGAAGTACCTAGGAATCGTGAGAACTCCGCGTCTTGGAGAACGAGGACTTCGGCACTCGTAAAGAATACGTTAGCGTAAGCTTCCTGGGCCGCGTAAACCTTCCAAGCGGTAATGAGAACCGCTAGGAGTAATAGTATTGACAAGACCCGGCGCATTGCCGTCCAAGCGCGATGCCAATTGAACGAGCGCTCGCGTGACGCTAGGAACGCGGCGAAGCTTAATGTTATCGAGAACGCTACGAATACCGCGCCTAAAGCGGGTATGAAGAACCACAAGAATAACGCGGGAACCAGCGTTACCGGTAACACCGCAAGGGATAAAGCGGGAGTTAAGCCATGCGCATAAAACATGGCGAAGGCCATTGCAAGAGCGAACAGCAAGCCGAATAAGATGAATGACAAGCTGAACAGCTTAGAGTAAGCGAGGCCAATGCGCGTCAAATCGAAAATGTCGAGAACGCGCAAGTTCGCCTTGTCGAACACCACGCAAGAGAACACGAATAACACGGCGAGGATTAACAACAACGGCAAGCGGCGCTTGAAGTGCTCATCAAAGCGCAGGCTAATCGTCGGGAGGGATATCTTGATTTCTCTTGGTTGCGCCGGGGCCTGCACCGGCTTAACCGGCTGCGCAACCTGCCTTTCAATTGGTTTCTTCGCCATAACAAACACTTCATTCAAGCTGACTTAAAAAGGATTTAGCTGAACACTTTCACGCCGTCCTTCTCAACCATAACCATGCACTCGGCTTGGCTGACCATGCCCTTGTTCACTTCAACAAGAGGCGGGTAATCGTGCAGTATCTCTTGGCGCAGCAAGTCCTTCAACGCCAAGCCCAAACTCGCCTTACTCGGAAGCGCTTCTGCCAGCCAGCGCTTACAGAACGGGAGGGTTTGAAAATTCTCGGCAGCAAACTCTAATAATTTTCGGCTCTGGGGAGAGCGCACGGGGCGCGGGTTCACGAGCGAGTAAATCTCGGCTTCCGACCCCTTCTCAACGACCTTGCCGGCTCCCGTGGTCGCAAACGGCTCAACCGCGAAGTGGTCTCCCTCCTGCAGCTCGTAAGAGCCCTTCTCAACATTCGGGATTTGTTCTCCCGCGTGCAGGATAAACGGTTCGAGTGAGTGCCCTGACAAATTTTCCACCACCTTGAAGCCGCGCGACTCAATGGCTTGTTGAATCGCGGCCCCGACCTTCGAGACGATAACGCCGGCGCGCATCACGCTCAACGCGTCTTCCAGCGCCCGCTCACTCGCCTCAACGAGCTTGGCGTGCTCGCCGGTCAAATCCACGGTGAACGCTTGGTCGATTATGCACCCGTCAACGTGAACGCCGAAATCCACTTTTGCGACGTGCTCTTCCGTGAAAATCGTTTCATCACCGTCAACGGGGGTGTAATGCGCGGCTATTTCATTAAGCGAAATGTTCACCGGGAAAGCAAACTCCCCCCCGGACGTCTTAATCTCGTTTTCCAATTCAACTGCAACATCCAAGAGTTTTACTCCAGGCTTAACCGCGTCTTCCGCCACCGCGCGCACGCTCGAAGCGATTTGCGCGGCCTTAAAGTAACTATCAAGAATATCCATTCAAATCTTATTCTCCTTTAACGAGTAATCATTCATCGCGTCGCACACCACCTTAAGGTCGTGCTCGCCGCGCTTAACCAAACCCTCTAAAACTTCCTGGCGAGCGGCTATCTCAGCTTCGATTTGCTCGTCATTCAAGCCCGTGTAACGCTTTAACTCTTGCAAGTAATAACTCTCGCGTCCCGTGGATTTCATCTCGTCCGTTACGGGGTCCCAAGAGTAAAGCACTTGCATGGTGAACGACCCGTCGTCCGACGGGATTACCTCTGCGAACTCGGTGACGCGCCTGAGGAGCCCGCGCTTGCGGTCGTGAATCTTGTTTTGCATCACGACGAAATTCAACGCGGTTAACATGATTTTCGGCACGTTAATCGGCGGCGACTCCAAGCGAATCAAGGTCTCGCGCGCAGAGTTAGCGTGCACCGTGCCCATGCAGCCGGAGTGCCCGGTGTTCATTGCGGCGAACATGGTGTAACCTTCGGACCCGCGAATTTCACCTACTAGAATTCGGTCGGGGCGCATGCGGAGCGAATTCTTAACCAAGTCATCCATGCTCACTTCCCCCGTGCCCTCGAGACTCGGCGGACGCACTTCAAAGCGAATCCAGTGGTCCAGGGGCAAGTTAAGCTCGCTGGTATCTTCAATGGAGAGTATGCGCTCTTGGCGCGGGATAAACGAGGATAATACGTTGAGCGTGCTGGTCTTACCGGACGCGGTTCCACCCGAAACGAGTAGGTTAGCCGGCTTCACGCCCAGGCCGTCAACTGCGAGCCACAAGAACGCGGTGAGGCGCGGGCTAAGCGTGCCGAAAGTAATTAAGTCAACCGCACTGAACGGGTCCTTCCTGAACTTGCGAAGCGTAATCGTACTCCCGTTCAAGCTAATCGGGGGAATCGTTGCGTTAACGCGCGTCCCGTCCGCCAAGCGCGCGTCAAGAATAGGAACTTGCGTATCAATGCGTCGCCCTATGTTTCGCGCGATGCGCTCTATTAACTCGCGAATGTCCTGGTCATCATAAAAAATAATGTTCGACTTCATGACGCCGTGCTTGCGGTGGTAAACGAACACTGCTTGGTTCGGGCCGTTAACCATGATTTCTTCAAGCCAATCATCCTTAGTGAGCGGGTCTAATATGCCGTAACCGACCATCTCGCGAACAACCACGCGGGCAAAGAACTCCTTGGAATTCAATGGTATCTTTAATTCGGGAGTAGCGTCGATTATCTCCAGGATTTCCCTTAAGTAACGCTGCTCTTTCTCTACTTGAGAAAGGCCCTTGTACATGGAAGGCATCACGTTAACCGCAATGTCCATTAGCGAGTGAATGAGTTTCTTCTCTTCGCCTCGGTAATGCGGGGTCGGCACCTCGTAGCACAAAACGGGCTCGCCCTTGACGCGCCAAATCTTGACTTCGCCGTACTCATCAACGAGCTCCCGCTCAGAATCCTTTGCTTCGGTTTTAACCGGCTCGGGCTTCGCGCCCTTCGCCTTCTCGACTAGAGAATCCAAGTAAGCCATTTTTAATGCCTGCTAATGATTACAATGCACGCCCTTTAAAATCAAAGGTTTTCTCCCTTGTGAACGCCTTCGTACAAGTGCTCGGAATCATTCAAAGAAACGAACACGAGTTGCACGATTTTCGCTCCCTTCTTCAGACGCACGCCCTCGGGGTTGTGCACGACTAATAATCCGACCCCCTTGCCGTGATAGCCGGGGTCCCACCAGCCATTGTACACGTCGCAACCGCAACGGGCTAGTGACGAGCGCGTGAACGTGACGGCGGCGAGGTCCAAGGGCATCCGCACTTCCTCGGCGTACTGCACCTTGAACGCGCCTTGAGGCAAGTCAACCCAGTCACCATTAAAAGAAATTTCTTCTACTTCGCTGATTACGCGCTCGGAGTTATCGAAGTCAATTACGCCTTTACCCTTGAATCGAAACACTTTCTCGAGGGTCAAGTCAACGCTCGCCGGCTGGAGTTGGTGCTTCGCGTCCTTTAAAGCAACGAGCTCTTCCTTGAGTATGCGCTCGGTTATCTCGCTCTTATTCAAAACCATTACTGCTCGCCTCCGTTAATGAACGCACTCCAGATTTTTAACTCCCTCTCGGCGGATTCAGCGTCCGCGGAAGCGTGAATCGCGTTCACGCTGCCGTCAACGCCCCACTTCGCGCGGAACGAATCCACTCCCGCCTCGCGGTCCATCCGGCCGTCCGTCTTTCCGGAGAGCTCGCGGCACTTCGCAACCGCATCCTCTCCCTCGACGACGAATAACTTAATCGGACCCTTGCCAATGTAAGCGAGTAAGTCCTTGTAAAAGTGCTTTCCCTCGTGCTCCGCATAATGCTTCTTTAGGATTTCCAAAGGAGGGGTTAGTATCTGACGAGAACGCAGGATTTCCAATTCGTTGCGCCTAACGCGCTTAAATAAGTCGATTCGCGCTTCTCCTTCACGCTCTGAGCCAGCCAAGTCGGGCTTAAAAAATAATAAAGTCCTCTCTACCGCCATTAGAATTAATCACCTGGAAATAGGAGGTCGCGAAGTAATAAAACGGTTACTGCTTTTTCGCTTTCGCGCGCGCCTTCTTCGTCGGCTTCGTTAGGAAGTGCTTCAAGTCCTTGCGAATCCCGTTAAGGGAATCTTCCAAACGGGCTTGGCGCTCCGAGAGCTCGGAGAGCTGCTCGTCAACCGACGGCTGAAACGCTTGCAATTTCACGGCTTCGGGCTCATCCTCAACTTCAACAACTTCCTCTTCAATAGGGTGCTCGTCGAAAACGCTGGACTCGGACTCGTCCTCTAATCGCGCGCTTTTCTCTTCAACCACGCACTCGCTTGCGGGCGCGGCCGCGCGCTCTTCAACCAAGTCCAAAGCGTGCTTGTACTGGTAGTAAGCGTAAACGTCGAAAGCGACGACGCCGACTCCCGCGACGGCCAATACCACACCATAATCAACCATATTTTATTCAACCCCACGAAGTAAACTCGGAGTACAACCACTATTTAAAACTAATCAGTGGTAACTCCCTAGATGATGTTACTCTGCCCTTGGCTCGTCGCGTCGCACTCACCTTCGGCAATACTTAATACAAAGTATCTATTTTCATTATCAGTTTCAGAATGCCAAACCCTCACTGCATAATCCCCATCGATTGGGTCATAGTCACAATCCTTACATCCGAGACCGCTGCCAAATGCTGTTTGATCTCTAAGAGAAAAAGCGAAAGAATGGAAACAATTAAGTTCGGTCATAGATCTGTCAGGAGTTTGCATGAAAAGACTAAACCAGCCGCTCCTTAACCATCCACTAATCCTAGGCGATTCGTCCCAAGCGAGAGTATACTGAAAATTGTTATCGTCACTGAAACTCAATGCAAAATCATTTTTTTGTTCCTTGAACACGAACGCGTGCCCTCCGTTCGTGAGCTCGTACACTTGCGTAGATAAAACTGAAGGGTTCACGCGCATTTGTTGTACTATGGCAGCAATGTCCGCGTATTCTGCAACTTCGCTAGGCACTTCGCTTCCTGTTAACGTGATCGAATAGGAAGCAACTTTCTCGCCGTAATCGTTATACAAGATCGAGTTCACTACAGAACAATCTTCAGGTATAGTCAAGCCAATACTACCCAACATATCGCGGGCATAACCAATTTCGCCGCAGGCATCCCAACGAACAAGACCCTCAAAATAGCCATCCAACTGGAAATACAGCTTGTCATTACTGGAAAGTATATCCTCCTTTATTACAAAATCACTAAATAAGTGCGGGTACTTGCATACGCCTTCGTTTGCACTAGACGAACTCGCCTTTCCAAGCGATAATCCATTACTAGAAATAGTGAAGCCTTTGCTGTCATCAAAAGAATACAATAGATTATACACTAAAGTATCGGAGCCATCGTGTAACCACAACCCATTGTTCACGTTTTCTCCGAAAGCAAAGACGCTGCCTTTACCCCTAACCTGTATTGGCAGGTCATAACCTTCAGGCCTCCAATCCTCGGAGGTGTAGTAAGCAAAGCAATCGTTCTCGTCGAGTGCCACGCAACAACCCACTTCGGCATCTGAATCTCCGTAACGATAGTCGCCTTCCGCGTACTCGTAGAACCAGTAATTCGGCGAGGCGCAACCGGCTTTCGTGGTCATCGTTCCCGATTTGGAATTCAAGCCGCTAACCGTGCAGGTTTCAATTTGCGGAGTGTCAGTTCCCGGAGGAATAGTTAAAACATTGCCGTAATCATCTACATAACGATTGTCGCTTATCCTATTCGGGTCGGAACCGCCTTGAACGAGAATGCGAATCGGCTCCTCGCGGATTTGATAGTCGTCGCCTTCAGGATAGAACTCGAAGGAAGCGCCCGTGCTCGTCACCGTGAACGAAACCGTCAAGTCGCCCTCGTCGAATTCAATGTCGTCGCCAACAGCCAAGCCGTTCGCGTCCGGCATTACACCGAATCCTTCGAAGGTTACTTCCGCGTTCGCTTGAACAGCGTAATCATAATCCTCTTCTTCCACATGAGTGAAGTCGTCGGTGAAAGCAACGAAAACCGGAACTCGGTGCACTGCGTAATTCCCCTTGTCCGTGATTTCAACATAATGTTCGTACTTCGTTGTTTTGTGGTTCGCGTCCGCGCTCGCGGTTAACTCACCATCATTGCACTTCACATCCATTCCGTTACCGAGGTGCTCTTTGCAAGTGCACTCCTCGCATTCCAAATCGTAAACTGCTTCGTCGCCCGCGGTTTCCGTGGTTAAGAGCTGCACTACTTGCGGCACCAAGTCGTCTTCCTCAATGTAAACCGGGATTTCAACCGGCTCGGGTGCGCCAGCAACGTACGCCTTTATGACGCCTTCACTTTCCTCGAATTCGTCTTGCTCGATGATGACTTTGAAAGTCGAGCCGCAGTCTAGGTCTTCTGCGCCTTCCGGCTTGTCATCCCAACGGCAAGAAGTAATGCGGTTAACCGGTAACTCGCGTTCGTAATGGCCGTAACCGTTCACCGGGTTCACAAGCACGGTGATTTCCGTTGGCAAGCCGTTCTCGTCGAGCCCTTCGTATTCGCCTTGCGTTCCCCACGATTGCATTCCGTAAAAGCACTCCGGAGGAATCGCCGGAGTCATCGGATAGCTTTGATATTGCGACGAGGAATACTGGGACGATTGCTGCGGAAGCGTGGGCGCGCTCTCGATGGTAACGGTTATCGGTATTGAGCGCGTGGCGCCGGGCCCGAGCTTGAGGAATAATACTCCTTCTTGTGCTCCGCCCAAACCAGAATTGTAGTGGTAATCCGCACCCGTGTACTCGGCGGTTACTTGCAATTCGTTCGGAGTGCAAGCGTCGATGCGCACGCGCACCGGCGGTTGTGATTCACTCGGGTACGACGGCTCTTCATAAACACCCGTGAGTTGCGGACAGCCGTTAGGGTTATTGCAGATGGCGGGGTACTGGCAAGCGTAGTCATAATTCATCCCGTAAGTCATGCTCGATTGAGTGTGAGAGCAGTACTGCGGGTTCTGGCAAATCATCGGGTACTGACAATTCGCGGAGTAGCCGGTCGGAGATCCTTGCTGCCACGGGTTCGAGAGTTGGTTTGAGGCGTAAGAGCCGTACATTGATTGTTGGTTCAAGCCGGACGGGCAGTAGTCGGGCACTCCGAAGCCCGCTTGCAAACCGTACTGATTGCCATACGAAGCGCCGGCATAAGGCGTTTGCGCGTTCAAGTTGTACGAGTTCATTCCATTAAGGTAATCGTATTGCCCTCCGAGGGAGTATTGCTGGTTATTTCCCCACGGGGACTGCTGGGGTAAATACTGGTTCGGTTGGTAAGAATAGTAAGACGATTGCTGGGGAGATTGCGGGTATTGGCTTGGCTGTTGGTATTGCGTCGTGGCTTGTTGGCTGGAATAATAGGCGAAGCCGTCGATTCGACATTCCTCGGGCGGGGAGCTCAATGAAATTAAGTAGTTTTGGGTTTCAACTGGCCTCGTGTTCGAGAGGGTGAACGACAAGCTTGAAGGGAGGGTGGACGAGCCGGTTTCGCAGGCAAAACAAGA
>CAYZDE010000010.1:0-18995 GCA_964477205.1 Microcaldota archaeon
GTTAAGAGACATGACAAAGAATTAACGCTGAGCGAGTTTAAAACCTTTTTACGCCCGTCAAGTGGGACTGGTCGGGCACAAAGCGCGGGATTATTTAATTAAAACCCGTAACGGTTTTCATGGTAGAGTTACTAGAAACTTACGACTTGAAAGGTAATTTGTTGGGGAAGGTAGAACGCAAAAAGTTCTATAAAGAGATTGAAAAAGAGTTTGAAAGAACCAATAAGATCACACGCCAAGTCAAGTCGGTTCGCACAATATTGCTTAACTCCAAAGGGCGGATTTACGCCCAAAAAAGAAGCAAATTCAAGGAAGGTAATCGCGGGCTATACGATAAAACAATAGGGGGCCACGTCCGAGAAGACAATTCATTTGAACTAACACTAATTAGGGAATGCGCCGAAGAACTCGGATTTCCTGCTTCAATCGTTTCCGAAAAAGAATTCGAAATAGCAATCAAAAGCACGGACTTATCCATTATTGCAATCTTTAAAAAAATCGATTACATTAATGGCTTCAAATCAACGAGAACTACAAAAAGGGGCAAAATAATCGTGCAGCCTTGGATGACGACAATCTATCTAGGGTACTTCGATGGGGCAATTCGATTCGTTGACGGAGAATCATCCGGAATCGAAGTGTTCTCCCTTGAAGAATTAAAAGAGGAAATAAAACAACATCCTAAAAAGTTCACGGAAGACCTCAAGTTCATGGTCAAAAAGTACGAGAAGTACTTAAAGCCAATAAAAAGGATTTAAAGGAAGGAAAGGCGTTTTAAAACTCTTAGTCCTAACCGTATTATGAGCCGGTTGAATCCATCCATGAAATGGCTGCAAACAAATAGTGCCAAGCTCGGTAAAAAGTATAAGAACCAGTGGCTGCTAATCGGCCCGAAAGGCGTTCAAGAGCACTCTAAGTCCTATTCAAAAATCGCTTCCCAATTAACGCAAAAAACCCAATTGATAATTAAAGTGCCGAAAAACCCGCGCTCCGCCTATTTCTATTGAGGGGGCATAATGAGTACTACGAAAAAATTTCCATTCGTATCATTTGAAGCCGGAGCCCCGGAAAGGCCGCTAGTACCTTTTGATTTTCCAGTAGGAAAAAACGTTTATTGCCTAATTGATTCAGGGGCTAGCTCTTCACTCATGTCGGAAGAGTTCATGAGGCATGAAAACATTAAACTAAGAAGGGGATGCCGTCCACAAACAGCCGAAGGCATTTGTGGAAAAAATTGCTTGAAAATAATAGGGGAAACCGAGCCGGTTCCAATGAAAATTATTGGTTTGTCAAAAACATTCGAGCTAAGCTTCATAGTCATATCAAAGAAGCACGGATTAGGAAGGCCAATAATCGGGCAAAACCTATTCCAAGAATTTAAGGTCGGCTTTGGAAAAGACGGGAAAAAATTATACACGATAATAAAAAGTTAGATTAGTTCGCCGACCAAGTGGGACCGGCTCGCACCCGTTATTTTCACTCTGCAAAACTCGCCGAGTTTCGCTTCCTTGATTACTACCGGACGGTAATTCGTAGTGCGCGCGATGAAACCCCCCTTCGGGCCGCGCTTGACTACCACCGCGTCGAACTCCATTCCAATCAACGCCTTGTTTTCTTTCAAAGCGATTTCACGGGCCAAGGCGCTCGCTGCCTTGCTCCGCTCTTTAATCACTTCAGTCGGCAGCTTCTTCAACTCAGCCGAGCGCGTGCCCGGGCGAGCGCTGTACTTTGAAACATTCACTATGCCGAATCGCAACTCGTGCATTGCTTCGAGCGTCTCCTCGAAATCCTCCTTTGTTTCAGTGGGATACCCGACGATTACGTCCGTTGCAACAAGGCCTTTTGGAAACGCTTCGCGGAATGACTCAATAACGGACTTGAATGTAGCGTAATCGTAAGGGCGGTTCATGTCACGGAGAACCGAGTCGCTCGCGCTTTGAATCGGAGCGTGCAAAAACTTGAACTCTTTGTGGTAATGATTCCACAAGGAAGCATCGGCTAAGCGGGGGTTGAGCATTCCAACCCGGCACAAGAATCGCCCGTCTACTTGGTTTACCTCATCCAACAATTCAGCCAAACTCGAACCGGAGTCTAGCCCGTAAGCGCCGGCGTCCTGGCCGCACAACTCGACTTCCACGGCGCCCTTGGAAACGGCTTCGCGAACTTCGCCGACAACGCGCTCGGTTGAATAACTGTGAATGTTGCCGCGGGCGAGCTTGGTCGAGCAGTAAGAGCAGTCCCCGGCGCACCCTTCGGCTATGCGAACGCGGGCGACCACGCCGTTAACGCGCACGCCTTTCGCGGGCGCATTATCAAGAGAATCAAAAGCATTACCTTTAATCGCCGAATCTAATGCATGGATTATGCCCGCGTTTCCACTTATCGAGAGTATTATTGCACGGGGATTGGCTTCGAGGACCAAGTCCGGGTGATTTTGGGATAAACAGCCCGTTACCACGACGGGCTTCTCTTCATGATTCAAGGCGTAGAGTATCTTGTCCTGCGTATTATCCTTCACCGAGCAAGTGTTATAGACCACGGCGTCAGCCTCGCAGTAGGAAGACGCGGAGTGGCCCGCGGCTTCTAATAGCGTAATTAAGGCGTCCGAGTCCGCTTGATTGAACGTGCAACCGAACGTTTTGAAGCAAACCTTCACGTTTTTATTAACCGACTCTCGTAGTATTAAACCGTTAAGGTGATGTTTTACTCATGACTAACAGTGAATTGAAGTGCGAACGCTGCGGAGCCGACTCCCAGTACTTAGAGTATTGCGAATACTGCAAACGCAAGTCGTGCCAGAAATGCATTAAGTCGAGCAAGCGCGCTTCGAAGACTAAACGCGTGGTAATCTGCAAGGATTGTTGGAGTGACTGCAACACGCGCAGGAAGTACCGGCAGGCATGATTCTCCACGAGGGAATCGTTTTACTGCCGGGGGAAGGCCTTTCTTCGAACTCTTACTTACTGGAAGGCGAGCGCGGGCTCTTGTGCATCGACGCGGGAACGGACGCGCTCGCGTTCGAAGCCGCAATTGCCGGGCGCGAGGCACGCGTTTTGTTGACGCACGGCCACGCGGACCATTGGCTCGGAGCCGCGGGCTGTGAATTGGAGTTGCACGAAGCCGACTTGAACGACTTCTCGGGGGTTAACTCCGTGTTTTCGGATTTACCGAAGCCTAAGTTGAAGGCGCTCCCTAAGCGAATCGATTGGCCTCCATTCGAGTTGGAAATAATTGAGTCGCCAGGGCACACCATGGGGAGCGTTTGCTTCCTTGAAAAGCAAAGCGGATTATTATTCAGCGGGGACTGCTTGTTTGCGGACGGAATGCCCGGCAGAACGGACTTGCACGGCGGAAACCAAACGCTAATGCAAAAGAGTTTGGACAAGCTAATGTCATTGGATTACGAGTGCTTGTGCCCGGGCCACGGGCCGATCGAATGACAAGTAAATTAAATAATTCAATTGCATTACACTACTTACTGTGTTAGACGATTTACTGGTGTTGTTTCTTGCCCTAGCCGCTTTGGTTTGGGGCGCGCGCGTTGTCATTATTAATTCAGTGCACTTGGCGCGCTGGCTTAGGTTGAGTGACGCGGCCATCGGCTTCCTCCTCGTATCCGTTGCAACTAGCTTGCCTGAATTAGCGGTGAGCATTCAATCCGGCTTGCGGGGGGAAACCGGGTTAATCGTCGGCAACGTGCTCGGCTCGAACATAGCGAATGTGTGCCTTGCCGTCGGCGTGACCGCGCTCATTACCACGATGTTCGTGCGCGAACAGGAATTCAAGGACTTGAGTAAGGCGCTCTTGATCGCCTCCGTGCTGCCGTTCCTCCTCTTATTGGACTTGGGCGCGTTCACGGGCGTGTTCTTGTTATTCGCTTTCATCTTGTACGCGGGCTTGGTGCTTCGCGAGAGCGTGAACGTGGTGAAAGGCGAGCACAAGGGCTCGATTATGGACTTGGCCAAGGCGGGAACCTTCTTCCTAATCGGGGTCGGCATAATACTCTTGTCTTCCGAGTACGCGGTTTCGTCGGCAGTGGACTTGGCTCGAATTTGGGGCGTGCCGAACGTGTTCATAGGCGGCGTGCTGCTCGCGGTGGGCACGAGCTTGCCGGAGATAGTCGTTAGCTTGACGGCGATTAAAAGCGGGAATATAGGGTTATCCCTTGGGAACATCGTCGGGAGCAGCATCGTGAATTTAACGCTCGTGCTCGGCAGCGCGGCCTTGTTTAATCCATTGCGCGCTAACTTACCCGTTTTCTTGAACCTGGTGTTATTCTCAATCGTTGCGAATGCATTGTTATGGTCGTTCATTCGGCGCGGGTCCATTAGGCGCGAGCAAGGGGCGGTGCTAATCGGCTTTTACGCATTGTTCATTGCCACCACGCTCTCGGTTATTTAGCAACCTTAAATAATACGCGAAAACTATACTAGAAATCATGATTGAATCGTTCTTACTACTCGGGATAATCATTCTCGTGGGCTTTTTCAGTCTTATTTTGTTTGAGCGCACGAAACTGCCGGACGTGTTGTTGTTACTTCTATTCGGCGCGATAATCGGCCCGCTCACAGGGATCATTCAACCCGCGCAATTCATCGGCCTAGCCCCGTTCGTCGGCACCCTCGCATTGATAATGGTGTTATTAGAGGGCGGCTTGAACTTGAGCTTATCCAAAATCGTCAAGCGGCTGCCGCAAGCGAGTCTGTTCAGCGTTGCAGTATTCTTAATAGGCACCGGGCTCTCCGGCGCTGCACTCCACTTCCTGCTCGGTTGGGACTTGCTTAATGCATTGTTCCTCGGCGCGGTAGTAGGCGGGTCCAGCTCAACCATCGTAATGCCCATACTCGCGCAGTTATCCGCAGGCGAGGAAGTAAAGACATTATTGAGTTTAGAGTCGGTTATAACCGACGTGTTGTGCATAGTCGTCGCCTTGGCCTTGCTGGAAATCATTAGTAGCAACGCCCTCGACTACTCCTCCGCAGTGCAGAACATCGCGAGCGCTTTCACTACGGCAATAGTCGTCGGATTCTTGTTCAGCTTGTTCTGGATCGGCGTGCTCCGTAAGTTCCGCGGGAGGTCCCTTGGGTACGTGGTCACGCTCGCAGTCATGTTCATATTGTACGCTTTCAATGAGGCAATCGGCGGTAGCGGTGCAATCGCAGTGCTCGTATTCGGCCTAGGGCTCGGGAACAGCGTTGAACTAGCGGAGTTATTCAAGTGGAAAGGAGAATTCCAAATCGACGCGTCCATCAAGAAAATGCAAACGGAAATCGCGTTCTTCGTGCGCACGTTCTTCTTCGTCTACCTCGGCATAATCTTTAATACTAACGCGTTCGGAACGCAAGTGCTCATTATCGTGGGCTTACTCCTACTCGCATTGTTCGCGGGCCGAGCGTTAATCGTGCGGGGCCTCGGCGAAGCAAACTCACTAATGAAGAAGTATTCCGTTCTCTTGATGACCATGGCTCCGCGCGGGCTGGCCGCCGCGGTCCTCGCGTTCATACCGTCGACCATGGGCGTACAAATTCCATTCGTAGTCGAAGCCGCGTTCCTAGTCATCTTGTTAACGAACGTGCTCGCCAGCATAGGAGCGTTTTACTACGAGCACAATCACAATCAACCCCAGCCTTCAAAGCCAACACCTTCAAAGAGCAAGAAAAAGCCGCGAATCATTACTCAATAAGCAGCGTCCCACAAGCCGAATACCTTGAACGCGGGTATGGATACGCACAAGAAGATGACTAGCTCTTCCGCTACCACCAAGTCCCAGAAGAAGAACAATAGTAAGAGTAAGAGGAATACGCTTACCGCCGAGTCCATTATCATAATAAACTCGGAGTTAAATTGGCTTAAAAACCTATTTAACCACGGTTCCAGCGTGCTTTCGGCCTGAAAAAACCGCGCGCACTTGCTTCAAGTCACGCCCGTTCACGAAGTCCACGCGGATGCGCGAGCGCGCCGCGAGCTTCGCGGCAACCAAGTCGAAAGGGAAGTTGACTTTTGCCTTGCGCTCGTCAAAACGCGAGACTAAGCCGACGAAGTTGTCCAAGCCGATTTTCGAGTACTTCCTCGCACCTTTCTGGGAAGGGTCGCGGTCGTAAATCGCGTCCGCCTTGCTCAAGTTAACCACGCGCTTTATTCCAAGGCACTCGGCGAGCAGCACTGCATCCGCATCAGTGGTTAACCCGGGCATTGTGCCTCCCATCACCGGCGCCTTGCCGCGCGCCCAAGCTTTCTCCGCTTTCTGAAAAGAGTCCTTGCAATAAACCCCGCCTACTGCGCGCGCTACTTTTCGCGCATTAAACCAAGTCCCCTCGATTCCAGCTGAATCAGCGTGGAATTCACTCAAGCCTTCGGCGCGCGCTTTCTCCGCCGCCTTCTTAGAGCGGATTCCCCCGCCGACCACGAGAGGCATTCCCTTGATTAAAGGCGCGATATCCCGTAAGTAAGTTGAATCAAAAGACCCGTCTGAATAATACAATAATGACCCGCCTAGCGAAATGCAGTACATTAATCGGTTTTCGTTCAAACAACTTAATAAACGCGAGCGTAGTAAATCGTTCTTGGTGGGTTAAAAAGTTGTTTCAACCGTGGATTGAGCAGTATAGGCCTAAGACTCTAGGCGACATCGTCGGGCACGAGGAAATCGTGAAGCGGTTAAAGTCGTACGTGGAGAGCAAGAACATGCCGCACTTGCTGTTCAGCGGGCGCGCAGGCATAGGCAAGACTTGTGCGGCCCTGGCCCTCGCGAACGAGCTCTACGGGGACTCGGTAAACAAATCATTCCTCGAATTGAACGCTTCCGACGAGCGCGGAATCGACGTGATGCGCTCTAAGAGCCAGCAAACCAAGGGGAATGTTACTTCCGTGAAGGACTTCGCGCGAACGCTCTCCCTAGGCGAAGTTTCATTCAAAATAGTGTTCCTGGACGAGGCGGACGCCTTGACTTCCGACGCGCAGCAAGCGCTGAGGAGGACCATGGAAAAATACTCGAATAACACGCGGTTCATTCTCAGTTGTAATTACTCCAGCCGAATCATCGAGCCCATCCAGAGCAGGTGCGCCGTGTTCCGATTCACCGCATTAACAAACGAAGACTTAAAGAAGATAATCAAACGCGTTGCCGACGGCGAATCCATAACCGTTACCGAGGACGGCGAGAAAGCGCTCTTGTATGTTTCAACCGGGGACGCGCGCAAGGCAATTAATTGCCTGCAAGCAATTGCCGGGCTCAACAAAACGGTAAACGAAGAGGAAGTGTTCAAGGTCGCGTCGCGCGCTAGGCCGAGGGAAGTAACGGGAATGATTCAAAACGCGTTGAGTGGAGAGTTCATGAAGGCGCGCAAGGACCTGCAGGAATTAATGATTAAGTACGGGATGAACGGCGAGGACGTAATCAACCAAGTGTACCAAGAGGTAACCCGCTTGGAAATGCCGGATGAATTGAAGGTCAATCTCATCGATAAAATCGGGGAGTACGACTATCGCCTCGTAGAGGGCGCAAACGAGCGAATTCAGTTGGAAGCACTACTCGCACAAATAATGCTCACTGGAAAGAAGGCTAAGTAAACTTATTATAGGGTAATCGCGTAACTCCCTCAGAGCCAATGAAGGAGTAAGGCCGCGCGCGCAGGAGGAAGGCGCGAACGCCCGCGAATGGATTGTCGCGGTTGTTTTCATCGCGCCTGGTGCCGAGCGCCGTTGGCCCGCCAGATTCAAATGGCGTGAAATATCCCAGCGAAAGACATCGCAACGAGCAATAATCGCGTTGGGCTCATTGACGCCGTAAAGTGGATTGGCGCGGCTTATTTGGTTTTAAGGCAAGAGTGGCTACTCTTAGGAATACTCTTGGTAATTTACTTTATTCTAATCGGCTCGGTTAAGCGCCCGGACCGGGAAGTATCACTTTAGCTTGTACCGCAAGATGGCGCCGACTCCGAACGACTCGAATTCCAAGCCCGCCTCGCTGGAAGAGTCCAACAAGCGCACGATAGCCCCGCCCGACTTTGCGGCGTCCAACAAAGCGTTCGCTTCAACAGCATGTGAATTGCCCCTGCGCAGCAAGGAGTCGAGTAGTATTATTGACTCGACGGCGCGCGCTTGCACTGCCTGCTTCACTTCATCCAATCCATAGCACGCCGCGCCATTCTTGGCAACGCGCTTCTTGAATTCTTCAACTACGGTAAAGTCTTCGGAGAGCTTCTTGTCCTCGAGCACTCGTTCTATCGCGCCCGTCTTTAACAGCTCGAATACGCCGGGCTTCTCCGCGGTGCTCGCATGCGCCACTAGGACGCGGCCGGCAAGGGCGTGGTGCTTGTTTTTCAGCCAATCGGCGAATGCTTGCGGCGCAAAGCCCGGGCCGGCAACCAAGTAATTATCCGCTTCCTGCCCTACGAGCACTTTAGCCAGGTCGCCGTAGAATTCGGCTCTCGCCCCTTCGAACCCCTTCGGGTCCCGCTTGCTAGCGTAATTCGACAAGCTGCAAACGAACTTCACCCGGTCACCCACCAGCGCGACTAAAGCCCCGTGCTCGTCCATCATTGCCACTGAAGCTTTCACGCGCTTGCGCGCCTTCACGGCTTCGGCAAGCACTTCCCGCTCGAACGAATTGAACTCTTTTTCAATGGTGATGCATTCGCGTACCGCCAAGTCAAGCGTGTGGTATTCGCCTGCTTGAACGAACTTCTCAGGGTAACCGGAGATAATCACGCCGGTAAACCGAAGCTTGCTCGCGTTCTCTGCAAACTCCACGCTTTCAATGCGTAATTTAATCGTAACGCGCTTTTTCTCTCCGCTCGACCCGCGCGTTAAGCCCTCGGTCTTGAAGCGGCGCACTGAGCTGCCGCTCACCGCGTCCCCAGCGGACACGACCTTGGTCAAAGCCCACAAGTCCTCGAGGCACTCCGCGCAAACCTTAACAAATTCCTTATCACGCTTTACGATCTTCATAATAGAGTCAACAGTATTCAGGGGAAAGCGTTTTAAAAAAAGGAGTGGACACTAACTTATGGGAGTTACAAAAACCGCTTTCGGAGCAATGGGCTTCGGGGCATTAATACTGTTAATAGCTTGGCACTACGGGTACTCGCACTTGCCCTTCACCGAAGCTGCAATCGCGATGTTCGTGGCCGCCATAACCGGCGGGGCAATGCTATTCGCTTTAATGCTAATAATCACCGGGTTTCTGGTGCTAGTTGCTTGAGCATGCGCCGGTCAAGTCCGAACGGCTCAAGACCGAGCCGTCGTCGTTTAAAGAAATGAACACTAAATCCCCGCCGGCGGACCATTGCGTAATCCAAACCAATTCGTTAAACCCGGAAGCAAATTCATTGAACTCGTCCTCTGCGAGCCAAGGGCAGTAAGTCCGCGCGTAACCAGACTCGAAATCCTTTAAGCGGAAAGCGCAGCCCTTTGGCGCATCCAGCGAAGCAATGCAGTAATCCTTCCCGGCGGCAATCAACGCCTCCTCAGGGTAAATAAGCGGGGGCCGGGGCACGCAATCCAACAGGACTTGTTCCGGCCGGTAACCGAACGGGCTAAACGTATAATACCTTTTTTCTACCTTCGGGCACCGGGAGTACGGCTCGGTGACTATCTTCAACTCCATTACCCAAGCATAATCCTCTGATTCATCAATGGATAGGAAGGAAACGAGCGCGCCTTTAGCCGTCAACTCGTCCAAGTCATTCAATACGAGCTCAACCGCCTGCTCACGCGTTAACTCTTCGGTTTGCATTGGGGTAAATACTGCGAACAACACGAAGAACAATACTAGAACGCCAACGAGGGCGGCTATCCTGCGTAACACGAGAAACTAACTGCGCGGTTAATTATTAAACTAACTACAAGAGAACTCGAACGGGTGTAACTCCGCTCCGGAAGGGTAACGCAAGCGCAACTGGAATGCCTGCGGATCGTTCGCAGTCAAGTTAACATCCGTGAAAGAAGCGTTCGCCAAATCAAACGACTCGCTTGCCTTGCTTGAATTCACGCGGGCAACCAAGGAATAAATAGCGTAATAACTAGCAGCGTAGCCGCCTTGCGGGGGAACCGAAGCGCACGAAACCGCTGCATCAAACGCCACGGAGTACGCGGAATCATTCAACGCTTCTGAAACATTAGTCAAGTACAAGGGAAAAACCGCGGTTAAATTCTGGCAAAACCCATCCGAAAGCCCGGCGCAAGGCATTGAAGCATAACCCGCGTCAATCAACGCGTCATGAAAAGCCGCGTCCGCCAAAGCGCGCGCGTCCAAGGCGCGCTCGTGCACTACTTGCGACTCGAAAGCTAGCACTGAAGCATTCGCTTCCAATAACTGGATAGTGGAAGCAGCGAAAGCAAAAGCCAACACGGCCACGGCAAAGCCAACTGCGACGCTGGAAAGGAAGCCCCTCAAGTAACGCGCACCTCCGACTCTACTACCCCGTCGAAGCCGCTAACGCAACCCTTACCAGAACAAAACGGCATTGGTTCAACGTGTTGCGCGGCGACTCCCTCCCCGGAAAACGACGCATTAAACCCGAAACCCGTCAAAGCCTCGCACTCAGCGTTGGAAGCACCCGAAGCAAGGCAGTCAAATCCGAGTTGCTGCATCGACGCCATCGCATCTAGCGACGCCGACTCCTGCACTACCAAACTCACCACTAACGGGGAAAGCGCCAATAGTGATAATGCGAGTATTGCGTCAACAGTGAAAAGAAACCCCTTCATTCGCAAGAGCGCACCTCCAACAGGCAAACCCCGTCATCGCAAATAGTTATGCGGCGCGAAACGAAAACATTACCATTGCACTCAAAGCCAGCACAATTACTAGTGCCGTTGGAATACTGAATGCAATGCGCGGGAGGCACGTGCAACGGGTTACCGCCAACGCGCCACTCGGCTAAAGCGCCCACCGCGTGAGAAGAGGGAACCGAAAACCCGCGCTCCACGAGCTCTATGGAATGCAATGCAATCGCGGACGCGGTAATCATTATCGCAATGGCAATCATTAAATCCAAACTGAATAACTGCCCCTTCAACACGAACCCCCCGTCACGGCTACTAGCGCGCTAGCGTTCGAAGCATTAATGCACACTGTTCCCGCTCCATTGATTAAGGCATCCTCAACTCCGCAAGCAGCGTAAGTGACTGAGTAAGCAGGCGGATAATGGTTATCGGTATAAGCGAGGACCGCATTCGACGAGAAGTTCACGAAGTAATCCACTTCTTTAAACCCATCGGTGAGAACCGGCAAGTCAAACTCCAACTCCTGCCCCCGCGCGCAAGCCAAGCCGACCAAGCGAGCCACCTGCTTGGACACTGAACTCGTTTCCTCCTTCAAAGCCATTTCACTCGCAGCGTCAGTAGCAAAACCCGCTTGGCTCGAAAACCAATATAGTAAGAGGACGAATAAGCTCAACGCGAGGAATAACTCCAAGGAAACCTGAGCGCGCATGAAAACAAATACTCTCCGCGAGTTTTTAATACAACAAGCCCAAGAGCAAGGCGGACAAAGCGAAAGCGTGCAGCAGGCTCGGGGCAATGAGCGCACCCATTGCATTACTCCGCGGCACGCCGAGCGCCAGCGGCAAAACCCCGATGCACGAGGCAATGCCTAAAATGAAAAGCGCTTCAAAGCCGCCGAGAAGAGCGTTCGCACAAACAATGAATAACAAAAAGAAGTAGTTGAACGAGCGCATCCGCACTTGCGACAAGGCGCGGCACAAAGGCTTGAACAAAGCAAGTGCAATGGCTAGGGCGGCGAACGCGGCGGTAGCAAAGGAAACCCCGGCGAGCCAAGCGTCCTTCACCGGAGCCGAAAGCAAAGCCGCCGCGGCGCCCGAACGCGCAACCCCGACGAGCTGCGAGTAAGCTAAATCGTAAAACGCCTTGGAAACCGCTAAGCCAGAGGAAAGAGAGAGGAAAGCAATGGGCTTGGACTCTAGGAACAAGAAAGCGGCTCCCGCCAAAAGAGCCGGGTTAACCGCGGGAACCAGCGGAGACAATGCGCCGATAACCGCGCCGGCCAAAGCGAACCGCTTGGGCAACTCAAACCGCGCGTCCTCGAAAACCTTAGGCCATTCACTGCCAATGGAATACAATAGCGAGGGAACCGCGAACAGCCCGGACAAAAGGGGAAACAAGGGCTCGGCAACCAAGGGAACCGAGAATACTAGGAAGCCTAGAGAGCCGGACAAAGCGAAGACGAAGAACCCGCGCAAGCGCGCTTCCTGCCTGAAATAAAACAATGCAACCAAGGCGAGTAAAGCGTAACCGATTAGCGGGCGAATTGAATCAAACAATAAAGGCACTAAAGCAAAGGCAATCGGAGCAAACAGAATTGCAGCGAGTAAAGCGTAAAAAGCCGAATAAAGAGTAGCACGCAATGCCTTGAAGCCTTGCCCCGCCAAGACGAGTTGGTGGCCGGGTAGAACGCTCACTGAATGCGCGCTCGAAGGCAAAGCGAACAAAATCGCAGGAAACGCCTCGAACACCAAGTGCGAGCCGGCGAGAGCCGCGACAAAGGCAATGCCGACGTCGCCCAGGAAGCCTAATAATAAGTTAACGTGGGCGAACGGAACGAAACCCGTTAACCCTAGAAGAAAACCCTCTAAAAAGTTCACTCGAACTCCACCGCATCCGCGTTCAAAGCCACGAGCTCAGCTGCACCGGAATACTCGCGAACCACTCCGGAAAAAGCAATCCGCGCCCCCTCTAATGAATCAAAATTCGTTTTCGACTCGCGCACCAGCCCGGCGAACACCACGCACTTCACGCATGAATCCTCATTACACAATTCAATGAAGTAGTTGCCATTCGAATCGCTCACCCGCGAGGCCACTCCGTGAAAGCGCACGAACCTGCCCTCGTCAACTAACGAAATAAATTCCCTGTCGAGCGGCTCAACGCGAGCTGCGAAGGCAACTAGCGAGGCGAGGCCCACTAAGGACAAGGCAATGCAGGCAAAGGCGATGCGGTAATCGTCAACCGAAGGACTCGAAGCAGTACTCATAATTAACGCCTTGCACGCAGCCTTCAGGCGTTATTTGCTGGGCCGGCGCAACCGTGTCGCGAATCGCCCCCAACAAAGCGCTCTTCAACTGCTTACTCGGCCAATCGGACTGCCCCTCCTCGAAACCGTATGGCTCTAACATGATTTGCCCGGGCTGCCTACTAAAGCCAAGGCCCGTGAACTCCCGCGACTCATTAGCCGCAGCCCAATTCACGCCCGCCAACCGCGCGCTGGATAAGGAAGTATCGAGTTCCGCCTCACGAATCCCCGGAACCACGATCGTGACTAATAAAACAACGATTAAAGCAGTGATGAACGCGGACTCAACCCCTGCCTGGCTCCTTAGCACTCGATGAACACCTCGGAACCGTTATTGGCAATAGTAGCATTAGATAGCCAACCGCGATCGATTGGCCCGTCACAATAAACACTAACCGGCGACTTCAATTCGGGTCCGAAAACGAATATCGAATCCGCCACATTCGGCACCTCGAGCGAGGACAATGCACAATACAAGCGTTGGCTGCCCTCGTCAAAATAAAAACAATTCCCGCCTTTTGGCACGAACCCCTTGAACTGAAATACCGACCCGTTACCCGCGAGGAAAGCAAAGTCCACCCGCGCACTCAAAGAGTCAAGCAGCCGCTTTGAAAGAACCGCCGATTCGAGAACGCGCGTGCGCTCCGCCTCAATAACCGAAGTTGAGTAAAAGAGCATGATGAAGGCCAGCACCACTGCCAACAAGAGAAAAAACTCAATGCCAATCTGTGCTTTCACGCGAGCAACACCCAATAAGCAAAGGCAATGGAAGCGAACGGAGCAAAAGCAAGCGAGCCCTTAAACCTCCCGCGCTTGGACTTGGCGACTTCACGCAAAATTGAAAAGAACTCCAACCCGACAAAGCCAATTGCGTAAATTCCGAGCCACAATAAAGCGCCTTGAATTGAATGCCAAGCGCCAAGCACTAAAAGGAGTGCTGTGACCGCGATTGGAACACTCAAAAACCACAATAAAATCGCGAAAGCAAACGCGATGAGGGGTGAAGGCGAAATTCCGGATAGAAACGCCAAGCAAGAAACAAAAGCCGCGGAATCAAAAGCCTTGCGCCCTGCTCGCAGTGAGCGCTCACGCCACTCGCGCGCGAGCAAGCGCATCACTTCATTAGTATTCGCTAGCAAAGCGAAAGCGAGGAGGAACCCTGCCGAAGCAAGGAACCAATACAATACTCCCTCCACGGAAGTACCCTTCAACAAGAAAGCGTACAATGAAAGCACTGCGAAGAATTTAGCGTCCCCGGCACCCCAAACGCGGGTTGCATATAATAAGTAAGAGAAGCACAGCCAAAGCATCCCGAACAGCGCGAACTCTAAGAGGTTCGCTCCCTTGGAGAAAGCCAAGGCAATTGCGCAGACAGCGGCAACCAGCGTCAAGTCATTAGGGACGACCTTGTAACGATAATCCATAAAGGACGCTACAATTGCGTAAGCCAACGCTATTAACGCAACGATAATCATTGCTTCCTCACGGCGTAGAACGCGACGAAGCCCACGAGTAAAGCAAGAATCAAGTGCAAGCCGGGCGTGGCCACGGGCTGCTGCGCAATGACAGTGAACTCGTTCGTTGCAGTCGCCGTGCCGAACTCAATGGATTCTGCTTGAACCCCGACAACATAACTGCCGGACTCACTCAATTCAATGGTGAACTCATGCAAGCCGTAAGCAGGGTCACAAGTAACAAAGTCAGCAAGCAACAATTCGCCACCCGCACCGGTAACCGAGACTACCATGTCCTCGCCAATACACAATGGAACGCCTTCGTACTGCAGCGAAACCTTAATTGAAATATCTCCAGGCAATTGCGCCCTGTTCGGCTCGATAGCCACTAGGAACACTCCTGATTGTGGGCTAGGCGAAGGCGACGGCTGAACAGCCATCTGGCAGTAACAAATCAAAGCCTCGCCGCACTCCTCGCCCGAGTAAGGCTCTCCGCCGCAAACGCCGTAACCCTCAGGCGCGCTCTCCGCGCAAACGCTACCCGAGTAACCTTGCTCGGCGCAGGTTAAGTACGAGCCGCTAATCAATTCAATGGCGACTCCGCCGTCGCCGTCAATGTCACCGACCCACGACGACTCGTCAAAGCCAGCTCCACTCGCAGTAAAGTTGTAAGGGTTGAATTCTTCACTAGCGAACAACAAGCGCGTTAAGCCACTCAACTCCGCGATAGCATAATCCTTATCCCACACTGCCTGCGTGACCTCAAAACTCAAGAAGCCGTTCTCGTCGGCAATGCCTTGCCCGCTCGATAACGGTTCGAAACCCTCTGACTGGGCCGCTAACTCGGCTTGCTGGCCGATAGTAGGCGAGGAGAAAGACACCACAGCGTCAGGCACGCGCGGCAATGGGTCAAAACCGGCACTGCCGTTAACCACGGTTACGCTCACGTTCCAATCACGCTGTAATTCGGATTCGTAATCCGCGAAGAACACATCACTAACCGTGTTCGTCGAACCGGTGCTCCCACTCAAGTAACGCAGTTTTGCTTCATTCTCCAATCGCACGCCGTTGAAACTCGAGTAGGCAACCGAACGGCTCGCCAGCAATGCACTAGGCCCGACCGGGCTCACTAATAGCCCGCCTAATGCGGAGTCAACGCCGCTTAATTGAGTGTGATACCCCTTGTCGACTACATTGTAATCCGTGCCGCCAACGCTTACTCCCGCAGTGCCAAAGGAAATGGATTCCAAGTCATTGAAGTCACCCCAAACCACCAAGCCTTGCGACTCGGGAATATTCAAGTTAACCAGAGAATTGTAATTCCCGAGCACGTCAATCCCGGTGTACGGCAGGGACTTAACCTCTACGTCCGCGAAAGTCAAGTCAACTAGTGAATTGTAATTCCCGCGTAAGTAAATCAACGCGCCCCCCTTGAACTCGCCGTTGGATAACTCAACTAAAGTCGAGTCCGCTTTCACTTCGATTATTACTCCGGTCTCGTCGAACAAGGAGTTAGTAATGTTCACGCCATGAGACCCGTCCACTACAATGAATGGAATTGAATCAACAACACAAAGGTTACAGTAACACTCCTCCTCATCACCGCAAGCCGAACTACCCGAACACAACTCGGTCCCAATGGGCGGCTCTACTGCACAAACCGCTTCACCAAACCCTTGGCTAGAACAACTATCGTAAACTATGTCCTCGCAATAACACTCCTTGTCCAAAGCACAATCAGTCAAGAGCAGGCCAAACCCTGAGCCGCCGCCGCACAAGGAATAACCCTTCGGCGCATTAAAAGCACAAACCGCGTCTTCAAACCCTTGGATAGCACAACTAGCGTAAACCGGGTCCTCGCAGTAACAATACTTATCCTCTGAGCATAAGCCGCTACCTTCGCATAATGAGTAACCCTTGGGCGCATTCACGACACAAATCGCATCCTCAAAATTCTGTTCCGCACAAGTCGGGTACACTATGTCCTCGCAGTAACACTCGTTCTCAAAAGCACAATCCTCACTGCCGTCACACAATGAATAACCCAACGGCGCCTCTATTGAACAAAGCGCGCCGAAAGGAAAGCCCTGGCCTAGAACACAAGACGAGTAATTAATCGGCTTGAAGCAAGTCTTGCCAACCAAGCACTCGGAACTCCCGCAAGACTCGTAGCCGTCCGGAACACTCGACGCGCAAATCGCGGACGAACCACACCCTTGGGCTTCGCAAGTATTCAAAGAGTCAGCATAGCAATACTTATTCGGGTTTGCTTGGCAACGATACTCGCCAACATTAACCTTGCCGGATTGCGGCGGCTCTAAACAATCCGCTTCAGGGTAACCTTGGTCGGAACAAGACATAATCGTCACTTGAGGGGCGTAACCCGAACAAACGTGTTCGTTGGGGTTCCCCGCATAGTTCGGGTGGCCCGGCCACTGGCTACCCAAGGGGGCCCACGGGCTGAAGTACTGCCAATTACCGTAACAATAACTATTGAGGGCGCACTGCTTGTAACTCTGGATTATATTATCGTCAGTGCAACCCAACGGCGCGGTTGAATAACAACCGCAAACAGGGAAAGAGTAAGTAGAAGCAAATAAATCGTACATCATATTACATTCCGCACGCATTACACAAGGCAGGTAGTCAGGGCCGCTCCCGCCGCCAGGAAGCTCGGCGAAACTCAAGCGGTTTAGCGAACTCAACTCAGCGCTCGTGCCCGTGCACTCTTGGTACCCTCCGCTAGCAATGAAGCCCTCGCGGAGCGACCAATTAACATTAAATTCTAAAGGCGAGAAATTCGAGTTGCTAATGATAATGTTCTGCGACTCGTTAACGAACACGCCTTGAACCGCCTCAATCACGTTGTTGTGGAGTACCGCCCCGTCGGCGTCGTCGATTAGCACTGCGGTAGTATTGCCTACCGCAAGGTTACTATCGTATAACCCGGGGTTACTCCCGGTTAACTTCACCGCGTAATCCTTTGCGTCCTCGCCGAACAATTTTGTTTCCAAAGCAAACGAGCAATTGAAAGCATTAGAGCCGTCGAGCACTATTTCCTCGGAGTCAGTGAAGTCGAGTTCTGATAAGTCGCAGTCAACGAACGGGTATTCGGTATCAATCCTAGTGCCCGCGATAGTCGAGTCCTTGAATTCCGAGCTCTCGTCACCATTCAAAATGTATATCCCGTAATCGGATTCAACGTTCATAACCCTAGCCAACTCGACGGCCTTATCAAAATTCAAGTAACCGCTAACGCTGCCGCCCACGACAACCAAGTTAAGCGCATCGTAAAAACTCGCGTTCCCTTCAACCGAATTATTAAACAAATCGTTCCCGGATGAAGCATCCAAACGAAGCGCGTGCTCTTTACCCTCCATTACACCTAAATGGTTATTCCAAACCGAATTACCGGTTGAAGCTGATTGCAACATCAACCCACCGAAAGACCCGTCAATCCAATTGTACCCAAAATAATTGTCGCTAGCCCCGTCAAAAACAACGCCGTAAGCGGTAACTACAGTACAATATGAAACATTATTGAACGAAAAACTAATTCCAGATGAATCCTCTAAAACAACAGGATAATCATTAAAAGAAAAATTGTTATTGTGGACCGTAACCCCGTACTTTAACCCGGATTGAGAATGAACTTCTTTCAAGTACAAAGGTTCGTAATTCTCTTCGAAAACGCTGTTCGTTATTGCAACATTATTCGTATTCTTGACTCTTAAACCAAGGTAATCCGCGCCACCCATTTCTCCGCAGTACCTTAACTCACTATTAACAAACTCAAAATCAGCCCCGTCAACCACAAAGTGAAAACGCGCGTTAGCGGGTACTGGATAAAGCTCAGAGTAAACTTCAACAGTACTATCGTGAATGAACAAGGAAGAGCTGGGTTCAGCGCTAATTAATCCCCCGTCGTCGATTCGCAAGTCCGCGTTTTCGAGTGTGAGAGTCGCACCGTCTTGAACCGTCAACGAGGTAACGTGAATCGAACCGGAACAAGTTTCATTGCCAATAACAATCCAATTGCCACCTAATTCACCACAAACAGGGGTTGCGGCGAATGCAAAACAAGAGAACAATACTAAAAGGGCTAGCGCTTTCTTCAAACTAAATCAACCTCCAATTTGGGAGGTATTCAAAGAATAAAAACGAGATTGTTCAACGCTTGAATGCGCGTTGGCGGAAATACGAACGCGCCCGCGACAAAACACGCGACACACGAGACCTAGGCGGTTCAACACGCGACGGCTCCCTCACTGAAGAAACCCGCTCATTCACCTGCGGAGCCAACTGCTTACCATCAAACCAACCAACAGCAACCTGAGCTTGAGCAACACCCTCTGCAAACTGATAATTACCATACTCAATATTCGGGCAACCCGCAGCCTGCCACTCACCACTCTGGCCATACGCCGACAAACCCTCGTCAATATCCACGGTCGCAACCAACTCGAAAACCGAGTTAACATTTAAGCAATGCGTCCAAGTGTACGCGG